>DASQPA010000170.1:0-42180 GCA_035644215.1 Thermoanaerobaculia bacterium
TCTCCCCCAGCATGCTCGCCCTCGCCCGCCGGCGGGCGCCCGAGGCGACCTTCCTCGAGGGCTCCCTCCACGAGGTCCAGCTCCCCCGCTGCGCCGCGGTGACCGCCTTGGGCGAGTGCATCAACTACCTCTTCGACCCCGAGGAGCCGGACGTCCCCGCCGCCATCGCCGGAGCCGCCGTCCTCCGCTCCCTCTTCGCCCGCGTCCACGCCGCCCTCCCTCCGGGCGGTCTTTTCATCTTCGACGTGGCCGAGCCCGGCCAGGTCCTCCCCGACCGGCCCCGCCACGGCCTGACCTCCGGGCCGTGCTGGGCGATCACGGTGGACGTCCGGGAGGACCCCAAGGCCCGGATCCTCACCCGGAGCATGAGCTTCCTCCGTTTCGAGGGCGGCGACGACCTCCGCCGGGGCGCAGAGGTCCACCGCCAGCGGCTCTACCCGAAGAAGGAGGTGAAGGCGGCGCTCGTCGAAGCCGGCTTCGAGGTCCGCACGGCCCGCGCCTACGGAAGCGTCCCTCTCGCCCTGGCGCACACGGCCTTCGTCGCGAGGAAGCCCGCGGTGCGCCGGGGCCGGGTCGTAGACGGGAGGAGACCCAGGAAGCCCCGATAAGGGGCGGTGCTGGACTGTTCCGGAGTGGTGAAGAACCTTTTGCGGGCGGTGAAGTCCTGTACCGGAGCGGTGAAGAACGGTTCCGCGGCGGTGAAGAACCCATCTGGGCGGGTGAAGGGCTGAACCGGAGCGGTGTAGAGGCAAATCGGCCCGAAGAGGAACTGGGCCGCGGCGGTGAACGACTGAACCGCGGCGGTGTAGATCTAGACCGGAGCGGTGAGGAATCCAACAGGGGCGGTGAAGAGCTGAACCGGAGCGGTGGGGATCTGAACCGCCGCAGCGAAGAGCTCAACCGGCGCAGGACGGTTCATGTCCTAAGGCAACAGGTGGCCCTCTGGCCGGAGTGAGGACATTTCTGCGGTAAGCTAAAGGACCAGAGCCGCAACGGAGAGGCGACTCGTCGAGGCGCAGCGGAGGCCTGCATGATCTGGACGGATGTCCGACAGCATTATCCTCACCAGTGGCTCCTGGTCGAGGCGCTGCTCGCGCATTCGAAATCGGGGAAACGGCAACTGGATGAACTGGCCGTCGTCGATGCATTCTCGGATGGGGAGACCGCTCTCCGTGCGTACTTGAGGCTCCATCGCGATGCTCCGCTGCGGGAGCTCTACGTGGTCCATAGCGACCGTGAAGAGCTGGAAATCACCGAACGCGCGTTGCTCGGCCTCTACCCGGAAGGCCGAATCGAGCTCGCTGAGTCCCCGGAGGACGTGGGTGAGGAGGTGCCGGTCCTGGTGACGTTCCTGGGTCCTCAGCGCCGCATCGACCTCAGGAGTCGCGGGATGGACGAGGGGCAGGCGGCAGAGCTACGAGCTCGGCTCGCTACCTTTGCCGAAGACTGGGATAGCGCGGGAATGGACGCCTATGACGATTACGACACCTCCCCGGCTCTGCCGGGCGACTCTCGAAGTTTGGCCAAGGGCCAATAGGATATCACATGATAATGTGGCTCACAGTTCTCGGAGTACTTGTGGCTTCCCTCACCGCGCTGTACAGCGCCCTGACAGGCGACGGAAGTGTGAAGAAGAAGGCGATTCTCACAGCCCTGGCGGTGTCGAGTTTTGTCGTTGGCACCATTGCAGCACGCGAAGCGGCGACCAATTCGGAAACGACAAGAATTCGCCAGGAAAATCAGAACAAATTGCTCCAGGAGAAGCTCGACGGCACACGACTACTACTTGAGAGTGCCCAAAAGGATCTTAAAGATCAGAGCAAGCTGCTCGATTACGTTGACAAAGCGGTTGGCCAACTGAGCAAGCTGAACGACCTTGCTGGAGGAAAAAGCTATTACGTCCGCATCGCCTGGGGCCTTACTGATGCAGAATTGACTCCCTATAAATCTAAGTTGCTCAGAAAATTTCCAGGTGGTAAGGATAGTGGATTGATCGTGGTACGTCCGACCTCGCCAAAAGGCTCCGAACTTGTCTTCGGTACAGGCCTCACATTGGCGTCTGCTGAGATCTTTAAGCGCATGAGCGACCCTTATGCTAATCCTAGAGGCCAGGCCGACATACGTCCAGAAGACTAAGTTTCTTAGGACAGCTAACCCCCATCCGCCGGATGTCTTACGGAGCCCTTTTGCGTTGCCTGCGAGCAATACTCAGGACCAACTCCGCGCAGGGCTGTAATTCTCTCAACGCTGTCGAGACTTTTGGCTGACACAGCACGGCCCCGTCGAACAGAGCGCCCGCGAGGTGGCGTTCGAGCTCGCGCCGCGACCAGCGATCCCGCTGCGCCAAGCGGAGGTAGAACTCACGTTCCTCCGTGCGCTTGCGGCTCAAGATGCGCAGGTTGTGGCTCCATGGCAATTGTCGCACCAGTGGTACGACTTTTTCGTCGCCTCGGTAGGTGTCGTAGAACTGGAGCTAGCGTCCGAGAAGTATGTCAATTCCTGCGAGCACCAGTTCCAAGTCGCGTCGTGGCAGCTTGCCGACGCGTTCGGTCAGCTGGCGCCTGTCGACCGCGACAATCAGCGATACATTCGCGACCGAATCCCTTGCAAGGCCTGTCGCTCTTGCCGTCAACAGCGCATTACCGGGTGCGCTTTCCCACTTCAAGTTGCTCGTTAGCGGCACACATACAACTGTGCTGACCCGGCTTTGATTCAACTCATCGCATTGCACGACGACGACCGGCCGCCGATATCCAGGGCCAGATCCGATGGGCTCCCCCAAGTCGGCCCACCAGACCTCACCCTGGCCCATCACCACTCGACTTGCTCCAGCACTCGCCGCGCGGCTCTCTGGCTAAACGGGTCGACATCGGTCCCTACATCGTCGACTACACGATTCATCGCTTCCGTCAGGCGATCGGGCGCATGTCGTGCCACAAACTCTTGCAGCGCGCGGCTGTAGAGCTGACTACGGGAGGTCTGCAACTCAGCAGCGAGGCGCTCGACCTCTTCGAATACAGCGTCGGGAATGGATACTGCCGTCTTCATACCCTAAGTATGACCACCTGAGTTTGGCCCGTCAAGCGGGTCCGCCGGCTGCAGCACACGGCGAGCTCCAGGGGGCAACGGCTGCCCCCTGGAACCCGTTGGCCGCAGTCGTAAGCGGCGTACTCCCTTGGCGCCGCGGCGGCTACGCCGGCCTCAGCACTGCTTGCACAGACACGAGAACGTATGGTTGAACTGGTTGCAGGACAACAGAGTACCGCCGCAGAGGCAAGCGCCGCCGTGCTGCTGGCAGGCGCACTGGGCTTGCTGGCAGAAGGTGCCGTTCGGTTGGCAGAGGAAGGCCATGGGCAAGGGTGCCGGGGTCCCGACGGCATCGCCGGAGGCGGCCGCCAGCCAGACTGGAAAGTCCGGATTCGGGGATGTGGGAGCCTCGCCCGGGCTGGCGAAGGCGGCGACGGCCACGAGGAGGCCGACAAACAGGGCGAGGGCGAGGATCGAGCGGCTGCGCATGGATTTTCTCCCTTCGAGCTTGAACAAGGAAAGGCCCGCTGCCGCGGTTCGCTCGTCCGTGGCCTGGCGGACCTCCCTCTATCTAAGACTGGTGCCGAAGGAGCGTTTTCCAGGGATTCGGGCAGGAGTACTCAGGCTCGGGCGCCCGACTCGACCGGCAGCCTCGCGCTCAGCCAGCCTTTGATTCCAGCCGACATGACGCGCACGTTCTCATACCCGAGCTTACGCGCTCGGAGCGCTGCGTTGGGGGCTTTGCGACACAAGGGGTTGGAGCAGTAGAAGACGAGCAGAGACATCCGGTCCCCGGGGAGATCGGCCGGGGCGAAGGCCGTGGGATCGAGGTTCACGGCGCCGGGGACGCGGGCTTCCACCCAACTGCCAGGCGAGTTGACGTCGATCGCGGTGGCCCCGCCCTCTTGGATCAGCCGGTGGAGATCCTTCGGAGAGATCGTGCGCAGTCCCATCAGTCGTGCAAACATCGGCAGGCTCCTCCCGTGCGGCGCAACAGCCTTGGGATGGTTCGCTGGTGTATAGAGCTACTACGTATCCGAAACCTACAGGGTTGCGCGATCAGCCCGCAGCCCCTCGCCGCACCGATGCCAGAGTCGATGATCCGGCACCCCGGATAGGCTATCGAGCTCCCGGATAGTCTATCGGGCGCCAGGATAGTCTATCCAGCGTCCCCGATAGACTATCGGGCGCCAGAACCCCTCTATCCGGGCGCCCAGCTCCCTATGTTTGGCGTGAAGCTCTCTATCCTGCGCCAGGATAGTCTATCCGGCGCCAAAGTTCCCCATGTCTGCCGCCAAGCTCTCTATCCGGGCGTGGAGCTGTCGATTCCGGCGTCTTCTTCGACATCATTCTGTTCCCGCCGCGGTCAAAGCGTAGAACTCGTGCAGTTTGGCTTGGAGCAGTTTCTTGTCCGGCAGCCGGGTCTGATACTCGGCGATCAGCGCCGGTGAGAGTGAGCGGCTAAGCGCGTACTCGACCACCTCGTTGTCTTTGCTGGCGCAGAGCAGGACGCCGATCGACGGGCGCTCATGCGGCTTACGGATATCACGATCGAGAGCCTCCAGATAGAACTCCAACTTGCCCAGGTGCTCGGGTTGGAATTCACCGATTTTGAGCTCGATGGCGACCAGGCAGTTCAGGCCACGGTGGAAGAAGAGCAGGTCGAGCGCGAAGTCCCTACCACCCACCTGGAGCAACACCTCGCTGCCGACGAAGCAGAAGTCGCGCCCCAACTCGGCCAGGAACCGGCGCAGGTTGACCAGGAGACTCCTGTGCAGGTCGGCCTCCTCATGACCGTCGGGCAGATCCAGGAACTCGACGAGGTAGGCGTCCCGAAAGACCGCCTCGGCACCGGGGTGCAATTCTCTCAACGCTGTCGAGACTTTTGGCGGATGCAGTACGGCCCGCTCGAACAGAGCGCCCGCGAGGTGGCGTTCGAGCTCGCGCCGCGACCAGCGATCCTGCTGCGCCAAGCGGAGGTAGAACTCACGTTCCTCCGGGCGCTTGCAGCGGCTCAAGATCAGCAGGTTGTGGCTCCATGGCAATTGTCGCACCAGTGGCGCGACTTTTTCGTCGCCTCGGTAGGTGTCGTAGAACTGGCGCATGCGGAAGAGATTGGCCCGAGTGAAGCCCTTCAAGCCTGGGTGGCGCCGGGCGATGTAGACAGCGAGGGACCCTACGACGCCATCTCCCCAGGTCGCGGTCTCCAGCTTGCGCCAGATGTATTCACCCAGACGCCAGTAGAGGTCGACGAGCGCCGTATTGACGGCCGCCAGAGCGCGCCCGCGGGCGTTTTGGATCATCTCCAGGACCTCGGCGAAAGCTGGCTCCTCGGACACCGTGGGGAGAGCGGGAGGCGCTTCAGTGAGCTTCTTCTTCATGTGGAACCACCCCCCTCGACCGGCTGCCGTCGCCACCGCCGGTGCATCCACACCCACTGCTCGGGCCGCCGCCTCACCTGCTCCTCGATGAGCTCGGTCATCCGCGCCGTTGCCTCCTGCGGGTCCTCCGGCAGCTCCAGGGGCGGGAAGATGCGGACGAGGTGGGTGCCGTCCGGTCGCCTTTCAATGAAGGCGGGGACCACCTGGGTCCCCTGGCGCAGGGCGAGCTTCGCCGCTCCCACCGGGGTGAAGGCCGGGCGGCCGAAGAAGGGGACCCAGACGCCGTCGACCTTGGTGTCCTGGTCGATCAGCATGCCGAGCATCCCGCCCCGGCGGAGAGTGCCGAGGATATGCCGCGCTGCACCCTCGCTGCCGCGCTCGATGGTGGCGGTGCCGAAACGGCGGCGCAGGCCGGCGAGCATCCCCTGGAGGCGCGGCTCGTCGAGCGACCTGGCCACCACCGCCATGCCGAGACCCCGGCAGTTGAGAGTGGCGGCGAGGAGCTCCCAGTTGCCGCAGTGGCCGGTCAGAAGGATGCCCGGCCGGCCGGTCGCCCGCGCTTGCTCCAGCTCTTCCCAGCCGTGGATCTCGACGTGCCGGCCGAGATCCGCGCAGTCGTGGTGGAGGAGGTGGAGGCACTCGGCGAGGTTCATCCCCTGGTGGCGGAAGCAGTCGCGGCCGAGGCTCCGGCGATCCCTCTCGGGGAGGTCGGGGAAAGCGAGGGCCAGGTGATCGAGGGTCCGCCGGCGGTCGCGGCGGCCGAGGGTCCAGGCGAGGCGGCCAATCCCGCGGCCGATCCGCTGGACGGTCCGCCAGCCGAGGTGGCCGAGGAGGAAGGAGAGGCCGTGGACGAGCGGCGGGACGAGCGGCTCCAGCCGGGCGGTCCATTTTCGTGGACGCGTCCGGCCGGCGGGACGGCCTTCGAGGGCGGTGGGCGGTCTCACGCGAAGAACGGTGCCACGACCCGCTCCCAGTCGCCGCGCGCGCGGAGAACGATCTCGACCATCTCGCGCGCCACCCCGCGCCCGCCGCGCTGGGTCAGCACGCAGTCGACCCGCTCCCGCACCTCGGCCACGGCGTCGACCGGAGCGAAAGAGAGGCCGCAGCGGGTGAGGACCGGCAGGTCGACGAGGTCGTCGCCCAGGTAGGCGACCTCTTCCGCTTGCACGCCTTGATGCTCCAGGAACTGGCGGAAGGCCGGCCCCTTGTCGGTGCGGTCCATGATCAGGGTGTCCACACCCAGCTCCCGGGCGCGGTAGGCGAGGGCCCGGCTCTCCCGGCCGGTCAAGATGCCGACCTTCAAGCCGGCGCGCTGGGCAAGCTTCAGGCCGAGGCCGTCGCGCACCTCGAAGACCTTCCACGCCTCCCCCTGGGCGCCATAGACGAGCCGGCCATCGGTCATCACGCCGTCGACGTCGAAGAGCAGCCAGGTGAGCCGCGCCGCCCGGCGGGCCAGGATCTCGGGGGAGAGGGCCGGCACCTCAGAAGAGCTCCAGGCCCCAGAGGTCATGGAGGTGAACCACGCCGACCAGGCGATCGCCGGCCTCGCCCCCACAGACGAAGAGCGAGGTGATCCGGTTCTCCTCCATGATCTTGAGCGCCGCCGGGGCGAGCTCATCCGCGGCGATGGTGCGCGGCTGCCGCCGCATGCAGGCGCCGGCGGTCTTCTTGAGGAGGTCCTCGTCGTCGGCGAGCAGCCGGCGCAGGTCGCCGTCCGAGATGCAACCCACGAGGCGCCCCGCCTCGCCCGCCACGTCGGTCACCGCGGTGATCCCCAGCCCTTTCTTCGACATCTCGTAGATCGCCTCGCGCATCGAGGCCGCGGCCTCGACCCGCGGCAGGGCGTCGCCTTCGTGCATCAGCTGCTCGACTTTCAGCAGGCGCTTGCCGAGCTGGCCGGCGGGATGGAGAAGGGCGAAGTCCTCGCTCGTGAAACCGCGCGCCTCGAGAAGAGCCATGGCCAGGGCGTCGCCCAGGGCGAGGGTGGCGGTGGTCGAGGCGGTGGGGGCGAGGTTCAGGGGACAGGCCTCGCGGTCGATCGCCACCGGCAGGTGGACGTCGGCATGGCGGGCGAGCGGGCTCCCCGGGTTGGCGGTCATCACGACTAGGGGAACGCCGAGCCGCTTCAACGTCTCGACCAGGCGGAGCAGCTCCTCGGTCGAGCCGGAGTAGGAGGCGGCGAGGACCACGTCCCCCGGCACGATCATCCCCAGGTCGCCGTGCACCGCCTCGGCGGGATGGAGGAAGAGGGCCGGGGTGCCGGTCGAGGAGAGCGTGGCGGCGACCTTCTTCAGGACCAGGCCGCTCTTGCCCATGCCGGTGCAGACCACCCGGCCGGCGCAGCCCTGGAGGAGGGCCACGGCGCGGTCGAATCGCTCGTCGAGCTGGGGGAGCAAACCGCGGACCGCCGCCGCCTCGGTCTCCAGGACCTCGGCGGCGACCTGACGGGGCGAGCGGCGGCGCGGCATCGCCGCCGGGAGCGCGCTCATAACTTTGTACCCTCAGGAGACACCGGGCCGGGGGTGAGGGCCCGCCGCACCGCGAGGAGCGAGGCCAGCAGCCGTTCCGCCCGCTCGGGGTCGAGCTGCACGGCGGCGTCGGAGCGGGCGTGGTCGGGGTCGGGGTGGACCTCCAGGAAGACGCCGTCCGCCCCGGCGGCCACGGCGGCCCTCGCGAGCGGCTCGGCGTAGCGGCGGGCGCCGCCGCTCTCCTCCGCTCCCGCTCCCGGGAGCTGGAGGGAGTGGGTGACGTCGTAGATCACGGCGATCCCGTCCTCGTGCATGCGGTCGAAGCCGCGCATGTCGACCACCAGGTCGTGGTAGCCGAACGAGCACCCCCGCTCGGTCACCGTCACCCGGTGGTTGCCGGTGCTCCGCGCCTTCTCGACCACCCGGCGCAGGTCGTCCGGCGCCAGGAACTGCCCCTTCTTGACGTTGACCGCCCGGCCGGTGGCGGCGGCGGCGACCACCAGGTCGGTCTGCCGGCAGAGGAAGGCAGGGATCTGGAGGACGTCGCAGACCTCGGCCGCCAGGGCGCACTGGGCGGGCTCGTGGACGTCGGTCAGGAGCGGCAGGCCGGTCTCCTCGCGCACCCGGGAGAGGAGGTGCAGCCCCGCCGCGAGCCCGGGGCCGCGGTAGCTGCGGATCGAGCTGCGGTTGGCCTTGTCGAAGGAAGATTTGAAGATCAGGGGGAGGGAGAGGCGGGTGGCCATGGCGGCGAGGAGGCGGGCGGTCCTGAGGACCAGCTCCTCGCTCTCGGCGACGCAGGGGCCGGCGATGACGGGAAAATCCCCGGCACCGCCGATCCTCACCCCCGGCGCCAGCTCGACCGGGGAAACGCTCCACCGCGGGATCTCGGGCATCAACCTTCCGCCCGCAGCTCGGCCGGCTCCTCGATCTCGGCGATCCCCGAGATCCGGGCGGTATCGGTCGACCTGCGCTCCTGCCGCACCTCTGCGGTCTTGTGCGCCAGGGCGGCCGCGATGTAGGAGACGAAGAGCGGGTGCGGCTCGGTCGGCTTCGACTTGTACTCGGGGTGAAACTGGCAACCCAGGTACCAGGGATGGTCGGCCAGCTCGATCATCTCGACGAACTTGCCGTCCGGCGAGAGGCCGGAGATCACCAGGCCGTGCTCGACCAGGGTCGACAGGTATCTCTGGTTGACCTCGTAGCGGTGGCGGTGACGCTCGCTGATCTCGGCCACCCCATAGATACGGCGGGCGAGAGTCCCCTCCTTCAAGCGGCAGGGGTAGGCCCCCAGGCGCATGGTGCCGCCCATCTCCTCGACCCCCAGGAGGTCGCGCAGCTTGTAGATCACCGCGTGATCGGTGTCGGGATCGAACTCCGAGGAGGTGGCGTCCTTGATGCCGCAGACGTTCCGCGCAAATTCGATCACCATGCACTGCATCCCCAGGCAGATGCCGAAGAACGGCACCTTGTGCTCGCGGGCGTAGCGGATGGCGCGCACCTTCCCCTCGGTCCCCCGCTGGCCGAAGCCGATCGGCACCAGCAGGGCGTCGACCTCGAAGATCTCGCGCGGCCAGCTCCCCCCCTCGACCCCCTCGGACGGCACGTAGACCAGCTCGACCGCGCAGTCGTTGGCGATGCCGCCGTGGAGGAGGGCCTCGTTCAAGCTCTTGTAGGCGTCGGGGAACTCGACGTACTTGCCGACGATCCCCACCCGCACCCGGTGGTGGGGGTTCTTGATCCGCGCCACCAGGCTCTCCCAGCGCGAGAGGTCGCGGTCGTAATGGGGAAGGTTCAAAAGCTCCAGGAGGATGTCGTCCAGCCCCTCGCGGCAGAACATGAGGGGGACCTCGTAGATGGTCGACACGTCGCGCGCCGCGATCACCTGCCGCGGCTCCAGGTTGCAGAAGAGGGCGATCTTCCGCTTCATGTCATCGGGGAGGACGCGGTCGCAGCGGCAGAGCAGGAGGTCGGCCGAGATGCCGATCTCGCGCAGCTCGCGCACCGAGTGCTGGGTGGGCTTGGTTTTCAGCTCGTCGGCGGCGGCGATGTAGGGGACCAGGGTCAGATGGATGTTGACCGCGTTGCCGCGCCCCAGCTCCTGGCGGAACTGGCGGATGGCTTCGAGGAACGGCAGCGATTCGATGTCGCCCACCGTGCCGCCGATCTCGACGATCACCACGTCATAATCGTCGCCCACCCGGCGCATCGCCTCCTTGATCTCGTCGGTGATGTGGGGGATGACCTGGACGGTCTTCCCCAGGTAGTCGCCCCGCCGCTCCTTGTTGATCACCGACTCGTAGATCTTCCCCGTCGTGTAGTTGTGGCGCTTGCTGGTCAGCGTGTGGGTGAAGCGCTCGTAGTGGCCGAGGTCCAGGTCGGTCTCGGCGCCGTCGTCGGTGACGAACACCTCGCCGTGCTGGTAGGGGGACATGGTCCCCGGATCGACGTTGACGTAGGGGTCGAACTTCATCAGGGTGACCGAGAAGCCCCTCGCCTCCAGGATCGCGCCGACGGAGGAGGCAGCCACCCCCTTGCCGAGGGAGGACACCACGCCGCCGGTGATGAAGATGAACTTGGTCGCCATGGTCGATCTCCTTTACTCGTGTCCTTGAGACGCCGCCAACAGCCGCTCCACCCTCTCCAGGTCCTCCCGGGTGTCGACCCCGGGCGAGGCCAGCCGAGCGGGCAGCACGCGGATTCGGATGCCGTTTTCGAGCGCCCGCAACTGCTCGAGCGACTCGCTGATCTCCAAGGGGGTTGGGGGGAGGCCGGCCAGCCGGAGCAGCGCCTGCCTCTGGTAGCCATAGATCCCGATGTGCTTCAGCGGCGTCGCTCCCCCCGCCTGCCGGGCATAGGGTATCGCAGATCGGCTGAAGTAGAGGGCATAGCCCTCTCGATCGAGGACGACCTTGACCGCGTTGGGGTTGTCCAGCTCCCCGGGGAGGGCGGGGGCGGCCAAGGTGACGACCGCGTCCTCCGGGTGCTCCGCCAGGTGGCGGGCGATGGCCGAGATCCCCTCCGGATCGATGAGCGGCTCGTCCCCCTGGACGTTGACCACCGCGTCCGCCGTCCAGGCGCGGGCGGCATGGGCGATCCGGTCGGTGCCCGAGGCGCACTCGGGTGGGGTCATCTCGACCTCGCCGCCGAAACCGGAGACCGCCTCGGCGATCCGCAGATCGTCGGTGACCACCACCACCCGGGTCAACCCCCGGGCCTGCTCGACCCGCCGGTAGACGTGCTCGATCATCGGCCGGCCGGCGATGGCCAGGAGCGGCTTCCCGGGCAGCCGGGTCGAGGCATAGCGCGCCGGGATGGCGCAGACGATGCCGGTGCGGCCGTCGCAGGGGGGCAGCGGTCCGGGGTGCGGGTTTTCCAAGGGGTGCACGGCCTAATCTACGGCGGGGGGGATGGGGGTGTCAACCGGTGCTAGATTCCCCCCTGTGCTCCCCCGTCCCCCGATCTCGCGGCGGCTCGCTCTGGGGCTCCTCGCCCTTTTCGCCCTCGCCCTGGGGACCCACCTGGTGGGGGCGGTGCGGGCGCGGCTCACTCTCCCCACCGGGGAAGCGGAGTGGATCTGGAAGCCGCTGGCGCGCGACGAGAGCTCGCCCGTCGCCTTCTACCTCTTGCGCGATTTCACCCTCGACCCGCCCCCGGCGGCGGGCCGGCTGCTCGTCTCGGCCGACGAGGAGTACATCCTCTATCTCAACGGGCGGCGGATCGGCTCCGGCCGGTATGCGGTAGGACCGTCCGGGCGGGGGACCCAGCTCGACCGCTACGAGGTGGGGCCGCTTCTCGCGCCGGGGGGCAACCGGCTGGTCGCCGAGGTGCGGAGCGGCCGCGGCGCCGGCGGCTTCCTCCTCGCCCTGGTGGACGGCGCCGGCCATCCCCTCCTGGGGACCGACGACCGCTGGCGGGTTTTCCGCCGCGACCAGCCGTTCCTCCTGCGCGGCCTCGTCCCACTCTCGCCGGATCTCCTTCTGGGGACGGGAGAAGCGGTCGCCTCCTGGGGCCTGCCGCCCATGGGCCGCTGGGGTCGCCCGGTGCCCGGTCCGGCGCGGCCCCTCTATGACGACCTGATCGACGGTCTCCCGCCGGTCGCCGTCGCCCATCCCCTCCTGCTCTCCGACGCGCCGGCCCCCGACCTGCCCCCCGTCCCCCGGGCGCTCTTCGACTTCGGGCGGGAGGTCACCGGCTACCTCCATCTCGACATTCATCCCGATCCCGTCCAGCAGGCCGGTCTGCTCTACACGGCGACCGACCGCGTTCCCGACCTCCTGGGCGTCCACCCGGACGGGGCGGTGCTCACCCTGCCGGCCCAGCCGGGCTGGGAGGCGGCCTGCCCGCGCCGTTTCCGCTATGCGCTGGTGGTGGGACTGGCGCCCACGGGGGCGCGGGTGCAGCCGGTGGGCGCGACCCAGGCGGCGCCGCTCCCGCCCGGGCGGCCGGTGGGGGTGCATCCCCGCGGGGTGCTGGGGATCGAGCCGCCGCCCCTACGAACGCCGGTTGAGAACGAAGTCGGGCGCAAATTCCAGCGCGTCCCGGGCGTCGCCGGGCGGGAAGAGCTCTAGCTCCTGCTTGGCCTGGTTGGCGTAGCCCTGGGCGAGCTCCGAGACCTCCTCGATCGTCCCTTCGGCGCGCACCAGGTCGAGGATCTCCTGCGCCGTCACCCGGCCGAAGCTCCGGTCGTCGAGGACGGTCTCGATCAGCCGCCGCCTTCCCGCGTCGACCCGCGGGAGGAGGAGGATCAGGGGGAGGGTGAGCTTCCCCTCCTTGAGATCGGAGAGCACCGGCTTGCCGAGCTCGGACTCGCGGGCGGTGAAGTCGAGCAGGTCGTCGACCAGCTGGAAGCAGATCCCCAGGGCGCGGCCGTAGCGGTGGAGCACCTGGCCGGCCTCCTGGCGCAGGGGGGGGATGAGGCTGGGGATCGAGCAGGCGGCGGCGAAGAGGTGGGCGGTCTTCCTTTCGACGACCTCGAAGTACTCCTCGACCGTCAGGTCGATCGCCCCCAGCCGCTCGAAGGCGAGAAGCTCCCCCTCGGTCATCCGCAGCGTCGCCGCGCACAGCCGCTGCACCACCTCCAGGTGGCCGTGGGAAAGGGCCATCTGCATCGCCGTGGTGTAGATCCAGTCGCCCAGGAGCACCGTCAGGTTGTTGCCCCACAGGTGGTTCAGAGTGGTCTGGCCGCGACGCAGGGCGGCATGGTCGATGATGTCGTCGTGGATCAGGGTCGCCGTGTGGATGAACTCGACCACCGCGGCGTAGGTGACCTCCTCGTCCCCGTCGTGGCCGAGCAGGCGGGCGGCGAGAAGGAGGAGGGCGGGGCGCACCCGCTTGCCGCCCCCCTGGGAGATGTAGGCGCCCGCCTTGTGGATGAACGGCACGTCCGAATCGAGGTGACGCTTGAACAGGACCTCGGTGGCCGCGAGCTTGTCCGCCACCAGCTCCAGGAAGCGGGTCGGAGCGTAGGAGCGGGTCGGGTCGATCAGGTGCGGGTTCTGGGCCAAATCGGGGGCCTTTCGGGGTGGCACTTTCGTTAGAACGGCTTGACCGGGGTGAAGTGGACCACCTGGGCGAGCCTGCCGCTCTCGAAGCGGTACATGGCGCCGCTCTCGAAGTACCACCAGGAGGCTTCGTCGTGATCCGGGTACTGGACCTTCTTGACCTCGTCCGGGTTGCCCATCTCCTGGTAGACCCGGCGCTCGTCGTCGCTCTTCAGGCTTTCCAGGAAACGCCGCACCTTGTCGATCAGGGCGGCGTTCTCGACCACCAGGACCGGCACCACGGGGGTCCCCTTGGCGAGCAGCTGGGTGATGTCCTGGTGGGCCAGCACCTCGGTGTGCTCCTCCCGCCCCTCGCGCACCGGAAAGCCGACCTGGACCTCGAAGCGGTTGTAGTAGTTGTCCCAGGGCCACTCGATCGTGTACTCGCCCTTGGGGCCGGTCGTCGCGGCGACCTGGCGGACGTCCTTGTCGTTGCTCTTCAGCTGGCGCAGGTTGAAGGCGCTGCGCGCGGCGACGAACGTCACCTTCACGGAAGAGAGCGGCGTCCCCTTGGCGTCGGTCACCACGCCGGTGATGCGCACCGGCTGGCCCTGGGCGAAGGCGGACGCCGACGCGCCGGCGGGCGCCGCCAGCAGGGCAGCTACCCAGACGAGCGCCAGCAGGCAGCGACCGGCGGGAAGCAGGCGGAGCCCGCGGCGAGCGCTCAGGGCAGGCTCTCTCACGTCGAGCGGTAGTTGCTGAAGGTCAAGGGGACGTCCAGGTCGAGCTCTTTGAGCATCGCGATGACCAGCTGGAGGTCGTCGCGGTTCTTGCCGGAGACGCGGACGGTGTCGCCCTGGATGGCCGCCTGGACCTTGAGCTTCTTCGTCTTGATCGCGGCGACGATCTTCTTGGCGGTCTCCTGGGGGATGCCCTGCTGCAGGGTGATCTTCTGGCGCGCCCGGCCGCCGCTCGCCGGCTCGACCTTGCCGTAGCGCAGCGACTTGAGCTGGATGCCGCGGCGCACCAGCTTGGTCTGCAGGACGTCGACGGCCTGGGTGAGCGAGTACTCGTCGGCCGCGCCGGCCACGATCTCCTCGCCCTCCAGGCGGATCTCGGCCGCCGCCTTCTTGAGGTCGTAGCGGTTCCCCACCTCCTTTTCAGCCTGGGAGACGGCGTTCCGGACCTCCTGGAGGTCGACGTTCGAGACGATGTCGAAGGAGTTCTCAGCGGCCATGGTATTCCTACGGTCCCCGGTGGGCTCCCCCGGGCAGCGCCATTATACGAGAGACCTACTGTTCCTCCCACTTGATGCCGCTGGGGGGCGAGAACTGCCCCTGGCGGGGGAGGCCGCGATAGCCCTTGATTTCGAAGCGGGTGAGATTGCCCTCACGGTCGTGGTAGGAGACGGCGACGAGGCGATCGCTCGCCGGGTCGACCACCAGGTTGGCGTCGGCCAGCTCCGCCAGCTTCTCCTTGGGGGTGAGCGCCACCTCGATCCGCCCGTTGGCGCTGGCCTTGGCGGTCGCCCGGTAGCGGTTCTTCAAGTCGTCCACCCCGAGGAGCAGGAGGTCGAGCCCGGGCTCCTTCTGGCGGTCGACGGCGTAGCGGCGGCCGGTCTTGTCCTCGGAATTCCAGGCGTGGGCGACGCCGCCGCAGAGGAGGAAGCTCTTGGGATAGGGGTCCTGGTAGTCCCAGCGCAAACAGTCGGGGAGCGCCAGGGCGAGGCGGCCGTTCTCCGACTCGCCCGTGGTGAAGCCGGCCGGCGTATAGACCTGCACGAAATCCGCCGCCGTGGGGCCGGCGGCGACGAGGCTGCGCCGCACCTCCTGGAGCACCGCCCAGGGGTCCGGTGTCCCCGGTGCTGCGGGAGCCGCCGGCGGGGGCGCCGGCTGCGGGCGAGGAGCCCCCAGCGCCGGCAGGGCGCAGCCGGCGAGCGCGAGGAGTGGAACGATCGTCCGACGTATCGATACACCCATGGGTTGTACCTCCATGGTTGAGGTTGAGGTTCGGACCTGCCGCCGGCTCCACGGGTGCCCTTTTGGCAGACGGGGAGCCCTATACCTTCGGCAGGGCTTGAGTCGGCCCGAAAGTCTGCAAGGGCGATGCCGCAGAGCTTTGCTAGGATCGCTTCGAAAAGGAGAAACACATGAAGAAGAGGAATTTCCGGAAGCTGTCCCTCTCCCGCGAGACCCTGCGCCAGCTGACCGACCGCGATCTCCGCGCGGCCGGCGGCGACCGGGAGACGGTCGGTCAGCTGACCTGCAACCCGTGCCCGGAGTCGGTGCAGGGGTACACCTGCGATCCGAGCGTCAACGGCTTTTCCTGCGACGGTACCTGCTGAGGGGCAAAGGCCCCCCTCAGTGCCGGAAGTGCCGAACCCCGGTAAACAGCATGGCCATCCCGTGCTCATCCGCCGCCGCCACCACCTCCGGGTCCCGCTTGCTGCCCCCGGGCTGGACCACCGCCGTCACCCCGGCGGCGGCCAGGGTGTCCAGGCCGTCGCGGAAGGGGAAGTAGGCGTCGGAGGCCGCCACCGTGCCGGCGGTCGGCAGGACCGCCTTCTCGATCGCCAGGCGACAGGAGTCGACCCGGCTCATCTGGCCGGCGCCGATCCCCACCGTCTGGTCGGCGGTGGTGAGGACGATGGCGTTCGACTTGACATAGCGCGACACCCCCCAGGCGAATTCCAGGCCCCGCCGCTCCTCGGCCGTCGGGGCGCGCCGGGTGGGGCAGGTCCAGGGGGCGGGAGCGTCTGCCAGGGCATCCGGCGCCTGGGCGAGGAAGCCGCCGTCCACCGAGCGCAGCTCCATCGCCGGACTACCGGGCGTGTCCCCCGGCTGGTAGACCGGGCACTCGAGGAGGCGCAGGGCCTTCTTGCCGGCGAGGCGGGCGAGGGCCTCCTCGGTGAACCCCGGCGCCAGGAGCACCTCCAGGAAGAGATCGGCCAGGGCGTCGGCCAGGGGGAGGTCGACCGGCCGGTTGACCGCCAGGATGCCGCCGAAGGCCGAGACCGGATCGGTGGCGAGCGCCCGGGCGTAGGCGGTCGCCAGGTCGTCCCCCCGGCCCACCCCGCAGGGGTTGTTGTGCTTGACGATCACCACCGCCGGCTCCCCGAACAGCCCCGCCATCTTGCGCGCCGCATCGGCATCCAGCAGGTTGTTCCAGGAGAGGTCCTTGCCGCCCAACTGGCGGAAGCCGCCTAAGACGCCGTCTCCCGAGTTGGTGCGGTAGACCGCCGCCGCCTGGTGCGGGTTCTCGCCGTAGCGCGGGGTGAGCTCGCGGGAGAGGTGGAGGGTGAGGTGGGCGGGGAAGGCCTCGTGCCCCTCCGGTGCCTCCGGCACCCCGTCCTCCAGCCACTCGGCGACCGCCGCGTCATAGTGGTGGGTATGGTGGAAGGCCTTGGCCGCGAGCCGCCGCCGCAGCGCCTCGGCGAGGACGCCGCCCCCCGCCTCCAGGGCGGTGAGGATCTCCGGATAGTCGGCCGGATCGACCACTACCCCCACCCCCTCGAAGTTCTTGGCCGCCGCCCGCAGCATGGCCGGGCCGCCGACGTCGATCATCTCGATCACCTGCTCGGGCTTGGCGCCGGAGGCGGCGGTCTCGCGGAAGGGATAGAGGTTGACCACCACGAGGTCGATGGGGAGAATGCCGTGCTCGGCGATCTCGGCGGCATGGGAGGCGCGGGAGCGGCGGGCGAGGATGCCGGCGTGAATGCGCGGATGGAGGGTCTTCACCCGGCCCTCCAGGATCTCCGGGAAGCCGGTCACGGCGGAGACCGGAGTGACCGGCAGCCCCTCCTCGGCGAGGAACTTCAGGGTGCCGCCGGTCGAGACCAGCTCGACCCCCAACCGGTTGAGGCCGCGGGCGAGGTGGGTCAACCCCCGTTTGTCGAAAACCGAGATCAGGGCACGGCGGGCCGGCAGCATGGGGGCCTCCTGGCGGAGAGGGAAGGCAGTCTGACGCGGGACGCGTCAGGGCCGGGCGCGCGGGACGAGCATCAGGCGACCGCCGGAACCACCGGGCTCGGCCATGTCCGGGCGTTCGTCGGCCCCCCCCGCGCGGAGCCAAATATAGCGCAGCACCAGGGCGACGTCGGTGACCGCGTGGCTCCAGGCGATCGAGGCCACCCCGAAGGCGCTCGAACGATCATCGAAGCGGCCGATCCCGGAGGCGAAGTCGATCCGCCGGTACTCCCGCCCCACGGTGGGGTAGAGCTCGCGGCCACGGGCGAGGGTGGCGGCGAGCAGGCCGCCCAGGTCGCGCGATCCGGAGAAGGGCGTTCCCGAGGCATAGAAGATGAGAGGGAAGCGCGGCTCGGCGCTCTCGGCATAGCGCAGGAAGTCGGCGAAGTAGTGCCCCTCCTCCGGATCGTCCCCCGAGGTGGCGAGCGGATTGTTGGCGTCCGCCAGGAAGTGCGCCACCGTCCCCAGCCGGCGGACGACGTCGGCGAACGGCTGGTGGTTGCGGATGTCGGCGATCGCCCCCTCGACCTCCTGCGCGATCACGCGGTCGAGGCTGCCCTCTCCGTCCGGGTTCTTCCTGTGCCGCAGCGGGTCGGTGTCGCCGAACGGCGCCTGCACCCCGGCCTGGTAGTCGGCCTTGTGGCGGAGAATCAGCCGCGCCAGGTCCGGCGGCGCCAGCCGCGCCGCCTCGCGCGCGATCGTCGCCTGGGTCCCGGGGGTCCAGGCTATGGCCGGGGCGGCGAGGGCCGGAGCGAGGAGAACCGCGGCGAGCAGAAGACATCGACTGGTCTGCATTCGCGGCTATTCTACAGGGAAACCCTCGCGCCGACCCTCCCCCCTCTACCGATTGAGCAGGGCGGCGGCGTAGCGCAGATCGACCGAGAGACCGAATTCGACGTGGCCTTTCCACTGGTCCTGGACGGGGATCTGGGCGGCGGTGCCGGTGAACACGTCGCCGGCCTGCACGCCGGAGAGCTCGGGCAGGCGGGCCCAGCTGTAGACGGCGGTCACGTTCACATAGCTGAAGATCTCGAAGGAGAAACCGGCGACGAACAGCTTGCTGGGGTTGGAGAGGCCGGTGCCGAGGACACCGCCCAGGCGGTCGGCGAATTTCTGCTCGTGCACGATGTCGCGCCCGTGGTAGGGCTTGCCGCCGAAGAGGCTCGCCAGCTGGCGCGGCAGGGCGTAGAGGACGAGCGTCCCCAGGTACTCCGGCCCGCGGCCGGTCGGCCCCTGGTCCAGGATGTGGCTGACGTTCGAGGAGTCGACGCTGAGGCCGAAGGTGTGCGACTGCTGGTTGGTGAACAGGGGACCCACCTGGAGGGTCGCGTTGTAGCGCACCGCCTGGCCGAGGACGTAGGTCTGGCTCACGTCGGCGAGCTTCTGGGTGGCCATGTCGGTGCGCTGCGCCTTGAGGTCGATCTCGACGCTGGTGTCGAAGCAGGCGCGGTTCAGGAGCTCCTGGATGCGGAAGACCTGGGTGGACTGCAGGCCGCTCGCCGAGGGGAGCGAGGTCTCCGACTGGAAGATCCGCGGCCCCGCCGCCTCGATGCTGCAGGCGGGGAGCTGCGCGTGCGGCGAGAGGAGCGTCCCGTCGTCGTAGAGAGCGACGTAGATCGGGTCGCCCTCGACACCGTAATCGCGATCGATCTGCAGGGCGGTCACGTCGCGGCAGAAGACGATCAGGGAGAAGTCGTCGGGCGTGCTGCTGCCGAGTCGCCGCTGGGTGCGGATCGTCTTGCGCAGCTGCTGGCCCTGACTCTGGCAGTCCTGGACGTTCACCGTCGAGCCGGTCGAGCTGGTCGTTCCGGTGGCGGGGGTCGTCGCCGCAGCGGGGTTGGACACCGTCGACGGCGGCGGGCTGCTGCTCACCGTGAAGGGCTGGAGACACCCCGCGGTCTTGTCGGCCGCCTTGCCCCAGCGCAGCTGGATCTGGTTGTCGGCATGGGTGGCGGGGTCCTTGAAGGCCTGCGCCTGGGCGAGGACGAGCGAATTCACGGGGAACGACGGCGGCGTCCCGCCGAGCGCGCCGGGCGAGCCGACCGCGGTGTTGCTCTTGACGTCGAAGAACGCGACCTGGTCGTAGCCGGCGGGCGCCGCGACCGACTGGTTGAGCGTCAGGGCGACCGGGGGAAGCGGACAGGTCTGGGCCTGGGTCGGGTCGGGCAGGTACCCGGCGACTCCCGCGACCAGCAGGGCGAACGCGGCGACGATACGGAATTTCATCACATCCCTCCTAGAGAAAGACCGCGCCTTCGAGAGCCAGGGGGAGCGCGGCGGAGATGAAAACGGAGCAGAGCCGGCCGTCGAGCTCGGAGAAGCCGACGAGGAGGCCCCAGGACCGCGATTGGGTATCGACCAGACAGCTCCCGGAATCGCCGGCGTTGGTGGCGAAGTCGGTGAGCAGGAGGTTCTGCATCAGCCCGTTGTCGCCCATCGGCAGGGAGCCGTGGACGCCCAGGAAGCTCGCCGGGAGCGTGCCGCGGGCGCTCAGCACGAAGAGCGGCGCCCCGATCTCCGCGTCGGACGGCGTGTAGGGCAGGCCGATCGGGGTCTGATCGGCGAACAGGTTCTGGCAGGTGAGGGCGGCCGGGCGGACGAGCGCGTAGTCGGCGGTCGCCGAGCGGACCGCCTTCAAGGCCGAGGCCGGGAAGACGGCCCCGCCGGAGCCGGCGCTCGCCAGCGAGACCTGGGGGAGCTGGTCGGCCGGGTAGGTGACCTCGCCCAGGGTGTCGAGGACGAGGTGCCCCGCGGTGGTGACCACGTCGCCGAACACCGGGTGGCGCAGGGCGATGCCGACGGTCGCCTGGCTCGCCCCCAGGGTCACGCCGTCGCCGGGTCCGGCGACCGGTCCGGCGGCCGGCCGGAAGGGTCGGGAGAGCACCTGGACGTCGATCGACAGCCGCCCCAGGCGGGCCTCGCCGCGCTGCCAGGTGACCTCCCGCGGCAGCTGCTCCCGCTGGGGATCGAGGTCGCGGAGGGCGACCTTCTCCCGCACGACGCAGATCACGGAGAGCCCGCTCGTCGCCCGCCCGCCTTTCCGCTTCCGGCCGACGAAGCACCCCAGCATGTTGGGCCGCCTCAGGAGATCGGCGTAGATCTCGGCGAGGCGGGCGGGGGTCGGCGTGCGCGGCAGCTTGAGGCGCAACGCCGGCCTCCGGCCGCGAATTTTGCCCTTCGGCATCTCGTCCCTCCCGGTTGGAAGGCGGCAAGCTTAGCGCAAAACCGGGGGGAATGTGACGAACGCCCGCCCCTGCCGTTTACTGCGCGGCGACGACGCAGAGGCAGAAGTACCTCGGGTTGTACGAACCCTTGAGGTCGAGCCCGGTCGTGTAGCAGGCGGCACGGTCGTCGAACTGGCTGCCGTACAACCAGGTCTCGAGGTGCCCCTCGGGCTTCCCCGCCACGCGGCAGACGAAGGCCCGCTTGGTCGGCGGCACGGCGCTCGCCTCGTGCTCGGCGATGCTGCCGGGCGCTTTCGCCTTGCAGGTGTCGGCACAGGTCAGCGGGTGCGGGCCGGCGTTCGAGAACCAGCCGGCGCGATAGGGCGCCAGGGCCCCGTCCTGAATGGGATCGGCCTGGGCGTTGACGGCGAGAAGCGCCAGAATCATGGCGGCTCCCCAGAGGACGAGGGATGATTTCTTGTTTCGGCGTTGCATGGCGTAGCCTCCTTGGGCGTTTGGAGTCTGCCCGGTTTGGTACCCATAGGCTCCCTGGGATTGGGGTTCGTTACCTGAACGAACGCTGGGTTGACTGGGAGGGTGGGCCTCCTCTCAGGCGCGACATGACCGCGCGCAAGCGAAAGGGCGATGAGTATGTCCGAGCGCAAGAACATGAGGCCGATCCCGAAGTTTGAGTCCGAGGACCAAGAGCGGGAGTTCTGGGCGACACACGATTCGGCCGAATACGTGGACTGGAGCCGCGCCCGGCCCGTGACGTTCTCCCGCCTCAAGCCTTCGACGCAGACGATCTCTCTCCGCCTACCGGAGGCTCTGCTCGAAAACCTGAAAATGCTCGCCAACAAGCGCGATGTTCCCTATCAGTCGCTTCTCAAGATCTTCCTCGCGGAGCGGATCGCGCAAGAGTTGCGAAGCCAGCGCTGAGAGGAGTTGGGGGAGTGCGTTGCTGTGCATCCTGACAAAGTGGCTGTACCAGAGTGGCATCTCGAGATCCTTGACGAACGTCTCGCCGAGTTCGAGCGGGATCCCCGCTGACGGGGAGGCGCTGGAGCTGTGAGGCAGACTGGGAACTATATAGACGTCTGACCTGGGGCAAATCTGTACAAGTGAGACAGATGTTTCCCTGGGAGCGCTGGCGTCCCGCCGGCCGGGCGGGGGAAGAACAAGCCGGCGAGGACGCCAGCGCTCCCAGGGAAACACACTCGTCGGTTTGAGGTCGGAGCTACCTCCTGCGTATGTGCAGCACAACCACGACGAAGAACAGCGACAACAGGAAATTGAGGAGAAAGGAGATCAGAGCCGCCCGGCTGCCGCGCTTGGAGCGGAGCGTCAGGCCCATGGCCAACAGTGCGGAGACAACTCCACAACCCAGCCGCCAGTCGAATACCACGTCGACGAGTGTGTGTTGATGCGCGCTCCCGGAAAACCAGTCGGCGATAGCGGTGGCAAGGACGAGAACGCTGATCAACTGCAAGGCATAGGCGAGATGGCTCGCCCAATCCTCAACCGCGTCCCTGGACCTGGGAGAGGCCGGGCCGGCCACGTCGCGCAACCGCACCTTCTCGCGGCGCAACTCGTGGACCGCCAGAAAGCCGAGACCGGCAACGATGGCGAAGACCAGGATCAGTTCCATGACGTTCGCGGTATAAGAAAGGATAGCACAGTGTGCCGAAGGCGGCGTCGGTCGCCCAGGTGCCAGTCCAAGCGTCGCCTAGCGGCGCCTCCTTACCCGGCGCATAGAACCATGGCACCCATGGGTGCGACCTCTCTGAGGTAGGTCGCCCGGTCGAGCCCGTAGCAGAGCATCTCGCGCTCAAGATGGGTGATGCGGTCTTCGAGCCGCTCGCCGATCCGCTCGGCAACCCGGATCGAGGCCCGGTTCTCGGGGGCGATAAGGGAGATAATGTGGTCCCGCTTCCAGACGGTGAATGCGTGGTCCATGGCGGCCCGGGCGCTCTCGGTCGCGTAGCCATGACCCCATGCCCGCCGCACGAGCGTCCAGGCGAGCTCGAAGCCGGGCCAGCCCTCCGGCGAGGAGAAGCCGACCATCCCGAGGAACGCGCCGGACTCCTTGTGCTCCACCGCCCACGTGCCGGCGTCCCAGATTTGCCAGTGTCCGAGGAGAAAGGCCATGTGGCGAGAGGATCGGCCCCGGTCCCACGGCTCCGCCCCGGTGCCCCGGTAGCGCAAGACCTCCTGGTCGGCGTTCAGCGCGGCGTAGTCGTCGAGATCACTCTTGCGAAACGACCTGAGTCGCAGGCGTTCCGTCGTGAGAGTCGGGATGCCGGGTCGATCGGTCGAGTGGGGCATGATGATCCTCCCTTCTCCGCCTTCGGCGGGCAGGCTTGGTTCCGGGATCTTCGTCGGGTGCCACCGGGGCGCCGAGCTTGGCGCGCCAGGCAAGCGCTCCGGCTTCGATGGCCGCGAAGCGCTCGTAGAGATGAGGGGACGCTGCGGCGGCTCGATCGCGAAGGGCGTCCAGATCCTTGAACACGCACCCGAGGATCACCCGCCGGTTGTCGCGGCCGCGAGTGCGCTCGATGAGGGCGAGCCCTCGCTTCAAGCCCTGGAGCTGTTGGCCGAGCGGCCGCCAGGGTTTCGTCTCCGGGGTGGGGCTTTCGAAGGTGTCCATGGGTCCTCTCTCCGCCGCTTTCCTTGCTCGCGCAGGGCGAGCTTGTCCCCGAGGCCCGAAGAGGCAGACACTCCGGCCGTAGGGGCACCCTCTTCACGGGCAATGGCGCCCGTGCGGCCCGTTGCCCCTGAAGGGAGAAGCTATGCTTCGCCTGGTCCTGCTCGTGCTCTATCTCATCGCGTCGCCCTCTGCCTCCCCCCAGGCCAGACAGGACACTGGCTGGAATTCGCCGCGACCCGACTCGCCTCTTGCCCTGACGGCCAATGCAGGAGGAGGCTACGACCCGGACGGAAGGGTGTCCCGCCCTCCCGTTGACCCGACTTCCGATGCGGGATCGGGTTACGACCCGAACGGCTAGCTCGAGCACCTTCTCTTGAGGGGGGAGGCTCTCCTGCAGCCTCCCCCTCGACCGAGCACCAATGTACAGAGGCTCGTATTTGGAGATAGGCTAAATCACCGAGAGCATCCTTCACGTTTAAGAGCGAGCGAGAATGGCGCACCTGTCCAGGGAGGAGTTGCTTCGCGCCAGCGAAGCAGGGAGGACCGACATCGCGCGGATGGCCGCGCACGTCTCGATCTGCCCCTTCTGCCGCGCCCTGGCCGAGAGCCTTCTTCAGGACCGCGCCAACCCTGCGGCACGCGAGGTGCCTTTAAGGAGTCTCCTTGAGCTAGCCGCATTCGAGAGGGAGACGGCGATTGAGCAACTCCTCGCGCGGGCGGAGCTCGCAGGCCTCCGCCGGCTCAAGCGGGTGGCCCAAAAGGAGCGGGTGATCCGATCCCGTTCCCGCCACACGGCGGCCTTCATCGACCTCCTGATCGCCGCGGTGCGCGCTCCGCGCCCGAAGGACGAGGCGGAGTCGTTCTCAGCCCTCGCCGTCCTCGCCGTGCAGGGCATGGACGAGAAACGGAACACCGGCGCCTTCAAGAACGATCTCCTGGCGACGATCTGCACGGAGACCGCGAATGCCCGGCGGATCCACGGCGAGTGGCCTCACGTCTACACCGCGCTCGAACGCGCCGAGCAGTACCTCGATCGTGGCACCGGGAACCCCGCGCTCCGCGCCCGGTGGCTCTCGATTACCGCCTCGCTCCAGAACGATCAGGGCGCGCGCGCCAAGGCCATAGCGTCTCTCGAAGAGTGCCGGCGGATCTATGAAGCGCAGCGCGACTGGCCGCTCCTGGCCCGGACCCTCGTACAGATGGCCCATTGCATCCTGGATCACGACCCCGCCCAGGGCCTCGCGCTGCTCGACCTGGCGAGCATCATCCTTCCTCCCGAAGACCCGACGCTCAGGTGGCTCGCGGAAAGCAATCGCGCGGAGTGCCTCATCACCCTGGGGAGAGCGGAGGAGGCGCTTTCCTCGTTTAGCGAGGCCGAACGGCTGCGGCCGTTGCAACAGCGGCCAGATGGGGGCGCGCGATCCGTATTCACCGCCGCCCGCCTCCTCGAATCGTGCGGCCGGATGGAGGCGGCGGAAATCCTCTTCGCCGAGGCGCTCGCCGGCGATCTCGAGCAGGGATACCACAAGCACACCCTGCTCGATCTCCTCTATGTCTTCGCCTTCCACGTCCGCCGCGGCGAGCCCGAGCGGGCTGCGGAAATCAGCCTTCAGACTCTTGCGGAGATCGAACGCCAGAATACGGTTCTTCACGAGCAACTCCGAACGATCTTTGAGCGACTCATCGAGGCGGCACGGGAGGGCGTGCTGAGCGAGCCGATGCTCGAAGAAATGGCCGATTATCTCCGGGCGCATTGGAGATATCCGGCACCCAGCGCGCCGGTCCTCGCTTCGGGAAGCCAGGCCGCCAATCCTCTCGCAGGTGTTCCGGTTTTTGGCGATGACCAGCTCATCGCGCCTCTTCTCGCACGGGCGCTCTGGTCCCGCATCCGGCGTGAAACCAGAAAGAACCAGCAGGCGCTCGTGGCAGAATGGCCCGAGTGCCACACGAGAGCTTTCGCGGATCTGCTCCTCGCGGAGCTGCGCGCTGCCGGCTCGCGGGACGAGGCGGAATTCCTCGCGAGCCTGGCGCTCCGGGCTGCCGCGGGCATGGCCGATCCCGCCGCGGCTCAGGAGTTCCTCGCCCAGGTCTGGACGGAGGTCGCGAACGTCCGCCGCCTCGCTGCCGAATGGAATCTGGCGCGCGCCGCGCTGCGGAAGGCCGAGGCGCAATTGACCCGCAGCTCAGGCGCCCCCATCATTCAGGGCCGCATGCTGTCGGTGGCGGCCTCCCTCTGCGCAGACCAGGGCCACATCGCCGAAGCGCTGGCGATCCTTGATGAGTGTCGGACGGTCTACGAGGGCGAGAGCGCATGGCCCCTCGTCGCCCGGACCTTGGTTCAGGTGGCGCACCTCTTGGTGGATCACGACCCGACGCGCGCCCTGGCGCTCGCGGAGAAATCCCTTTCCCTGATTCCCGCGAACGACCCGGTGCTCCGCTGGCTCGCCGAGAGCATTCGCACCGAGAGCCTCATCGAGATGGGCGAGGTCGGCCAGGCGCTTCAGACGTTCCAGATCGCGGAGTCGCTACGCTCCAGCCATGCGCGGGCGGACGCTGGCCGCAGGAGTAACTTCACCGCGGCTCGGCTCCTCGAAGCGCTCGGCCATCTCCGGGAGGCGGAGCAACTCTTCGAGGCCGTGATCGCCGAGACGCTCGAGCGCGAGGCGTATAAAGAAGCCTTTCTCGACATCCTCTATCTTTTCGGGCTGCACCTCCGCCAGGGCGAGACGGAAAAGGCGGTCGCGCTCTGCCGCTTCGCTCTCGCCCAGCTGGATCTCTTCGCAGTGGGGCATGAGCAGCTACGGGCGGTCTGGGTGGAGCTCATGGACGCCGCGAAGCGGCGGACCATCACCCTTGAGTCCATCGCCGAAGCGCGAAAATTCCTTCAGGTCCACTGGACGAAGCCCGCGTCCAAAGCTCCGAGATTCTCTTTCAAGGCGCGCTAAGCTAAGGGATTCGCCGCCGCGCTGCACGCGATGACCGCGTGCCCGTGCACGGTGACCGCCGCACTGCACGCGACGACCGCGCGCCTGCGCACAGTGACCGCCGCGCTGTACGCGATGACCGCGTGCCTGCGCACGGTGACCGCCGCGCTGCACGCGGTGACCGCCGCGCTGCACGCGATGACCGCGCGCCTGCACGCGACGACCGCGTGCCCGCGCACGGTGACCGCCGTACTGTACGCGACGACCGCGTGTCTGCACACGGTGACCGCCGCACTGCACGCGAGGACCGCGTGCAGGCACGCGATGATCGTGCGCAGCCACTCTCCCGCCCGACTTGCGCCGAGTTTCACGGTCGGCTTCAACACCGCCTCGCCGCATGCCCCTATCTCTGGGGAAAATGAAATGGGACGCGGAAAATGCCAAACGGACCCCGAAAATGAATTTCCGCCCATGTGAAAACTAAAACACGGCTCGCATTTCATTTTTCGCAGAGCCAAATCGAATTTCCCGGGACATTTCCGGCTCCGTCCGTGCATCCGCGACTACGCAAGCTGCGACGCAACTCGATCTCTCTTCCCTGCCGCAGTTAGCCACTTCTGGAAGATCGTTTGTTGTCAGATCTGCACACGAGGGATGACTTTCTCCTGGCTCTTCTCTACCGTCTCTCCCGTGGCCGAACGGTGATCGAAAAAAGGCGCCGCGGGCCACGTTTCCCGACGCCATGAAGGCGCCGGGTTCTAACGAAAGGAGAAACACCATGTCCACCAACAGCCCCCTCACCCCCGAACCCACCCCGCAGCCGCAGAAGCGGAAGATGAAGCCCCGGGCTTTCTCCGATCTCCTGCGCGAGTGGGAGTCGCTGCTCGACGCCGTGGCGGACCACGCGGCGGAGCTGGCGCCGGTCGAGTCGCACCGGGCGGCGGTCGCCGACAGCCTGGAGAAGGCCCGGCAGGCCAAGGCTTTCCAGGATTCGCACAAGGCGAGCAAGCAGAAGACGACCCAGAGCCTGAAGTCGATCGTCATCGAGGGCGAGGACCGGGTACGCCGCCTGCGCGGAGCGATCCGGGCCGAGATGGGAACCACGACCGAGCAGTTGACGCAGTTCGGCATCCTGCCCATCCGCCGCCGGCCGGCGCGCCACCAGCCGGACACGCCGACCCCGACGCCGGCACCCCAGCCGGAGGCGCAGGCGGCGAAGGCGGGCCCGGGGGGCCCATAGGGAGGGCGGCGGGAGTGGGTACGGAGTAAGCCCCCGTGGGCGCGCCCGGGCGCGCCCACGGGGGTGTTGGAGCCTAAATCGTGGCACGACATTGTTTTACGTCTGCCAACCGGCGTTGACACGGCCGCCGGAGCCCTTTACTATCGCCCCGATTTAGTACAGGTCCGAACTTTCGGACGGGGGGGACATACGGAGAGCTCGATGGGCTGGCGGATGTCCCGGATTGCGCGCGTGGTCGGAGCGGCCTGGCTTCTCCTGGCCTTCGGCTGCGCCGGCGGGGGAGGCCAGGCGAGGAGCGCGGCTCCTTCGGCGATGTCGGCGACCCCGGCCGTCACCGTGCCGCCCCTGGAGCGCTGGGCGGACGGCGTCCTCTACTTCGTCCTCCTCGACCGCTTCGCCGACGGCGACCCCGGCAACGACCTCCACGTCGATCGGAAGGCCAAGGGGACCTTCCACGGCGGCGATCTGGTGGGGCTCACCCAGCATCTGGACGAGATCGCCGACCTGGGGGCGAACGTCCTCTGGATCACCCCGGTGGTCAAGAACGTCGACAGCTTCGTCACCGGCGCCGGCTTCCCCGACTGGGCCTACCACGGCTACTGGGCGGACGACTTCTATAAGGTGGACCGCCGCTTCGGCTCCGAGGCCGAGCTGAAGACCCTGGTCGACGAGGCCCACCGGCGGGGAATCAAGGTGCTTTTGGACGTGGTCTACAACCACGTCGGCTACAACAGCCACTACCTGACCGACCCGCACACCAAGGACTGGCTGCGGAGCAACGAGAACGGCGGCTGCGGGAGCGACGACCTCACCCTCTGCGTCTCCGGCCTGCCCGACTGGAAGACCGAGCTGCCGACGGTCGACGACTTCCTGATGACCGCCCACCTGGGCCTGGCGAAACGGGTGGGGCTCGACGGCTTCCGGCTCGATACGGTGAAGCACGTCGACCACCCCTTCTGGCAGGAGCACCGGAAGCGGACCCGGCAGGAGCTCGGCGCCAATTTCTTCCTCATCGGCGAGGTCTGGGGAGGCGACGCCCAGTCGCTCGACCCCTGGTTTGCGGGTGATGAGATGGACGCCGGCTTCGACTTCTCCTTCCAGGGGAGCACCGTCGGCTTCCTCCTCGGCCGCGGGCGGACGGCGGCGTTCGACCATTACTTGAAGTCGCGCGAGAAGGTCCGCGCCGGTCACTATCTCTCCCCCTATCTCTCCTCCCACGACGTCCAGGGCGCCCTTTCGCTCCTGGGCGGCGACAAAACGCTCTTCCGCCTCGCCGCCCTCCTGGAGCTGACCGCGGAGGGCATCCCGATGGTCTACTACGGCGAGGAGGTGGGCCGGCCGGGGGGCGACTGGCCGGACAACCGGAGCGACATGCCGTGGGGCGACCGGCAGATCCTCCCCGGGGCCGGCCTGCCGCGGGACGAGGCTCTGCGCGCCGACTACAAGAAGCTGATCGCCATCCGCCACGCCCACAAGGCGCTGTCGCGCGGCGACTACACCGGCCTCGCGACCGAGGGCGACCTCCTCGTCTACCTGCGCCGCGACCCCGAGTCGAAGGACGCAGTGGTGGTCGCGGTCAACCGCGGCGCCGCCCCGGCCACCGCCGCGTTCCCGGCGCCCCCGGAGTGGGGAACGGGTCTCGTGCGCGACCTGTGGAGCGGCGAGGAGCTGGGGCCGGCCAAAAGCACGATCGAAACGGCCGTCCCCCCGAAGGGAGCGCGCATCCTGGCGGCCGTGCGACCGCCCGTCGAAAGAGAGAGATGAGGACGACATGGCCGAAGTGACGCTCAACCACCTGCAGAAGAGCTACGGCGCGGTGCGGGTCATCGAGGACCTGAACCTCGACATCGAGGACGAGGAGTTCATGGTCCTCGTCGGCCCCTCCGGCTGCGGCAAGTCGACCGCCCTGCGGATGATCGCCGGGTTGGAGGAGATCACCGGCGGCACCATCGAGATCGGCGACCGGGTGGTCAACGACGTGCCGCCCAAGGATCGCGACATCGCCATGGTCTTCCAGAGCTACGCCCTCTACCCCCACATGTCGGTGCGCGAGAACCTGGAGTTCGGCCTGAAGATAAGGAAGACGCCGAAAGACGAGATGGCCCGCCGGGTGGACGAGGCGGCGCAGATCCTCGGCATCACCCCGTTCCTCGAAAGGAAGCCCAAGCAGCTCTCGGGCGGCCAGCGCCAGCGCGTCGCCTTAGGCCGCGCGATTGTGCGGAAGCCCGCCGTCTTCCTTTTTGACGAGCCGCTGTCGAACCTGGACGCCAAGCTCCGGGTGCAGATGCGGGCCGAGATCTCGAAGCTCCAGAAGCGCCTGCAGACGACCACGGTCTACGTCACCCACGACCAGGTCGAGGCGATGACCATGGGCCACCGGATCGCGGTGATGAACGCCGGGCGCCTCCAGCAGGTGGGCACCCCACTCGAGGTCTACGACCGGCCGGCCAACCTCTTCGTCGCGAGCTTCATCGGCACGCCGCCGATGAACTTCGTGCCGGCGACGCTGAAAGACGGCGGCGCGACGGTCGCCGCCTCCGGCTTCGCCCTCCCGGTGCCCGCGCCGCTGCGCGCCGCGACGGCGAAGCTGGAGGGGAAAAAGGTGGTCCTGGGCATCCGTCCGGAGAACCTGCGCGGGGTGGGCGGCGGGGAACGGACCGAGGACGGGCCGACGACGAAGCTCGCCGGCACCGTTGAATTCGTCGAGCCGTTGGGGCACGAGGTGATCGTCCACGTCAAGGTGGGGGAGGACCTTTTGGTCGCCAAGCTGGAGCCGCACCGGGCCCCCGAGATGGGGGACTCGATCGAGCTCGCCGTCGAGCTAGGGGCGCTCCATCTCTTCGACGCGCAGAGCGAGGAGCGGCTGGCCTGAGGGGGGCCGGTCCAGCCCCGGGGGGTGGGAATTTTTCCCACCCCGGTGCACGTGGCGCTCGACCCGACAAGCTGAAAGATTGCGTCTGACCGAAGAGGGAGATCCATCATGCGACCGAAGACCATAGCGCTTGCGATCCTGCTCCTGGGAGTGGCCGGCCTGGGGCTCACCTTCGCGCAGGGCGCCCCGAAGGAGATCGTCGTCTGGCACGCCTACCGCGGCGGCGAGAAGGCCGCTTTCGAGAAGGTGGTCGAGACCTACAACCATGCCGCCGCGGCCAAGGGGATCAAGGTGACGACGCTCGCCGTCCCCTACGACGCCTTCGCCGACAAGATCACCGCCGCGGTGCCGCGCGGCAAGGGGCCGGACATCTTCATCTACGCCCAGGACCGCCTGGGCGGCTGGATCGAGGCCGGCAACACCGTCGAGCCGATCGACTTCTATCTCGACGCGGCGACCAAGGGGCGGTTCCTGGGCACCACTCTCCAGGCGATGACCTACCAGGGGAACGTCTACGGCCTGCCGCTCAACTACAAGGTCCTCACCCTCATCTACAACAAGAAGCTGATCAAGACGCCGCCCAAGACCACGGGCGAGCTCGAAAAGCTGGCGAAGAGCCTGACCAACGCCCCCGCCGGCCGCTTCGGCCTCGCCTACTGGTTCTCCGACTTCTACTACCACGCGGCGCTGATGAACGGCTGCGGCGGCGGCGTGTTCAACGGCCGTGCCCCGACGATGAACACGCCGGCCAACGTCAAGTCGCTCGAGCTGCTGGTCAAGTGGATCAACCAGGGCTTCCTGCCCGCCGAGCCGTCGACCGCCCTCATCACCTCGCTGTTCAACGAGGGCAAGGCGGCGATGGTCCTCTCCGGCCCCTGGTTCCTGGGCGAGGTGGCCAAGGGCGTCGACCTCGGATTGGCGCCGCTCCCCACGATCGACGAGGCGGGCGGCAAGCCGATGCGCCCCTGGATGACGGTCGAGGGGGTCTACATCGCGGCGCCGTCGAAGAATAAAGAGGCGGCGTACGATTTCGTCAAGTACGTGACCGACACGGCGGCCGCCAAGGTCCTGGCCATCGAGGGGCGCCAGTCGCCGGCGGTCAAGGCGGTCTACGCCGACCCCCAGGTGGCGGCCGACCCGATCCTGAAAGCCTTCCGCACCCAGGTCGACGTCGCCGTCCCGATGCCCAACCTGGCCGAGATGACGATGGTCTGGTCGCCGGCGACGACGGCGATGAACACTGTGGTCAAGAAGGCCGCGACGCCCAAGCAGGCGCTCGACATCGCGCAGAAGGAAGTGCTCGACCGGATCGCCAAGCTCAGGAAATAGATCTCCGGAAATAGGCCATGACCTCGGACGCCTCTTCAGATCTCCCCACCCCGCCCCCACCCTTCCATGGCCGGCGGCTCCTCCTGGGGTTCGCCGTCGCCGGCCTGTTGAGTTTCTGGCTGGCGGGCACTCTGATCGCCAGGGCGCTGACCGCCGAAAAGCAGGCGCGCGCCGAGCGCGTCGCGGTGGTGACTCTCTCGGCACTCACCGACTTGCTGGAGAGGGCTGGAGGGAACGCGGCCCCCGCGGCCCCGGCACCCCCGGCACCCGATACCGCGAGCGGAGCCGGGATGAGCATCGAGCAGGAGCTGGCGGCAGCCACCGCGGCGGCCGGCGGGCCGAGCCTCGGCGCGGCCAGCTCCGAGGACGCTCTGCGCCGCATGGTCACGAGCTTCGCCGAAGTCCATCCAGCGACGAGGGCGATTCGGGTCCTGGACCTCGCCGAACGCCGGCTCCTCGCCTCGACGGCGGCGGCGGACCAGGGTGCCCAGGCGGCGCCGCGCCGCCTGCGGATGGAAGAAAAGCCGCTCTACGACTTGGGCAACCGCCTGCGCGCCGCGGTCGAGGGGAACCGTGGAGCTGGCGCCGGGGCTCGGGCGCCGGAGCTTTCGGTCGAGCGCCGTCCGGACGGCGTCCTCACCCTCGCGGCTCCGGTCGTGCGCGCCGGAGAGGTCCAGGGACTCGTCGAGATGGAGATGGCGCCGGCCGAGGAGCGGGTGGCCTTCGACGGGGTCTTTTTCCTCGCCGTTTCGGCTCTCGCGGTCGCCTTTTTCGCGCCCATCGCCTGGCCTTTGCCCAATCAGAAACGCCGGCTCGTGCTGGCGGCGTTCGCGACGATCCTGCTCTTCGGCGGACTCTCGCAATACCGGCACGAAGCAACGTATATGGGGGCCAACGAGCGCTTCTGGACTGGGGATGCCATCTACGAACGCATCGCCTTCGAGGTCAAGCAGGTCGAGAGGCTTCTCCCGCCCCCGATCGCTCCTCCAATCTCCCCGGGAGCCTGGGACGTCGACCTCTTGCGCCAGCCGCGCGGCCTGATCCAGGCCGACGGAACCATCGACGAAAGCAAGCTCGCCGCAGCGAATCGGGCCAGCGCCGCGAGCATCACTCGCGCCGGAATCCCCATCGCCGTCTTCGCCCTCCTCCTCTTGAGCTTCATCGGCTTCGGCGGGGCGGCACGGGTGGGCTCGGACCTCGTCCACTTCCGGGTGGCCTACACCTACATCCTGCCGGCGATGCTCGGCATGCTGGTCCTCGTCTTTTTTCCGTTTTTCTACGGCATCGCCCTCTCCTTCACCAACGCCAACATCTACAACACCAACAAACCGATCACCGAGATCTGGATCGGCCTGCAGAACTTCAAGGACATCCTGGGCGATTTCTCGGTGGTTCACCGGACGGCCGAAGGGCTGGTCTTCGACTACTCGAATTTCTACTGGACGTTCGGCTTCACCGTCGTCTGGACGATCGCCAACGTCGCCATCGGCGTCACCCTGGGGCTGATCCTCGCTCTCATCCTGAACACCAAGGGGCTCGCCTTCCGGCCCATCTACCGGGTGATCCTGATCCTCCCCTGGGCGATGCCCAACTACATCACGGCGCTCATCTGGGGCGGCATGTTCCATCCGCAGTTCGGGGTGATCAACCAGATGATCCAGATCTTCGGCGGCCACCCGATCTTCTGGTTCAGCAAGCCGCTGACCTCCTTCGCCGCAGTGCTCGCGACCAACGGCTGGCTCTCCTTTCCGTTCATGATGGTAATTTCCTTGGGCGCCCTGCAGTCGATCCCGGCCGACCTCTACGAGGCCGCGGTGGTCGACGGCGCGACCCGCTGGCAGCAGTTCAAATCGATCACCCTCCCGTCGCTCAAGCCCGCTCTGGTGCCGGCGGTCATCCTGTCGGTCATCTGGACCTTCAACATGTTCAACATCATTTTCCTGGTGTCGGCCGGCGAGCCGCAGGGAGCGACCGAGATCCTCATCACCAAGGCCTACAAGCTGGCCTTCCAGCAGTACCGTTACGGGTACGCGGCGGCCTACTCGACGGTGATCTTCCTCATCCTGTTGATCTATGGCACCTGGCAGAACCGGGTGACCGGCGCCTCGGAGGGGATCGCATGAGATCGAAGCGCACCGGCGAGCTGCCGCACTGGCCGTTCCACGTCTTCCTGCTCTTGATGGTGATCGTCACCCTCTACCCCATCCTGTGGGTGCTGACGGTCGCCTTCTCGGGGCAGCAGAACCTTTCGCTGGCGAACCTGCCGGCGCATCCCCAGCTCGCCGACCGGCTGCGCGCCATCACCCCCTGGCCGGCGCATCTGTCGATCGACAACTTCCTCTCGCTCTTTTCCGAGCAGCCATTCCTGCGCTGGCTGGGCAACAGCACCCTGGTGGCGTTCCTCACCACCCTCCTCGGGGTCTTCCTCGCCAGCACCGCGGCCTACGCCTTCTCGCGCTTCCGTTTTCCCGGGCGGCGGGCCGGCCTCATGGCCTTCCTCGTCTCCCAGATGTTCCCCGGCACCCTGATGCTCATCCCGCTCTACATCATCGTCGTCAAATGGCTGGGGCTCGGCTCCTCCTACCTCGGCCTCGTCCTCGTCTACACGACGACGGGGATCCCCTTCTGCGTCTGGATGTTGAAAGGATATTTCGACACCATTCCGCGGGAGCTCGAGGAGTCGGCGCTCATCGACGGCGCTTCCCAGGCGACGATCTTTTTCCGCATCGTCCTGCCGCTCGCCAAGCCGGCGGTGGCGGTGACCGCGCTCTTCTCCTTCATGACCGCCTGGAACGAGTTCATCCAGGCCGCCACCTTCCTCGACAAGGAGCCGATGTACACCGCCCCGGTGGGGCTGCGTTTCTTCGTCGGCGGCTTCCAGCAGCAGTGGGGCTACTTCGCGGCCGGCTCGATCGTCACCGCGATCCCCGTCGTGCTGCTTTTCCTCTTCCTGCAGAAGTTCCTGGTCTCCGGCCTGACCGCCGGCGCCGTAAAGGGCTGACGCCCCAACGAAACGGAGGTTTTCACATGCGTAGAATGATCCAGAGAGCGGTTTTGATGGGTATCGCCGGCATCGTCGCGACGGCGGCCCTCTCGGCCCAGGAGGTCTCGTTCAAGGACCCGACCGGTGACGACAACGGCCCCGGCAAATACACCTACCCGACCGACACGGTCTACAAGCCCGGCTCGTTCGACATCACGAGCTTCGACCTGAAGGTCAAGGGCGACAAGACCGAGGTTTCGGTCGGCATCAACTCGAACCTCGAGGACCCCTGGCGGATGGGGACCGGCTTTTCGGTGCAGATGATCTTCATCTTCATCGACACCGACGGCAAGGAGGGGAGCGGCAACACCTCCGGCCTGCCGGGCCTGAACGTCAAGTTCGCCCCGGCCGACGCCTGGGAAAAGTGCATCATCCTCTCGCCGCAGTCGTCCTCGCGGGTCAAGGGCGAGGTCACCACCAAGGCGGCCGGAATGGTCTCCTCCATCCTCATCCCCACCCGGGTCAAGGGCGCCGGACGGATCATCTCGGCGACCGTCGACACCAAGGACCTGGGCGGCGGTGATCCCACGACCTGGGGCTACCAGGTGGTCATGCAGTCGAACGAGGGCTTCCCGGCCGCGACCGACCTCCTGACCCGCAAGGTCAACGAGTACGAGGGCCAGCACCGCTTCGGCGGCGGCACCGACACCGACTGCGACCCGCACGTCATGGACGTCCTGGCCGGCGACGGCAAGGGGCTCCCGGCGGAGGCGGATTTGCAGCACGAGATGCTGAAGTACGAGTGCAACCCCGACGGCACGGCCAAGACGCCGGCGACCTTGAAGATGGTCCACTACAAGAAATAGCGGAGAGACGAGAACATGAACTGCAAACGACTGGCAGCCTGGTGCCTGGCGCTCGGCCTCGCCACCGTCCTCGGGACGGCCGGCCTGGCGGCCCAGGACACGAAACTGGTGATCGGCGGTACCACCTATACCAAGTGGCTCTGGGGCAACCAGCGCTACGACGGCTCGGTCTACAACTTCACCACCGTCCCCGGCGAGGGGTTCGGCGACAACGGCCAGGGCTCGGAGGTCGAGCTCCTGCTGTCCGCCCGGGTGTCGAAGCAGGTCGAGGTCCACGGCCGGCTGCACAGCCGGTTCAACCAGAACTTCTGGACCAACTTCGGCGGCTTCGGCGGCACCAACCCCGCCCTGCAGAGCTCGCCGACGCCCTGCATCGCCGGCGACTGCGGCGAAAACGATCCGCGCTCGAACCAGTACCTGAAGCTGCGCGGCGTGGCCGTCACGCTCACCCCCGGCTACAAGTGGATCGATTCGGCGACGATCGGCGCCAACGACTTCGGCCAGTTCGATCCGTTCGTCATCGGCCGCTTCCGCTATATCGACCGTGACAACGCCTCCGGCCTCCTCTTCCAGGGCTCGGGCGCCTCGCGGCGCTGGACCTGGGACGCGGTCCGCATCTCGCTGCCGCGGCTCTTCGCCGGCCCGAACTTCTCGACCGGCCCCTTCCACGCCGCCGACGCGGCCTACGGCTACCAGACGAAATTCACCGTCAGCCCCAAGTTCGACCTCGGGTTCATCCTGAACTACAACAACGACATCGAGATCGACGCGACGGACAACAACTTCGACAACGGCAGAGACATCCGCACCCGCTTCCGCGACCAGGTGGGCGGTTTCAAGTTCGGCGTCCATCCGAACCCGAAAGTCGACTGGACCGGCCAGTACTACCACTCCTGGTCCGACTCGGTGAAAGACCTGACACCCACCTCGTTCTTCGGGCTCTCGGGCTTCTCCCCAGTCCCCGCCGGCAAGCACGACGACAGCTCCTGGAAGACCGACCTCTCGCTCTCCGATCCGTTCGGCGTCGGGTTGTCGTTCAACTTCCAAGTCTTCGACATCGGCGCCAACTACGTGGCGCTGATGGCGTCGCGCCGCGAGGCCGACGTCCTCCTGACCGAGGGGCACGACGCGACCTTCGCCTTCCCCGGCCCGAACAACGCCAAGTTCGGCGTCTTCGCCAGCGGCTCGACCCCCAACGCCGACGGCTTCAACCGCTCGGTGATCGGCTACGGCGGCTGGGACGGCAACATGCAGCAGATCCCCACGATCAACGTCGACAACGAGTTCACCGACTTCGACGAGCCGGCGGCGGAGACCGTCATCGGCTGGAAGGGGTTCACCGTCGTTCCCACCTGGTCGCTGGGCGGGCTCGACCTCTCGGCCGAATTCACCCATGTCGGCTACAACACCGACTGGCAGGCGTTCGACAACCCCAATCAGCCGGTGACCGCGACGGTCTACCCGGTGATGGAGCTCGACACCGGCGTCGGCCACAACTTCCGGAGCGCCTACGAGCCCTTCCAGGACAAGAAGACCGACCTGGCGGTGCTCAAGGGCAAGTACACGATCGCCAAGGGCAAGGGCATCGACGTCTTCGGCAAGATCAAGTACATCAAAGAGAAGGACAACCGGCTGAACGACGCGCGCTTCCTCCCCTATAAAGCGGGCGACTGCCCGGGCGGCGGCACGGCCTGCGCCGGCAACAAGAACTTCTACTCCACCGGCAACACCACCGCCGACATCTACGGCAACCCGCCGGTCATCACGGTCAACGGGATTACCGGCTACCAGTGGAAGCCGTTCGACAGCCTGTCGGACGACGACCGCGACCTCAAATACTCGATGGCCCAGCTGGGCGCCGGCTATCAGCTGACCGACGACCTCTACGCCTCGCTGACCTACGAGTATTTCCACGCCAAGCTGCAGGACGGCGACACCGCCTTCCAGGCGTACAACCTGCACGAGATGGCCTCCGGCACCCACGAGAAGAACGTCCTGAGCCTGAAGGCGCGCTACATCCTGGCCGGAGCCGAGATCGGCTTCGAGTACCAGTACGCGTACGGCACTTTCGACCCGGACTTCGGCGGCGGCTTCGTCGTCCAGTACGCCGACGCGACGATCGCCAAGGACCACCAGGTGCCGGTCGGCTCGCCCGGCTTCACCGGCCGCTTCGGCGGCTGGAACAGCCTGGACAAGCGCAGCTTCGACCAGCAGCGGATCAAGGCCTTCATGAAGGTGCAATTCTGAGGTAACGTGTACCGGCGGCCCGGCGGCGCAGCTGTCGCCGGGCTCGCCGGGCCGCCGTTTTCATCCCCTGAGGAATTCCCATGCGATTGATCATCCGCCAGCGCCTTTCAAGTGTCCTCCTGCTGCTCGCCGTCCTCCTCCCGGCCGCCACCGCGCACGCCGCGCACGCCGCCGGAACGTCGGAGCCGATCTTCACCCTGACCGACCCGCGCGGCGACGACAACGGGGACGGCACGCTCCTCTATCCGCTCAAGTATTACGGCATGGCACCGGGCGACCTCGACCTGGTCTCGTTGAGCGCCAAGCGGGTGGACGGCGGAACGGAATTCGAGGCCACCTTCGCCAACTCGATCCGCCCGACGGCGCGGCGCACCATCGACGAGGGCGGGACGACACTCGACACTATTGCCCGTTTCGGCTTCTACACGACGAACCTCGACATCTACATCGACACCGACCGGGTTCCCGGCTCCGGGGCGACCAACACGCTCCCCGGGAGGAAGGCCGAGATCGATCCCAAATTCGCCTGGGAGCGGATGATCTGTTTGACCCCGCGCCCCTTCGACGCGCGCACGACGCTCAAGCGCATTCTCCTGAAGCAGCTCAAAAAAGAGCTCCGCGACAAAGAGGGGAAGGTCAGCAAGGAGGCGGCGGACCAGATCAAGACGACGCTCCCCGACGACGTCGACCAGCACATCTTCTTCCCCTCGCGCATCCGGATTTTCGGTCACGCCATCCGCTTCTTCGTCCCCGACACCTTCCTGGGCGGCCCGGCCAAGGCGACCTGGGCCTACACCGTCGTCGTCACCGGCGCCGACATCGATCAGCGTTTCGACCTCTCGAACGAGCTCAAGGTGACGCGGAACATCCAGGACAACCTGATGGTCCTCCCCGTCGGCATCGGCGGCGCCGACGACCGTTTCGGCGGCGGCCAGGAGGACGACGACATGCAGCCCCCGATCCTCGACCTGATCGTGCCGCCGGGGTTCACCCAGCAGCGGATTCTGCGCGACTACAACGTCCGGGATAAGAAGCCGGTGCAGTTGTTGGGGGTGGTGCCGGCGGAGGTGGCGGGGAAGAAGGAGCCGGAGAAGAAGTAGGCTTGATAGGAGATGGAGCTACCTATCGGGACCCTCCCCCCCTGGAGGGAGGTGGTTGGGTCAGGGACAGGAGGGGGGGCGACACGTCGGAATATCGGTTGAGAGCCTTGTTGGCCGGGCAAGAGGTACTGCGTCAGATTGAAGCATCCCGGAAAGCACGGAGAATCAGGTTGATGCGAGTCTGATAGCCGGGGCCCTGCGCCTTGAACCAATCAAGCACGTCACGATCAAGACGTAGCGAGACCGAAGCTTTGGGTGGCGCAGGCTTCAAGCCGTACCGTCGAATCACCTTGACCACGTGCTGCACATCCAACTCGGGATGCTCGTCGGCGAGGACGATATCCTCGTCTCGCATGGCCCGAACTCTTGCCCAATCGGTCCTAGAGGTTTTCGATGAGGAACGCGATTTCCCGCTTGGTTGCTTTGCGGAATGAGATGATGCGGATTTCATGGTCCGTCTCCGTGTGAACTATGGAAACTGGGAGACCGCGAAGAACGCCGACGCTAAGGAAGCGCTTCTCCCTATAGGCCAGGCGGTCGTCTTCAACGGTGCAGGTCGGTCCAGCGAAAACTTCGGGCGCATCGGCAAAGTCGAGACCGTGCTTTCTGAGATTGGCGACCCGTTTCGCCTCATCCCAGGCATAGCGCATAGACAGAGTGTATATACAAACCACCCGCGGCGCAAGTCGCGCGCTGTGGCGCTCAGGTGGGGCACTCTATGCTAGCCTATGCTCTGGCATAGGCCGCTGCGGCGGCCGGGAGGACGCCATGCAGACTGAACGGATCGTGCGCCTGTTCCGGAACGGACGCAACCAGGCTTTGCGCATACCGCGAGACCTTGAGCTCCCCGGCAACGAGGCCCTTCTCCATAAGGAAGGCGAACGGCTCATCATCGAACCGATGCCCCGACCGTCCCTCCTGGAGCTGTTGTCCACCTGGGATCCTCTCGAAGAGGAGTTTCCAGAGATCGACGACCTCCGGCACGCGGGCGAATTCGTCGACATTGTCCGTCACAAGGATCAGATCGAGCGCCAGCACGTGGGCTGCAATCAGGAGATCATTCGGGTCCGATCGGCTTTCCCGTCCGATCGAGGTGCACGCGGACCTCGGCATAGTGGTGCGCCTCTCGCTCGAAAACTGGCTCGCGCCTGAGGGGGCCTGGGGGGTAAGCCTTCAAGCAGCAGAGCCGGTATCGGCTCCCAACCGCAAACCCGAGCGATCCCAGGAAGCCCCGTATAACTGCTCTTCCGTGACGACGCGCCCGGCCAGCACCGCCGGCGGCAGATCTTCGGGCACGGACGCCTGACCGTCTTCCGCCGCGAGGAACCAGGTCTTCTCCATGTGGCCTGCTTCCGCCAGCCACTTGATTTCCTGCTGGACATACTCGCTGGCCGTCTGTACGTCGACGACGATGACAGGCGCGCATTGGATGAGGAGCCACACCGTGTGCTCCCACAGGGCCGGGCGAGTGCGCAGGCTCCAGACCCGCGGCGTCGCCGGGTTGTTGAAAAACCGATGGCCGAAGGACCCTTGGCGGACCCGATACGACGCTTCGGCGACGTAGTAGCTGCTCCCCTCGCGGCCCTCCCGATCCAGCAGGGTCACCCCATCCCGAGGCCACCAGGTTGCACGAAGATCGTGGAACAGGCGAAACGAGGCAAAGGTGCTCGTGCCGAGAAAAAGCCAGGCCGGAGGTCTCACCATGGAGATCTGGTGCATCAGGCCGTAGGCCAATACCAGCCCGGGGATGACCCAGGCGAAGACAGCGATGGGTATTTTGACGTAGAGCACGACGCAGACCGCCAGCCAGGGCATGAGACTGATCCCAGGCGCCTGCTGGAAGAAATCCTTGCGCGGCTGCCTCAGGCGCAGGAGAGTCATGATCAGCAGACCCTTGCAAAATCTCGCGGCTCCGAGCAGGCGAAGCACGGTCAAGGATTTCCTCACCGTCACCTGTAGCATCCTGACGACGTTCCAGAGAAGCCACGCGGACAGAAGGGTCAGGAGAAGGGCCACGAGCCAGGACGGCTTCGACTTCGGCGTCGGCAGAAGGCCGCCGGTCCAGCCAGGGACGAGCCGGTAGGCGCGGCCCAACGCCCAAGTGACGAACCATGAGTAGAGCGCCAGAGGCACGGAGACCACGAGGCTCTCGACGAGGATGAGACGGAGCGCGGAGGGACGGGCGTACTGCTTACGGGCGTGCAGAACGAGGCTCCACCAGAGCTCGAAGACGAGGAGAACCACGGACAGCAGCGCGAGGGCCAGGAGGAGCCAGGCCACGCGGGCCAGCATCGGAACCAGATTGGCGATGAAATAGAAGTCTCCGGTGGCGAGGAACTGCCACACCACGGCGGTATACCCGGCGAAGACCGCCCAATTGTCGAGCCAGAACAGCGCTCGTATGGCTGGATGCCAGACCAGCGGACCGCTTTGTCGTGGGCTGGCAGTACCTTCCGTAGGAAGCTCAGCGCTTGGCGAGTCTGTGTTCATGGCCGGGCCTGTACGCCTCGTTCTCGACGATCCACGCACGGAGCGATGGTGCTCAGAGGATGCCATTCTATGTGACCGCCGCGCTGCTGGCGATAACTGCCGTCCGGCATTCTGTGACCGCCGCACTGCTGGCGATGACCGCCGTCCGTCATTCTGTGATCGCCGCACTGCTGGCGATGACCGCCATCCGTCATTCTGTGACCGCCGGACTGCTGGCAGTGACCGCCTGACGGCATTCTGTGACCGGCAGAAGGCCCGCGATGATCGCCGAACAGGCCCTTGCGCTACAATCTGGCAGGTCTGTCGCCAAAAAGGAAGGAGAAATGGCGATGCTGGGGCGATTCTTCCAGGACCCTCTTACCCACTACTTCCTCTTCGGGCCGCGCGGCACCGGCAAATCGACCTGGCTGCATGCCAAGTACCCGGACGCCTTGTGGATCGACCTGCTCTCCCCCGAGGCGCAGCGGCAGTACGCCGCCCGGCCGGAGAGGCTGCGGGAGCTGGTGCTGGGGAACGCGGACCGGGAGGTGGTGGTCGTCGACGAGGTCCAGAAGGTCCCCGCGCTCCTGGACGTAGTCCACGAGTTGATCGAGCGGCGGCTCGGACCGCGTTTCATCCTGACCGGCTCCAGCGCGCGCAAGCTGCGGCGCGCCGGGGTCAACCTCCTGGCCGGCCGGGCTCTGGTGCGGTCGCTCCACCCCTTCATGGCCGCCGAGCTCGGCGACCGGTTCCGCCTGGATTCGGCCCTGACCCAAGGTCTCGTGCCCCTGGTCTGGGATGCGGAGCGTCCCGCCGAGTCGCTCAAAGCCTATGTCAGCCTCTATCTGCGGGAGGAAGTGCAGATGGAGGGCCTTGTCCGCCAGGTGGGCGATTTCGCTCGTTTCCTCGAGGTCGTCAGCTTCTCGCAGGCCGCGGTTCTCAACATGTCCGAGGTGGCCCGCGAGTGCCAGGTGAGCCGCAAGACCGTCGAGGGCTACCTCGGGATCCTCGAAGACCT
>DASQPA010000171.1:0-20290 GCA_035644215.1 Thermoanaerobaculia bacterium
TCCAGCTTCTCGGGCGAGCAGTACGCCCTTCCCGAGGCGGTGGGAAAGCTCCGCGCCCTCCGCCGCGCCCCCGGCCGCGGCGAGCTGGTGACGGTCTCCGCCGCCGATCCGCTGAACCTCGTCGGCATCCTCACCCCCGGCCCCCGGGTCTCCGCTTTAGCCGGCAACCGCATCCTCTACCGGGACGGCATCCCCATCGCCCTCCACGAGGGGAAGGAGACCCGCTTCCTGATCGACCTGGACGCCGCCGCCCGCTGGCAGGCCCACACGGCGCTGGTGCGGCGGCCGGTGGTGCCGGAGCTCAAGGCGTATCTGGGGAAGTCGGCGTAGCTTCCGCCACGATCTCATCCGCGCTGTACTGGAAGGGCGAGACTCCAAAGCGCCCCAAGGCATCGAGGAACTCGCCGCGGGAGAGCCCGGCGATCTCGGCAGCGCGCCCCTGAGAGACCAACCTCAGCTCGAACCACTTCACCGCCGCCGCCAAGCGCATCTCCAAGGCGAACCCGGCGGGGTCCTTGTGGAGCGAGGCAAGGGCGCCTTCCGGCATCTCAATGGTCATTCTTACCATCATGAGTCACTGTACCACGAGGCCTTCAGCAGGCCCCCTCAGAGGCGACCGGTGTTCTACCCGTCCCGCCTCAGCAGCACCACCGTCTCGTCGTCGAGCTGGGGCGCTCCGGCGGCAAACTCGACGGTGGCGTCGGCGATGGCGTCGAGGACGTCCTGGAGGGGGCGGTCGCGGAGCTCGGCGAGGAGCTTCACCAGGCGCTGCATGCCGAACTCCTCCTCGGCCGGGGAGGCGCACTCGGTGATGCCGTCGCTGTAGAGGCAGAGGAGGTCGCCGGGGCCGAGCTCGACCGTCTTCTTCTGGTAGCGGCTCCCGGGGAGGAGCCCGATCGGCACCCCGCTCGACCCCAACTCCTCGACCGCGCCGCTCCGGCGCAGGAGGAGGGCCGGGTTGTGGCCGGCGTTCAGGTAGTGGAGAGTGCCGGTCGCCGGTTCGAGCTCGGCCAAGAAGAGGGTGATGAACTTGTTGGCCGCCGAGGACTCCAGGATGTGGCTGTTCAGCCGCTCCAGGAAGGCCGGACCCAGGCCGGTGCGATCGAGGAGCAGGCGGAGGGCCGAGTGGAGCGTCGACACCATGAGCGCCGCCGGCATCCCCTTGCCGGTGACGTCCCCCACCACCAGGCTCACCCGCCCGTCCTCCCGGGGGAGGAGGTCGTAGTAGTCGCCGCCCACCTGGCGCGCCGGCCGGTTCCAGCCCACCAGGCGATAGCCGGCGACCGCCGGGGCGCCCTTGGGCAGGATCTGGCGCTGGATCTCGGCGGCGAGCGTCAGCTCGCGCTCCAGCCGCTCCTTCTCCAGGGCCTGGCGGTGGAGGCGCGCGTTTTCGAGCGCGATGGCCGCCTGGTTGGCGAAGAGGCCCAGGGTGCGCCGGTCGCCGGCCGGGAAGGGGCCGACGCCGCGCCGGCTCTCCTTGTCGCCCACGGCCAGAAAACCGCGCGGGCTCGATTCGATGGCGATGGCCACCGCCAGGACATGGCGGGCACCCGGCAGCAGGTCCGGCGGCGGCTCGGCACCCCCGGACGTGTCGACGAGGAAGGCGGCGAGCGCCGGGGCGTCGAGGGCGAATTCAGGCCCCGCCTCGCCGCCGAAGGTGCGGGCGGCGCGGTAACGGTTCCCCTCCAGGAGATAGAGGGCGCCGCGGCGGGCGTCCAGGAGCGAGACGGCGCGCAGCAGGATCTCCTCGGAGAGCGGCTCCAGGTCGAGGGTCGCGGCGACGGCGAGCCCCACGTCGTAGAGGGCTTCCAGCTCGACCCCGCGGTAGTTGACCTGGAAATGCTGCTCTTTGAGGCGCCGCTTCAAGAGGCTTCCCCGGGCGGCGGCGGTCAAGAGCAGGGTGAGCGGCTCGTCCGCCGCCGCCGCCGAGGGCGGCGCGACCACCAGGGCGCCGCCGGGGAGCGGCAGGACGGCCAGTCCGGCGGGTGGGCTGGCGGAGTTGATCTCGTCCGGGAAGTCGCGGTCGCCGGCGCCCACCTCCAACTCCAGGAGAGAGCCGCTCTCCAGGTAGAGGGCGGCGGCCTGGGCGCCATGGGCGGCGGCCCACAGCTCGAGGAGGCGGGTGAGGAAGGGGCGGTCGTTGGCCTCGTCCCGGGCGAGGGCCGAGAGCTCCTCCCAGGTCCGCCCGGAAGGCGCTCCGTCAATCGCGCTAGGACTGGAGGCCGGCGACGGCAGCGGGCTCATCGGGGAAGATCCGGGCATACTGGGCGAGACCCATGATGTGGAAGGTCTTCTCGATCGTCGGGGTCAGGCAGCAGAAGCCGAGCCGGCCGCCGATCTCGATCATCTTCTCGATGATCTCGATGAGGATCGAGATGCCGATCGAGTTGACGATCTTGGTGCCCGCCAGGTTGAGCAGCAGGACCTTGTACCCCTCGTCGAGGAGCTTGTAGGCCACCCGGGCGATCTCCTCGCCGCCCTGGTTGTTGATATATCCCTCCGTATAGACGACCGCCAGGCCCTCGCGGCGGTCCACGGTCACGTTCAGGCTTTCGGTCATCGACTCGCCCCCACGGTTGATCGCATTCTTAGCGCGCCTTGCTCATGACCACGGTCGTGCCGTCCGTCCCGGAGTGGATCTCCACGTCGTCCATCAGGCCGCGGATGATTTTGAGACCCCAGCCGCGCTTGCGCATCGCCTTCAGCTTATCCTCGATGTGGGGCTCCGCGATATCCTCCGGCTGGAAACCCACCCCGGTGTCGCGCACCGTGATCCGCAGGCTCTCCGGCTCCGTCTCCCCCAGCACCTCGAATTTCATGTAGACCTTACGGTCGGGCGAGTGGCTGTGCTCGAAGGCGTTGATGCACGCCTCGACGACGGCCATCCGGACCTCGTCGATTCTATCCGGAGTCATCTTCATGAACTCCGCCATGGCGGTCGCGGTCTTGCTCGCCGCGATCTCCATGTCGGGGATCATGGGGAGGGTGAGCGTGACCTCCCTCCAGGGGACGTTGCCGGCCATGTCCGTATCCGCGGCAGCTTAGAAGGAGAGGTAAAGCTGCAGGGCGTAGACGACGAGGGGATGGATTTGGTCGTGGGCCAGGAGCACCCCGAAGCTGGACAACACACCGGCGGAGAGCAGCAGCTTCACCGGGACGTGTGGAATGGCGACGTGCTTGCGAATCGTGTCTAACATGGCGATCCTCCCTCGACCTGCCCCTTTTCGCAAGGCTGCTGCCAGGGGTGGGTGCACCGGGAGAATTTCCCCTAAGCCCTTTGTTTCCAAGAGATCCTCTCAGCGTATGCACGCGATTCAGCGAACGGCGAACCGCCTCGCGAGACATTTTGACCCAGATAAGGCCGGCGCGCGAGGGGCGGCGTACCATTCCTCCCCGGAAAGGAGGCGGTTGAGACAAAAAGTCGCGCGCTATGCATTTTGTCGCAGCCCTGTAGAATCCCCGGACTTCGGAGGTATTGCCATGCCCAAGACCGTCCTCTCTCTCCTCCTCGCGCTCGTCCCCGTCGCTCTCCTGGCCCAGGGGAAGGCCGACGTGCTTCTCCACCGGGACGGCGCCCCCCCACGCTGGGCGATCGCCATCCACGGCGGCGCCGGGGTGATCCCGAAGACCATGCCGGAGGCGACCAAGCGGGAGTACTTCCAGTCGCTCGCCGCCGCCTTGAAGGCCGGGCAGGACGTGCTGGCCGGCGGCGGCACCAGCCTGGACGCGGTCGAGAAGGTGGTGCGCACCCTGGAGGACGACCCGCGGTTCAACGCCGGCAAGGGGGCGGTCTACACCCACGACGGCAGGCACGAGCTGGACGCCGCCATCATGCGCGGCAAGGACCTCGCCTGCGGCTCGGTCGCCGCGGTGACGACGGTCAAGAACCCCATCTCGCTCGCCCGCCTGGTGATGGAGAAATCGCCGCACGTCTTCCTCGCCGGAGGAGGGGCGGAGGCCTTCGCCGACAGCATGAAGGTGCCACGGGTGCCGAACTCCTATTTCGACACCGACCTCCGCTTCCAGCAGCTCCAGGAAGAGCTCAAGAAAGAGCGCGGCGAGGGACCCGGCAACCCCGACCCGAAGCATGGCACGGTGGGGGCGGTGGCGCTCGACGTCCACGGCGACCTGGCGGCCGCCACCTCGACCGGCGGGCTGACCAACAAGCGCTTCGGCCGCATCGGGGACGTGCCGATCATCGGCGCCGGCACCTACGCCAACAACCGCACCTGCGCCATCTCGTCGACCGGTTTCGGCGAGCAGTTCATCCGGCACAGCGTCTCGCACGACATCTCGGCCCTCATGGAGTACCGCGGCCTCACCCTCCAGCAGGCGGCCGACGAGGTCATCCATAAAAAGCTCAACCCCGGCGACGGGGGGATCATCGGCGTCGCCCACGACGGCTCGATCGCCCTGGTCTTCAACTCGGAGGGGATGTTCCGCGGCGCCGCGGACTCCGGCGGACGGTTCGAGGTCAAGATCTGGGAGTAGAGGGGGCCTCTTCCGGTCTGCCCTGAAACCCACCCCCGCCCGAAAGCGTAGGATCAAACGGATCGCAGGAGGGCACCGCCGTGCAAGACCTCGTCTATGGCTTCCGTCGCATCGTCCACAGCCCGGCGTTCAGCGCCATCGTCGTCGCCACCCTCGCCCTGGGGATCGGGGCGAACACGGCGCTCTTCAGCGTCATCGACGCGGTGCTCCTGCGCGCCCTGCCCTATGCCGCGCCGGACCGGCTGGTCACCGTCGAGCACCACTACCCTTCGCTCAACGACCTGCACGCCCCGGTCTCGGTGCCCGGCTTCCGCGACTACTCCGGCCGTGCCCACGTGTTCGAGAGCGTCGCCGTCGAGGACGGCTGGGGTCCCAACCTGACCGGGCTGGGCGAGCCGCAGCGGCTCGCCGGCTCTCTGGTCACCGGGCGCTACTTCGGCACCCTGGGCGTCCCGGTCGCCGCCGGCCGCCCCCTGGTCCCGGGGGACGATCAGCCCGGCCACGAGCGGGTCGTCGTCCTTTCCCACGGCCTCGCCCAGCGCCTCCTGGGCGGCGCGCGGAACGCGGTGGGCCGCAAGCTCCTCTTGAACGGCGAGAGCTACGAGGTGGTGGGGGTCGTGCCGGCCTCCTTCCACGACTTCTTCGCCAAGAACGTCGAGATCTGGGCGCCGCTGGTCTTCAAACCCGAGCAGTTCGCCGACAGCAACCGCACCAACGAGTCGCTCGCCTTGACCGCCCGCCTGCGGCCAGGGGTCTCGGTCGAGCAGGCCCAGGTCGAGATGCGCGGCTTTGCCGAACAGCTGAAACGCCAGTACCGCGACAGCTACCCGCCGGACTGGGGGCTCGTCGTCACCTCGCTCTCCGAGAAGGCGTCGGGCAAGGTGCGGGTGATGCTCCTCGTGCTCCTCGGGGCGGTCGGCTTCGTCCTCCTCATCGCCTGCACCAACGTGGCGAACCTCCTCCTCGCCCGCGCCGCGGGGCGAGCCCGGGAGATCGCCGTGCGCACGGCCCTGGGGGCGACCCGCTGGCAGCTGGTTCGCCAGCTGTTGATCGAAAGCCTCCTCCTCGCCCTCGCCGGGGGCGCCCTGGGGCTCGCCCTGGGCGCCTGGGCCCTGCGCGCCGTGGCGGGGGTCGATCCCGCCGGCATGGCGGGCCTGCCGCTCGGCGAGCTGCGCCTCGACGGCGCGGTCCTCCTCTTCACCCTCGGGGTGTCGCTCGCGACCGGCCTCCTCTTCGGCCTGGCACCCGCCCTCGCCACCGCCCGCGCCGACACCCAGCAGACGCTCAAAGAAGGGGGCCGCAGCGTCTCGGCCGGCCGCAGCGGGCAGGCGGTGCGCCGCGGCCTGGTGGTGGCCGAGATCGCCCTCGCCCTCTCGCTCCTCATCTGCGCCGGCCTCCTGGTCAAGAGCTTCGCCCGGCTGCAGGAGGTGAAGACCGGCTTCAATCCCCAAAACCTCCTGACCCTGCGCCTCGCCCTGCCGACCCCCCAGTACAAGACCGAGGAGGAGCAGCGGGCCTTCTTCGACCGCACCCTGGCGCGGCTCGCCGCGGTGCCGGGGGTGCGCGCCGTGGGGGCCACCTCGGTCCTCCCCTTCGGCGGCAACTGGTCGACCAGCGGCTTCGAGATCGAGGGGTACGTCCCCCCCGCCAAGGAGCCCGGTCCGTGGGGCGACGTCCGGCGGGTCTCCCCCGGCTTCTTCCACGCCCTGGAAGTCCCGCTCCTCCGCGGCCGGACCTTCACCGAGGCGGACGGCCCGGACGCGGTCAAGGTGGCGGTGGTCGACGAGGAGATGGTGCGCCGCTACTGGCCGCACGGCGACCCCATCGGCAAACGCCTGGGCTTCGGCGCGCCGCCGGGCAAGCCGCACGACTGGTTGACCATCGTCGGGGTCGTCGGCCACACCAAGCACGAGGGGCTGGACGCCGATCCCCGGGTCCAGCTCTACCTTTCCTACCGGCAGCGGGCCACTCCGGGGATGACCCTCGCCCTGCGCACGGCGACCGAGCCGCTCGCCGCCCTGGGTGGGGTGCGCGCCGCGCTCCACGAGATCGACCCCGGCCTGCCGCTCTCCGACGTGCAGACAATGACCGCGCGGGTCGAGTCCTCCACCCAGCAGCGCCGCTACTCGACCCTCCTGTTCGGGCTCTTCTCGGGCATGGCGCTCCTCCTCGCCTCGCTGGGGATCTACGGGGTGATGTCCTACTCGGTGGTCCAGCGCTCCCACGAGCTGGGGGTGCGGATGGCCCTCGGGGCGGCGCGGGGCCAGGTCCTCGGGCTCGTCCTGCGCCAGGGGATGGCGCTCGCCCTCGTCGGCCTCGGCTTTGGGCTCCTCGTCGCCCTCGCCGGCACGCGCCTCCTCGCCACACAGCTCTTCGCCGTCCGCGCGACCGACCCCGAAACGTTCGTCCTGGTGACGGCGATCCTCGCCGGGGTGGCGCTCGCCGCCAATCTCCTGCCCGCCCAGCGGGCGACGCGGGTGGACCCGGTGGTGGCGCTGCGGGAGGAGTAGGCCGCGAGCCGCGGCCCCCGCTCCGTAGTAGAATCCGGCCTCGTCAGCAATTTACGGAGAAACGAGGCCGGATGAAGCCCGCCCCCTTCGACTATGAGGCTCCCGATTCCCTGCCCGCGGCGCTCGACCTGCTCGCCCGGTATTGGGAGAAGGGGGAGGAGGCGAAGCTGCTCGCCGGGGGGCAGAGCCTGATTCCGGTGATGAATTTCCGGCTCGCCCAGCCGGCCCTCCTCGTCGACCTGAACCGGCTCTCTGACCTCGCCTATGTCCGCCGCTCCGACGCCGGGGGCCTCGCCCTGGGCGCCATGACCCGGCAGCGGCGGCTGGAGCGCGATCCGCTGGTCGCGGAGCTGGCGCCGCTCCTCGCCGAGGCCGTGCCGTTCATCGCCCACCCGCAGATCAGGAACCGCGGCACCCTGGGCGGCAGCCTCTCCCATGCCGACCCCGCCGCCGAGCTGCCGGCGGTGGCGGTGGCGCTCGACGCCCGCCTGCGCCTGGCGCGGGCCGGCGCCGAGCGCTGGGTGGCGGCCCGCGATTTCTTCGCCGGCCTCTTTACGACCGCCCTCGCCGCCGACGAGATCCTCGTCGAGGTCGAAATCCCGCCGCCGCCGCCGCGGACCGGCTGGGCCTTCCTGGAGGTCGCCCGCCGCCATGGCGACTATGCCCAGGCCGGGGTGGCCGCCCGGGTGTCGCTCGACGCCGAGGGGCGCTGCCGGGAGGCCGGGCTCACCTACCTCTCCGCTGGCGGCGCCCCGGTGGCCGCGCGCCAGGCCGCCGCCGTCCTCGCGGGAACCGCCCCTTCGCCTGCGGCGTTCGCGGCGGCGGCCGAGGCGGCCCAGGAGGAGATCCATCCGGTGGACGACGTGCATGCCAGCGCCCGCTTCAAGCGCCACCTGGCCCGCGTCCTGACCGTCCGCGCCCTCACCCTGGCGACCGCCCGGGCGCGGGGAGAGGAGATCGTTCGATGAGCTCCCGCTCCATCGCGGTCACCGTCAACGGCCGGCACCACGAGCGGCAGGTCGAGCCGCGGCTCCTGCTCTCCGACTTCCTCCGCCACGAGCTGGGGTTGACCGGCACCCACGTGGGCTGCGAGCACGGGGTGTGCGGAGCCTGCACGGTGCTCCTGGACGGCGAGCCCGTCCGCTCCTGCCTGCTCCTCGCCGTCCAGGCGGACGGGCACGAGCTGACGACGGTCGAGGGGCTGGCGCCGGCACCAGGGACTCTCCATCCTCTCCAGGAGGCGTTCCGCGAGGCGCACGGCCTGCAGTGCGGCTTCTGCACCCCGGGTTTCCTCCTCACCCTCGTGCCCTTCCTCGCCGAGCACCCCGATCCCTCCGAAACCGAGATCCGCCAGGCGCTCTCGGGCAACCTCTGCCGCTGCACCGGCTACCAGCACATCGTCGACGCGGTGCAGCTCGCGGTCGCGGCCCGGCGGGCCGGGTCATGAGCCTCCGGGTTCCAGAAGACGGGCTGGCGACATTGGCCGCGGCCCTGGCGTCGGGCGAGCTGCCCCTGCTGTCCTATCTCGACGCCCTCCTGGCCCGGATCGCCGAGCGCGACCCGGCGCTCCAGGCCCTCCTCCCCGAGGAGGACCGCGCCGGGCGGCTGCGGCGCGAGGCCGCGGCGCTCCTCGACCGCTGGCCTCATCCCGAGGGCCGGCCGCCGCTCTTCGGGGTCCCGGTGGGGATCAAGGACATCTTCCGGGTGGACGGTTTTCCCACCGGGGCCGGCAGCCGCCTGCCGACCGCCGAATTCGCCGGCCGCCAGGCGGAGGCGGTGACGATCCTCCAGGCCGCCGGCGCCCTGATCCTCGGCAAGACGGTCTCGACCGAGTTCGCCTACTTCGCGCCCGGGCCGACCCGGAACCCGCACGATCCCGAGCGCACCCCGGGCGGTTCGAGCAGCGGCTCGGCGGCGGCGGTGGCCGCCGGGCTCTGCCCCTTGGCCTTAGGCACCCAGACGATCGGCTCGACCCTTCGCCCGGCCGCCTACTGCGGCGTGGTGGGCTTCAAGCCCACCTTCGGCCGCATCTCCGTCGCCGGGGCGGTGCCGCTCGCGCCCTCGCTCGACCACGTGGGCCTCTTCACCTCTGACGTGGCGGGGGCCGCCTGCGCCGCTGCGGTGCTCTGCTCGGAGTGGCGGCCCGAGGCCACCCGTGGCAGCGGGAAGAGGCCGCGGCTGGGGATCCCCGAGGGTCCCTACCTGGAGCAGGCCTCGGCCGAGGGGCTGGCCGGCTTCCGCGCCGCCTGCGACCGCCTCGCCGCGGCCGGCTTCGAGGTCAAGCCGGTGCCGGCGATGCCTGACTTTGCGGACGCCGCCGGTATCGCCGGGATCGAGGGGATCGCCAACCGGCACCGCCGGATCGTCGCCGCCGAGGCGGCGCGGGTCCATGCCGGCTGGTACGGCCGCTTCGGCGTCCTCTACAGCCCGCAGATGCGGGACCTCATCGAGCGCGGGCGGACGGTCTCCGACGAGGACCTCGACCGCGCCCTGGCCGGCCGCGCCGCGCTGCGGCGCGAGCTGGCCGACCTCCTCGACCATCATGAGCTCGATTTCTGGATCTCGCCCCCCGCCCAGGGACCCGCGCCGCGCGGCCTGGGCAACACCGGCGACCCGGTGATGAGCATCCCCTGGACCCACGCCGGCCTGCCGGCCCTCAGCCTGCCCGCGGGCCGGAGCGCCGAGGGGCTCCCTCTGGGCCTCCAGATCGCCGGCCGTTGGCAGGAGGACGAGGCCCTCCTCGCCGCCGCGGCGGACGTCGAACGGGTCGTCTCGCCCCTGGCCGGAGGGGCCGGAGCCCGATGACCGCCCCGTCCGTCGTCCGTGCCGCCGTCCGCCCCGGGGCATTCCACGACTCGGTGATGCTGATGCGCCTCCAGGCCGCGCTCGCCGCCCTCCCCGGGGTGCTCGACGCCGGGGTGGTGATGGCGACCCCGGCCAACCTCGCGCTGCTGGCGGCCGGGGGGCTGCAGCTGCCGGAAGACCTCACGGCCGGGCCGGACGACCTCCTGGTCGCGGTGCGGGCGGCGGACGAGGCGGCCGCGGCGGACGCCCTGGCCCGGGTCGATCCTCTCCTCGCCGAGCGCGGAGGGGCGGGCCCGGTCCTCGGCTTCCGGCCGCGTGGTGTGAGCACCGCTCTGAAGCTCCTCCCCGCGGCGCGCTGGGTGCTGGTGTCGATCGCCGGCCGCCATGCCGCGGCGGTGGCGCGCGAGGCCCTGGACCTGGGAAAGAACGTCTTCCTCTACAGCGACAACGTGCCGCTCGCCGACGAGGTGGCGCTCAAGCGGACGGCGCGCGAGCGGGGTCTCCTCGTCCTCGGACCCGATTGCGGCACGGCGATCGTCGGCGGGGTGGGGTTGGGCTTCGCCAACCGCGTGCGGCGCGGGGGAATCGGCCTGGTGGGGGCCTCGGGAACCGGTCTCCAGGCGGCGACCAGCCACATCCACGACTTGGGCGGCGGGATCTCCCAGGCGATCGGCACCGGCGGGCGCGACCTCCAGGCCGAGCCCGGGGGCGCGACCGCGATCCAGGCGCTCGACCTGCTGCGCCGCGACCCCGAGACGGCGGTGATCGTCCTCCTCGGCAAGCCGCCGGCCCCCGAGGTCACGGTCCGCCTCCTCTCCTTCCTCCGCGCCGTCGGCAAGCCGTCCGTCGTCCACCTCCTGGGAGCGCCGCTCCCCGGCCGCCGGCAGGGCGATCTCCACTTCGCGGCCAGCCTGGCCGAGGCGGCAGAGATGGCGGTCGCCCTCTCCTCGGGGGCGGTCCGGCCGCACCCCACCTTCGGCGAGCCGGGGCCGCGGCGGTCCCGATCGGCGGGGGCGCCGGCGGGGCCGCGCTATCTGCGCGGCCTCTTCTCGGGGGGAACGCTCGCCGCTGAGGCCCTCCTGGGGCTCCAGGCCGGCCTCTCGCCGCTGTGGTCGAACGTCTCCCTCCCCGGCCTCGCCGCCGTCCAGCGTCTCCCCGATCCGCTGGTGAGCCAGGCCCATACCCTTCTGGACCTCGGCGACGACGCCTTCACCGTCGGCCGGCTCCACCCGATGATCGACCACGACCTCCGGCGGCGGCGCCTGCGCCAGGAGGCGGCCGATCCCGCGGTGGCGGTCCTCCTCTTGGACGTGGTGCTGGGGGAGGGCGCCCACCCCGATCCGGCGGGAGAGCTGGCGCCGACCCTCGCCCAGGTCCGCGCCGCGGCGGCCGCCGCCGGCCGCGAGTTGGCCGTCCTCGCCGTGGTGGTGGGGACCGAGGACGACCCGCAGAACCTGGCGCTCTCGGTCGAGCGCCTGGCGGCGGCCGGAGCGCGGGTCTTCCGCACTGTCGACGCGGCGGTGGTGGCGGCCCTCGCCCTCCTCGCCGAGCCCGCCGTCCTCGACGGCCCCCCCGTCCCCCTGGAGGCGATCCGCCCGCCGCTCGCCGCGATCAACGTCGGTCTCGAATCTTTCTACGAGAGCCTGGTCGCCCAGGGCGCCCAAACCGTGCAGGTCGACTGGCGGCCTCCCGCCGGGGGCGACGAGGCGCTGGCCAGCCTCCTGGCCCGGATGAAACAGCGCTGAGAGGCTGTGAAAGAATGATTGCACGCGGAAATTCCCGTAGAGACGCCCCAGGCGCTATCGAAATCCTTGCCGTTACCACGCCGTCGGGGCGTCTCCAGCGCCACCGAGATCTCAGGCGTCTGAGGCCTGCGGAGACGCCCCGACGTCCGTGGTTCCGGCAAGGTCCAGGAGGCCGGCAGGGGCGTCTCTACGGAGACCCGCCGGGTAGGAGGCCGATTTTTTCACAGCCTCTGAGGAGAGAGACCCTGTCATGAGCCACGTCGACGTCGACCGCGCCAACTCGATCGCCCTGGAACGCCTCCTCGCCGCGCGGCCTCGTCTCGTCGGCGTGGCGCGGGCGGGGGACGTCGTTCCCGGCCTGGGCAAGAACCAGCTCCGTCTCCTTCATGCCGGGCCGCCGATCACCTGGGAGCGGGCCTCGGGGCCGCTGCGCGGCGCGGTGATCGGCGCCCTCCTCTACGAGGGGCTGGCGGCGAACGAGGCCGAGGCCGTCGCCCGGGTGGAGCGCGGCGAGGTCGAGCTCTCCCCCTGCCACCACCACGCCGCGGTCGGCCCCATGGCCGGGGTGATCTCCCCGTCGATGGCGGTCTACGTGGTGGAGGACACCGCGGCGACCGGCGGGACGCGCCGCTTCTTCTCGAACCTCAACGAGGGCTACGGCAAGGTCCTGCGCTACGGCGCTTTCGCCCCCGAGGTGCTCGATCGCCTGCGCTTCCTGAACGAGACGGTGGGGCCGGTCCTCGGCGAGGCGATCGAGCGGGCCGGCGGCATCGACCTCCAGGCGCTCGTCGCCGAAGCCCTCCACATGGGCGACGAGGGGCACAACCGCAACCGGGCCGGATCGCTGCTCTTCCTGAAGCTGCTCGCTCCCCATATCGCCCGCGCCGCCTCCCCAGGCGGCGCCGCGGCGGTCCTCGACGCCCTGGGGGGCAACGCCCTCGCGGTCCTCAACCCGGTGATGGCGGCCTGCAAGGCGATGGCCGACGCGGCGCACGGCGTCGAAGGCTCGACCCTGGTCACCGCCATGGCCCGGAACGGCACCGACTTCGGCATCCGGGTGAGCGGCCTGGGGGATCGCTGGTTCACCGCTCCCGCCATCGTCCCCGAGGGGCTCTACTTCCCCGGCTTTTCCGGCGCCGACGCCAACCCCGACATCGGCGACTCGACGATCACCGAGACGGCGGGGATCGGCGCCTTCGCCATGGCCGCGGCCCCCGCCATCGTGAGCTTCGTCGGCGGCACCCCCGAGGACGCCAAGAATGCCACCCTGGAGATGTACGAGATCACCGCCGGCGAGCATACCCGCTTCACCATCCCCACGCTCGGCTTCCGCGGCACGCCGGTGGGAATCGACCTGAGGAAGGTCCTGGAGTTGGGGATCACCCCGCGCATCAACACCGGCATCGCCCACCGCGAGGCCGGGGTCGGCCAGATCGGCGCCGGCCTGGTGCGGCCGCCGCTCGCCGTCTTCCACGAGGCGCTCCTCGCCTTCGCGGAGCACTATGGTTTCTAGCCGGGTTTTCTGAGGAATAGAGAGGAGGAGCGATGTACGTCCCCTACGACATGAGCCGGGTGAGGGTCCTGGACCTCTCCCAGAACTTCAGCATGGATTCCCCGTCCTTCGCCTTCTACGAGGGGCCGACCGTCAAGTGGGTGAAGCGCCTCGCCTTCGAGGGGGTGAACGCGCAGTTCATCTCGACCACCAACCACATTGCGACCCACCTCGATTCGCCCATCCACTTCTACGACCCCGGGCCGGACATCTCCGGCATCCCGCTCTCCACCCTCTTCGGCCCGGCCTGCATCGTCGACCTCTCCCGTTTCGGCGTGGGCGACTACCAGATCTACGGGCCGGAGCACTTCGAACGCTGGGAAAAAGAGACCGGCATCACCATTCAGCGCGGCGACATCCTGGTGATCCACACCGGCTACCATCACTTTTACAACGAGGATTGGTACAAGGTCCACAACCAGGAGCAGGCCGATCTCCCGCGCGCCTTCCTGAAGCACCCCGGGCCGCAGAGCCGCTTCGTCGACTGGGTGCTCGATCGCGGCATCCGCTGGCTGGCGGTCGACTGCATCGCCGCCGACCACCCCTGGAACACCAACGTGCGCCGCGCCCGGCCGGACCTCATCCCCGAGGTCGAGGCGGCGCTCGGCATGTCGCTCGACGAGGCTTTCCCCTGGCCCAAGGACTACCAGTGCATGCACGTCAAGCTTTTCCCCCACGGCGTCTTCCACGCCGAGAATTTAGGAGGGCAGATCGACGAGGTGCTGGATCAGCGGGTCTGGCTGGGCTGTTTTCCCTTCCGCTTCAAGGGTGGGGAGGCGGCGTTTGCGCGGGTGGTGGCGTTCGTGGAGGAGAAGTGAGCGGTAAGCTGCACGCAGCGACCAGGAGGCCGATCAGCGGCACCACACATTCGCGAAGTCCGGCTAACGCTGATGCCGATGAGCGGCAGCTTTGCTGTCCTCTCGATCGGTCGGGTTGGCCGGCGTAGAAAACGGCCTAGAGCCGCCTACGAACGTGTGAATTCGCCAGACTCCTCTATCCTTCACGAATGCCCAAGTCGTGTAGCCTGTAAGAGTGAATACACTTTGAGCATCGGCTGGCGGTCGGGAGCCGCGGCCCTCGGCGATGTATTCCTCTAAGTGACGCGTTGTAGCTGTGGCGATTGCATTACTCACCTTCAGGTCGAGAATCTCTTCTCGGATGTGCAAGAAGCGGGTGTATCGGAAGAGGATGACATCTCGGTCTGTAATGTTATCGCATCCAGACCAATCGCGACCAGGCTCTCTGAACAGAGCGTCCTTTGTGAATAGAGAGACATGCCGAAATATATCCTTCTGAACCGCTGCCTGCCCCTCAGCTTCAATGAGGAGGCGGATCTGCTCCTGATCTGAAATCAAAGCGAGAGGGCGGTCTCTCGATAGTATAGGCGTGGTATCTCTCTTGCACAGGAGAGACTTCCAATAATCAACGTCCGATTGACGTTGGCTCACTATGAGAGGGCGGCTTGGAAGGATATTCTCTTTCTCCCTGATGGACGCACTCATCTGTTTTGGCAAAGAGATTAGCTCGACAACGGCCTTACCGAATGAGGCTAAACCAATTATGCAGACGCCAAGCATGATGACCCATGCAAGGAGAGGGTTACTCTTCAACTTTCCGATCAAGGCCTCTGCCAAGTTCTCTTCTTGCTTCATAAAAAACGCTGCCAGATGTAAGTTTCTTACTCAGCCGTTCGCTCGATCGGCAGTGTTAGCCGGCTGCGCTCGCTGAAAATCCCATCTCCCGTACCGCCATTGGCCATCAATTCGCGACTTGTCCACCAAGACTCCGACCCATGGAGAGGAGTCTCGGAAATTGTGTATTGCATAGTGACGCCCGGCCAGCCGCCCATCTTCCTCTTGCCTGCCAATCATGAGAAACTCGGAATCAGGATCGCTGTACACCAGCACGAAGTAGTCACCATGCACGAGAATGGAAGCCTCTCCTACATGCCACTTATCAGGATCAGAGAACTTGTTCCACCTCCCAGACCACTTCCCCTCCAAAGCAGTCAGCTTACTTTGGGATAACTGAGCGTGAGTGGCAGCGACCCACTGCTTTGAGTTGGGGTCCTCCGGCCCTCCACTGAGAGCGACCCGAGAGAGCAACTGCGTCACGTCCGGTCCATCCACCAAACTCATCAAACTAGAGTCTCCAACGGGGAATGCCTTGGTCGCTAGCTGAGCGCGAACACTCTTCGGTAGGCGCACTGTTGAATATTCATCCATTAGGTCCATAGCCCACCGACGCAGCCCGTCATCAGCTTCGGTCGTTTTGGACTTCGGCTCCTCCTTCAGGATATCGAGCGCGACCTCGGTCATCTTTACTCGAACGTCCTGTTCCTTCATAGAGACTGCGACCACATAGCTGGCGTAGGCAAGAGCAACCGGGATAGCCAGTTTAGCTATAATATCCGCTATGGCCTGCCACTGTTGGGCCCTGGTTAGCTTGGTGCTGGCGCCTTCCATTTTTTCCGTTGGCATCTTTCACTCCCTACTTCCGCGGAGGAGGCCCTCGCTACAGGTCCAAAGTATGCCGCAGGGCTTGCTCCACCTCTGCCATCTGCAGACGACCGACGATCCGCTGGATCTCTGTCCATGCGAGTGTGGCGAGATTGTCGGTCATTACGACCGAATCGGTAAGCAGGCCGGCCTGTCGCCCTGCGGCGGTCGCGCGGAGAACCTCTACGCGGCTCGGGTGGTCTGCCCGGAAGAGCTTGCTCGTGATCATCGCGACGATGACCTGCGACAGACCCGTCTTCAAGCCGTCCGCCTGAACGACCAGGACAGGGCGGAGCTTTGCGGTCCGCAGGTTCGAATCTGGAAAGAGTGCGAGAGCGACGTCACCCCGCTTGCAGCTTGGCCCTGGCGGTGTCGTAGTCGTCATAGGCGTCCATCTCCGCATCATCCCAGTCGGCGGCGAAGGTCTTCAGACGGGCCCGCAGGTCGGCCGCCTGGATCTCGTCGATTCCATGCGCCCTGAGGTCGATCCGGTGCGGTGGAAGAAACGTCACGAGGACCGGCACCTCGTCCCCTACGCCTTCTGGCCGCTCGGCAAGCTCGACCTTACCTTCCCTGTAGATGCCCTCGATTGTCTTCAGCATAGCTCTTTAATGATATCACCCCCGCGGTCTACGTGGTCGAGAGCAGGGACCACCCGTTGCAGTACCCCCTGGGAGCGCTGGCGTCCTCGCCGGCCTTCTTCTTCCCCCGCCCGGCCGGCGGGGACGCCAGCGCTCCCAGGGAAAAATCTGTCTCGCTTGTACAGATCTACTCCAAGCCAGATGTCTAGAGCCCCGAGGAGCGACGGTTGGGATGACCGCCGCCCCTCCGGGTTGACCTGTCTACCTTCAGGCCGTCCGCTCTCCTCCGACCAGCAGCCGCCCTGCCGTCTCCACGGCCACCGCGCCGCTCGCCTCGAGCACCCGGGTGAGGCACTCGGGGAGGCGGGTGAGGGCCTCCGCCGTGTGCAGGGCGGTTACGAGCTCGGGGTCGTAGTTGCACAGATACCCGACGACCTGGCCACCGGACTCGACGGCGTAGCCTTCGGGGCTCCGCTCGTGCTGGAGACGGAAGAGCCGATCGAAGCCGGTGCCGGGGAGGACCGCGGCGGCGAGGAGGGCCCGCTCGCGGTGATGGAAGACCGCTCTGGGGACGTCGCCGGCGGCCAGGCTCTCGCCCCGGCGGAGGATCGCCCAGCCGGGGCTGGGGATCGGCACGACGATCCACGGGCCGGCAACGTCGGCCTGGGCCGCGGTCAGCGGCTCGTCCTGCTGGTCGAGACGGGCGAGGAACTCGGGGGTGAAGGCGTTGGACGGCTGGGACGGACGGGGGGTGCTACCATCTTCATGGTCTCGCATGGGTTCTCTCCTTGCGGGATCTGGCTCGGGTGAGGTGCAAACTCGCCCGGGCCGCTTTGACGTTGGGGCCTCACCGGACACACGCCGGGACGGCCGCTCTCGGGTGGGGACCTGCGGTGGCTGGTTGGTGAGGCGGGTTACCTCCTTGGTAGAGGCTGCGTTGCAGCCGACTCTATCGAGCGGGGAGGCGGAAGTCAAGCGCTGAATGCGCGCGGTTTACGCCTCCGGGTCCTCCCGAAACGTCTTCCGGAGCTCCGAAAACAGTTTCGGCGGCCCGGAAAGTGTTCCGGAGGCTCCGGAAGGCCTTCGGATGCTCCGAAAACCGTTCCGGACGCTCCGAAAACCGTTCCGGACGCTCCGAAAACCGTTCCGGATGCTCCGAAAACCGTTCCGGACGCTCAGGAAACCGTTCCGGACGCTCCGGAAACCGTTCCGGATGCTCCGAAAACCGTTCCGGATGCTCCGAAAACCGTTCCGGACGCTCCGAAAACCGTTCCGGACGCGCCGGAAGGCGTTCCGGACGTCCCGGAAGCGTTTTGGAAGGTCCCGGAGGGACTTTGGAAGCTCCGGAAGAGGTTCCGGAAGCCTACACCGTGGCCCAGCGCACGCGCGAGCTCGGCATCCATCTCGCCCTGGGAGCCCAGGGTGGACAGATTGAGGCGGCGCGGCCGGGCGGAGCGCCTCGGGTGTACACTCCAGGTCTGGACAAGGGAGGCCCCCGATGATCCTCCGAGCGACAGCGCGGTCCGTCCGCCCCTGCTTCCTCTGCTTTGGCGTGGGGATTCTCGCCCTCGCCGCTCTCGCGCCCGCGGCAGCGCTCCCTCCCCCGCCCTCCGAGCTGCAGTCGTATCTCGACACGATCCGCAAGGCCGGACGATCCGAGCTTGCCTGGGGTGAGCTGCTCACGGTCTCCTCGGTCAAGGAGCACGTCGCCCTGGTGAGCTTCGACCAGTTCGGGGAGGTCTACGTGGCAGAGTACCAGGACCGCTTCTGCGGTGTCCCCGGGCATGCACAGAGGCCGGAGGTGATCGCCGCCGAGAAGGGGATCGACGCCCTGCGGCCGCTCGCCGACTTCGACGGCTCAGGGTTCGTCTCGACCGCAGAGGCGACGCGCTTCAAGAACCTCTTCGAGCTCGGCCGCGCGATCCCCTACGTCGTCGCCCACGAGAAGACGACCGCGGCGGCGGCGCTCGCCCGGGCCCTGCGGCGCAGCGTCGAAGAGCTGGCGGCGGCTTATGCCGAGTACCCGGCGCTCACCGCGAAGGACCGCGACCTCTTCCCGCCTCTCCCGCCGCTCTCGGGCCTGCCCCCCGCCGGGGCCGCCCCGCGCCGCCCGGCGGCGACCCCGGCCGGCGACGACTTCCAGGCCTTCGCCGCCCAGGTCCGGAACGCCGGCATGTCCGAGAGTGCGCGCCAGGAGCTCCTGGGCCTGGCTGCGGTCCGCGCCGGCGCCGTCGAGATGACGCCGCGCAAGGACCCGGAGAGCGGACTCTACGGCAAGGAGTACCGGCGGATCGAGAAGGACGCCGCCCGCCGTCAGGCTCTGGCCGAGCCGCACCTCGCCGGGCTCCAGCGCCTGGCCGACTTCGACGGCTCGGGGTTCGTCACCTCCGAAGAGGCCGCGCGTCTGATCCGGCTCTTCGTCCTGGGTCGCCAGGTCGCCTTCATCGCCCGGCAGGAGGGGACCGACGGCCCGACCGTCGCCCGTCTCCTGGGAAGGAGGCCCGAGGAGCTCGCGACCCAGCTCGCCGACTACGCGCGCCTAGCCGAACGGGCGCCCGGCGATCTGTTCCCCGCCGCTCCGGCCCTTCAATTCTGATCGCCGGGGCCGTAAGGTCAGGGACTCTTCCGTTCCGCCTGGAACCCGTTTCTCTCGAAGATCTTTTTCAGCTCGCCCGACTCCCTGACCCGGGCGAGGTAGGCGTTGAGCGGCGCCAGGAGGTCGCTCCCCTTGCGGACGGCGACGCCGTCGCCGATCTCGCGCAGCCGGAAGGCCACCTTGAGGGTGGGATGCTCCAGGTCCACCGTCGCTCCCGGCGTGACGCTCGAATCCATCAGAGCGAAATCGACGCGCCCGGTCTCGACTGCTCCCAGACTCTCCAGATCGAAGCCCGACGGCAGGATCGTCACCCCGGGAGCCATCCTCTGCAGGAACTCCACCTGGCTCGAGCCCTTGAGCGCCGCCCCGGTCTTCCGCACCAGGTCGACGGTCGAGGTGATCGCGCTTTCCTGGCGGACGACGACGACCACCCAGTTGGAGACGTAGGGGAGCGAGAAGTCGGCGGTCTCCAGGCGCTTCTCGGTGATCGTCAGCTCGTCGGCGACGAGATCGCCCTCGCCGCGGTTCAGGGCCGGGATCAGGGCGCCCCAGCCGCCGGGGAGCGGATGGATCTCCAGGGCGACGCCCAGGCTCTTGGCGAAGCCGCTCATCAGCTCGACGTCGATCCCGGCGAGCTCCTCGGGCCGCCGCAGCTCGCCGAGCTTCAGGCCCTCCTCCCGCATCGCGTCCAGGTTGGCCGAAACGAAATGGTTCTCCTGGACGGGGTAGGCCAGCATGACGAGCTTGCCGCGCGCCTGGACGTCGGCGAGATCGCCCGCCGCAGCCGGCAGGGCCGACAAGACGAGAGCCGCGGCAAGGGTAAGGCCGGCGAGCGACCGGCTCCAGCCGCGCGGGTACACCCTTCCTCCAATCATCAGAGCCTCCAGGGTACTGCCCGCTAAGAGGGTGGGCCGGGCAGGGGTACCTCTAGAGTGTCGCGACCGGCGCTTTCCGGGGCGCTCTACGCTCCGAGATCCTCCAGCATGACCTCGTCGACGTAGCACCAGGCCCAATCCTCGCCCGGCTCGATCGACTGGGCGATGGGATGGTGCGAGCGGTGGAAGTGCTTGGTGGCGTGCTTGTTCTTCGACGAGTCGCAGCAGCCCACGTGCCCGCAGCTCATGCACAGCCGCAGGTGCACCCAGCTGTCGCCCATCTTGAGGCATTCTTCACAGCCCTTGGATTGCGGCTTCGCGGGCTTCAGGTGCTGGAGGTGGCTGCACGTCTGGCTCATGGCGTGGTCCTCTCTGGTACGAATCAGGCTGGCGTCGCCCGCGGCTGGTTGACCGGGATGCGCACGCGAAACGTGGTGTCGCCGGGCTTCGACTTCACTTCGATCTGGCCGTGATGGGCGCGCACGATGCGCATTACCGCGTCCAGCCCCATCCCGGTGCCCTGGCCTACCTTTTTGGTGGTGTAAAACGGCTCAAAAATCCGCGACTGGACTTCCGCGGGAATGCCGGGTCCGTTGTCGCCGATTTCCACCACCACCGAGTCCAGTTCGCGCTGGGT
>DASQPA010000172.1:0-21981 GCA_035644215.1 Thermoanaerobaculia bacterium
ACCGCGGCCGGCGAGGTATAGCGCCCCCCAGCACCAAATCCCAACGATCGGCGAACTCGGCCTCGTCGAAGCGCTGGGAGGGCAGCCAGCCGAGGACGGAGAGGGCGTCCGCCCGTTCGCGAGGGAGCGGAAGGAGGAGGGCCGCCAAGGCGGCGGGCGGGAGCGGCCGGTCGAGGCTGGCGAGCGGCACCGCCCGGCTGCCGGCGAGGAGCGCGGCATAGAGGTCGGCGAGGGCGCCTTCCGGGACCGCCTGCCGGAGCTCGGCGATTCCTTGTTCGATCGTCTGGGCCAGGCGGTCGAAGCCTCCAGGGGGGCGGAAATCGGGCAGATCGAGGGCGGCCTCCGCCGCGGTCCAGCGGACACCGGAGCGCTCTCCCCACCAGACCGAGTCGTCGAGGGCGGCGACGGCGGGCAGGAGCAGCAGAGCGCCCAGGGCGGTGGGGACACCGGGCGAACGCCGCCAGGCGAGCACCTGCTTTTCGAGAAAGCCCGTGCGCCCGGCCGCGTCCGTGGCGCGGCTGGGATAGAAGGCCGCGGCGCAGGAAAGGTCTCCCACCGTGCGCCAGAGGGCGCCTCGGCCAGGGACGTCCTCGCTGCCGAGGACGATCTCGCGCTCGAGGCCCGGCGGCAGGGCATCGAGGGCCGGGCTGGCGGCGAGCCAACGGAAGTCCGAGGTGGCGCCGTGGGCCTTGCCCCACACCCCGTGCCCCGCGACGAGGTTGGGCAGGTCGCGGGGAAGACCGGCGAGAGCGGGCCAGCGCAGCAGGGCGTCGAAGGCGTCGGGCATGGTCGGTCCTCCTAGGGGCGGCCCTGGACGGCCTGGCGGAGCTTCAGGCGCAGGCTCAAGGGCGGCAGGTCGGCGTGACCTCGCCGGTCGAGGTCGGCGAGGAGGGCCTCGACCGCCGTCCGCTCGGGCGCGGGAAGCCGGCGGCCACGCAGAGCGGCGACGGCGCTCTCGATCTCGGCCGCGGCGCGCCGGCGGGCGTGGGTGTCGAGGCGATCGAGGAGCGTCCGGGCGAGGCTCACCTGGTGGTGGATGTCGCGCCAGCGGCGTGGCCGCGGCCGCGAACCGTAGGCGAGGGCGGTCACCCGGTCGACCAGGACGAGAGGGCAATACGAGATCAGTTGCTCTTCCTCGAAGGCGGCGAGCCGCGAGCGGAGGTCGGCGAGCCCTTCCCGCGCTTCCCGTTCCTCTTTCTCCAGGCCGGTGAGGAAGAGGCTGGCGCGCGCGGTGGTCTCGGCGAGCCGCGCCAGGCGCGAGCGCGGCGTCTCGGCCTGGGACCACGAGCCGGACTCCAGCTCGTTCGCCAGCCGCTCGGCGACCGTGCGCTCGCTCGGTCCCAAGGCCTCCGGCGGCAGGCCGGCGAGGGATTCCGCGAGGGCGCTGCGCCGGGCGAGCGCTTCCTCCAGTAGACCGTCGACCTGCGCCGCGAGCGCGGCGGCGCGGGCGCGGACGACGCGGACGGCGATCGCCGCGGTTGCCGGCGAGGCGCCCGGCGGCAGGTCCGGCAGCACCGCCGACTCGACCTCTCCGCCCGCGTCCTGGAGGATGGATCGCGTCGCCGCCAGCTCGGTGGCGAGCTCCGCCAGCGCCTGCCGGCAGCGTTCGACGAAGGCGGCCTCCCGCCGCGCCACCTCGCCGCTCTCGACCGCCGCCCACCGCCGCGCCTCTTCGAGAGAGGGCGCGCGGGCTTCCTCCGCCACGGCCACGCCGGGGCCTTCCAGCTCGATACCGGCCTCGGCGGCGGCGGCGGCGAGCGCTTTCGTCCTCGCGGCGTTCGCCTCCCGGTGGGCGGCGAGGTCGGCGGCCTCGCTTTCGGCGGTTCGGGCGAGGCCGCCGAGCTGCCGCACGAGGTCGCCGGCGCGGCGCAGATCCTTGAGCACGTCCTCGACGCCGGTTCGTTTGCCGAGGCCCTTGACCTCCTGCTCGAGGCCGTCGGCGGCCGTGCGCACGGCGTCCGAGAGCGGCCGGGCACGCAGGTCGGCGAGCCCCTGGCCGAGGCGGGCGCGGAGCTCGTCCAGCCGCTCTTCCAGGGCGCCGCGATGGTTGGTGGCGATGGCTCGGAAGAACCCGTCCTCCTTCTCCCAAGCCGCCAGCCAGTCGCGGAAGAGCGGCGGCCGGTCGAACTTTTTCGCCTTGAGGGCGACGACCCGGGCGACCAGCTCGGGCTGGTCGCCGCAGGCCTGGAAGAGATCGGCCATCCCTTCTTCCAGCTCCTGCAGACGGCGGCGGCGCAGCTCCAGGGCGCGCTCGACGATCCGCGCCCGCAGGGCCTCGGCCTCCTGGACGAGCGCAGAAGCCTCCGCGGCTGGCCGGTTGCGCCAGTCGCGGGCGAAGAAGTTGCGGCGCTCCTCCAGCCGATCGACCGCGGCTTCCTCGATGGAAAGCAGGCGCGACCAGCCCCAGAGGTCGGTGATCACGCCGCCCAGGGTGTGGAGGGCCGGCGGTGGATCGTGGACCTCGCGCGCCCGTTCTTCGAGCGGCGAGACGCGGTCCTGAAGCTCGCCCACCCATTCGCGGCGGGCGCCGTGGGCGATCAGCCGGCGCTTGAGCTGCGGCAGGTCGGCGGCCAAAGCGGCGGCGGCGAGGTCGGTGCCGAGCTGGGAGAGGACCGCTTCGGCGCGGAGGTACCAGCGCACCGCCTCCTCGTTCTGTCGCACTTCCTCCTCGGTGAGCCCGGCGACCTCCAACTCGGCCCGCACGTCGAACGGTCGCTCGCAGTCGACGCCCAGCCGGGAGAGGGCGGCCGCCCAGGCGGCGGTGCGCTCGCGGAGCCAGGTGGCGACCTCGGGGTCGCGGATCTCGGCCGCCCGCTCGGCGAGCCGCTCGACCTCGCCTTCGGTGCCTTCCACCCGCCGGCAGAGCCGGGCGAGATCGTCCTGCACGTCGCGCAGGGGAGCGTAAGCCTCGGCAAGGTCGTCGATCACGCCCTTGTCGAGCCACGGCAGGCTGCGAGAGAGCAGGGAGCGGACTTTGCCTTCCAGCTCGCCGCGATGGCGGTGGAAACGGCGGGCGCGGGGGGAGACGGCAGCCGTCGCACGGGCAAGCTCGGCGGCCAAGACTTGCAACTGGGGGCGTGCTCGGGCGGTCAACATGGCGGGCGGTCTCTCACCGTCAGACGATCGGGCGCAGCAGGTCGAGGGCGGCGCCGCGCGATGGGGGCTGGTCGCTGTTGGCGGCGAGCGCCGCCGGGGAACGCAGGCAACGGGGACAACCGGCGGGGCTCTGGCAGGGGCAGGCCGAGAGCCAGTCGCGGGTCCAGCCGAGAACCTCGAGGAGAAAGGCCGAGTCGTCGCCGACGGCGTCGACCAGGCCGATGCCGCCGGGATAGAGGTCGACGATCGCCAGGCCGAAGGTCGGTATCCCGTCGACCTCTTCGCCGCCGAGAGGGACGAGCTCCAGGGCATCCTCCTCGACCCCCAGATGCACCGGCAGGACGTGGCGCAGGGCCTGGCAGAGGGAGGCGAGGGCCACCTCGTCCTCCGGCTGCGGGAAGCGCAGGACGAGACCGCGGGTGGCGAAGCTCTGGTGGATCGGGCGCGCCAGCCGCTGGGTCTCCGGCTCCGGCATCTGTCCGCTGGTCAAGTCGCGGGTCTGGCGCAGAGCTCCGCTCACCCACTCTTCGTAGGTGAGGTCGACGGCGACGCGGGTGAGCAGACGGCCGGCGCGACCGATGCCCACCGGTCGGCCGCTCGGCTCGATGGCGTAGACCTGCGACCGCCGCAGGCGCCAGGTGGCGGCGTAGACCTCCTCAGGCTCGCAGGCGAGCCAACCGGTGGCGACGGCCGCCGCCACCGACTCCCACTCGCGGATGCGGAAACGCCGTCCCTGGCAGAGGAACACCCGGTAAGGATAGGCCTGGATGGTCAGGCGTTCGGGGTCGACCCGCATGCGGACCCCCTGGGCGGCGTCGCGTCCGGCGGCGGGCTCGCGCACGGCGACGAGTTCGGCACCGACGGTGTCGAGCGGATGGGGCTCGCCGCTCGGCGGTCGCTGACTGGTGTACTCGTGGTCGCGCCGCAACTCGCCGCGCTCCAGGTAGCGCACTTCCCGCCGGGTGAGCTTGCCCTCCGCCGCGATGCCGTCCAGGGTGTCGCGGATGACCTCCTCCTCCCAGAGGAAGTCCTTGAGCAGGCCGCTCCGGGTGTCGGGGAGCTCGGAGAGGGCGAAGAGCAGGTGGCGGCGGACGAGCGCCGGATGAACCTCGGTCGAGACCAGGCGGCGCGAGGCGGGAAAGCCGGCGGCCGAGGCGAAGTGGTCGAGGAGGTAGGCGGCGTAGGGGTTGGCCGGGGCGATCAGCCCGACATGGTGGGGCAGGCCGGCGGGAGCCGAGCGCCCGCCCTGGCCGAGGACGTCGGGGAGAGCCAGAACCTCGGAGGAGCGCACCTCGCGGATCCGCGCGCCGGCTTGGGCGCTCCCCGCCGCCAGAAGATCGCCCAAGGGCGCTGGCCCACCCTCCGCCTGGGCCGGCAGTTGGAGGAAAGCGCTCGCCTCGATACCCGCGACGTCGTCGGGAGGCTCCAAGGCGGTCGGCCAGCCGGCTTCGACCGAGACTTTGGCGGCGACCAGGGCCGGGTGGCGCAGGCGAGGGGGCACCGTGCCGCCGCGCAGGAAGTGGCCGCGGTGGGAAACCAGGAGGTGGAGGTGAAGGGGGCGGGTGAAGCGCGGCTCGACATGCACCTCGGCGGCGTTCGAGAAGCGCGGCAGGAGCCGGCGGACGAAGCTCGCCAGCTGAGCGCCGCCGTGGGGCGCGCGGCGGACGAGGGCGAGGGTGCGCACGTCGTGCCGACCCTGGGCGGCGAGCAGCCGGTGGAGGCGCCGCGAGACCGCCCACAGGTTGGCGGCGAGGACGCCGGTGTAGCCCTCCAGGTGCCACCAGACGACGAGGCCCAAGCGGCGTGCGGCGGCCGGATCGCGCAGCCGTGCGAGCAGCCGATCGGAGAGCTCCTGGGCGTCGGTCACCGCGAGGAGGACGTCGGCCGGCAGGCCGGCGGCCACGTCACCGCTGCCGGCGCTGTCGGCGCTGTCGGCAATTGCTCCCAGGATCACCACCCGCCCGCTGCCGCGCACCTCGCGGGCGAGCCGGGCGGCCAGAGCAGAGACGCCACCGTCGGACTCGCCGGCCACCACCAGGGTCGCGGTGTGGAAGCGCCGGTCGAGGAGCTCGGCCAGGAGGACGACCGCCTCGACCTCGCCGCAGTCGTCGGGCGCGAAGACCAGGCGGGTGAGCCCGGCATCGCCCGCCGCGGTGGCGGGGGCGAGGAGGGCGTGGACGGCCTCGACCAGCTCTGGCGCCACCGGGCCGGCGCCGCGGCGGCGCAGGCGCTCGGCGAGCTCGCCGGCAGCGCCCTTGGGTGCCCGCCCCGGCGCGCTGGGCGGCCAGGTCGCGAGCGGGCGCAGGTCGATCCCCTGCGCCGCCAAGGCCTGGGGCCACGGGGGAGGACCGGGCGTCGCGGCGGTGACCGGATCGGGCGCCGTGCCGGGGCTGCTCGCCGGCCGCCCAGCGCTCGCCGCGACGCCGGCGAGCGCGACGGTGAGGACGGCGAGCGTCCCCCAGACGGCGGCGGGGTAGGCGGCGTCGCCGCCGCCCAGGCGATCGTAGGTGGCGGTGAGGATAGTGGCGAAGGGCGCGGCGCAGAGGAGAACCCAGGCCCGGGAGCCCTCGGCGCGCACCGCCCCTGCCAGCCACCGCCCGGCTTCGCGGCCGCCTGGCGCTTCGATCAGGCCCCAGCCGAGGAGCCCGACCCACAGGGCGAAGGGGAGGAGGAGCGCCCACGGGTAGGCATGGACGCCGTCCCGGCCGAAGGCGCCGGTGCGGTCGAAGAGCAGGTGCCAACCGTCCACCCAGGCCTGCGGGAAGAGGTTCTCCATCAGCTGCGAGACGAAGAGCGGCACGCCGAGCCCCAGGGCGGTGCGCCCTGCCAGCCGCGCCCAGAAGTCGCCGCGGTCGCCACCTGGGCGGCGGGCACGCGCGGCGAAGTCGGCCGCCACGGCGGCCAGGGCGGCGGCGGTGAGGAGGAGGGGAAGGAGAGCTTTCATTCGGCGGCCTCCACCAGGCAGGAGGGGGCGACGCCGAGCTGCAGGCGCAGCAGATAGGCCCGCGCCCCGTCGGTCCCGTCGAGGACCTGCTGCTCGCCGCTCATCCGCAGGTCGGCGAGGGCGGCGAGCACGCCGGGCAGCCGTCGCCAGCCGGCCGGCAGCAGGGCATAACGCCGGTCCGGCGGTACCCCCTCCTGGGCTTTGAAGCCCAGGGCGAGGTCGAAAGTTCCCTTGCCGGCGAGGAAGGCGAGGAGCTCCTCGGCCCGCGCCGACTGCCGGGGGCCGGCGTCCGGCCGGGCGAGCTCCTCTTCCAGGGGGTCTCTGTAGATCCGCGACAGCCGGTCGATGAAGGCCAGGGAATAGAGAAAGGCGTCGCTGTACTTGTCTGCCCAGCCGGTGAACGGGGCGGCCTCGGCCTGGAGGGAGAGAAAGCGCTCCGGGGTCGGCGGGTTGCGCTCGAGCATCCGCGCGAAGTCCTCGCCGCGCTCGACGCCGTGGCGGATGCCGGTGTCGTCGCGGATGAGCCCCAGGAGGTCGGGATCGTCCTCGGTGCTCAACCCGTGAAGGCCGAGGAAGGCGCGCAGCTGGTCGCGCAGCCAGGTCATCTCCTGGCGCCGGTCGCGCAGGCGAGTCACCAGCCGACCGAGCTCGTGCCCGACCTCGGTGGCGACGGCGAGCCGGAGATCGTCGAGGAGACCGGAGAGGCGGCGTTCGGCGGCGCGGCGCAGGGCGCCGCCGGGGGCCAGGTCGGCGCGCAGGCGGTCGACCAGGCGGCCGCGCTCGCCGTCCGTGAAGAAGCGGCCGGCGCGCTCCAGCCGGCGAGCGATGCCGCGCTGGAGAGGCATTCCGGCGAGCGCCCAGGTGGCGACGGCGAAGAGGGGGGCGAGGACAGCCGGCCGGCTTTGTAGCCAGATCGCCAGGGCGTGCAGCTGGGTCCGCCAGAAGGCGGCATGCGGCGACAGGGCCGGCAGGTCGCCCAGGAGGTCGGTGGCGACCGGGGTGAGGCCCAGCGCCAGGGTGAGGGCGAAGAGCGGCCACCAGGAGCGCAGGCCTCGGGCGCTCACCCGCCGGTCGGCGAAGCGCCGGTAGGCGGTGTGGGTCTCCCCGGTGCGGGGAGCCCGCAGTGGGGTGCTGTCTCCAGCCTCTTCACCCGCCGTTTCGACCGGCCAAGAGGTCCCTTCGAGCGCGCTCCATGCCTCTTCGAGCTCGGAGAGGACGGTGCCTAAGGGCACCGGCTGGCGAGGGTGGTGGAGGTCCGCTTCGAGGGCGGTCTCCAGGCGACCGGCGAGCCCGGCGAGCTGCTCGCGACCGATCTCGACCTGGCGCTCGCGGGCGATCCGGGCCAGCCGCTGCTCGGCGGCGTCGAGGAACTCCTCGTAGCGGTGGCCGACGCGCTCCGCCCAGGCATCGTCGTCCACCGGCAGGGCGATCAGCTCGCCTTCCAGGGCGGCGAGCTCGGCCGCGAGGTGGGCGCGCAGAGTCGGGACGCCGAGGAGGGTGTCGAGCGCGGGCGGCACGAAGGGTGCCAGGCAGCGCCGCAGCTCCTGGGACTGGGCTTCCGGCTGGAACGGCCGGCGGCCCGCCAGGTAGTCGAGCCAGCCGATGCCGAAGCGGGCCGCGGCGAGGCGGGCGAGGAGCCCGGTGCTGCGCTCGAAGAGCCGTACTCCGAAGGTGGCGACCGGCGACTCGTGGAAACCCGGAGACTGGTAGAGGCGCCCGAGCACGCCGTCTCGCTGGCCTTCGAAGAGCATGAGCTCCAGGAAGAGGGTGATCTCGTCGAGCCGGTGGGCGTCGTCGCGGAAGCCGTCGCCGGTGCGCCCGTCGACCAGGTAGACGCGACCGAAGCCCGGCTTGCGGTCGGAGCGTCGCTTCTGCCAGCGCTCGACCGAGGCAGAGAGGGCGCGGCGGGTGCGGTGCGCCGTCTCGCCGCGGTCCCAGTAGTTCTCGAAGTCGAAGACGGCGGTGAAGGCCAAGGGTTCGCTCCCCTGGACGGAGCGCTCCAGGTTGGCGTTGTTGGCCAGCTCGTCCATGGCGCCGGAGAGCAGGTGGTCGAGGAGGCCGACCACTTCCGGGCCGGTGGGGCGGGCGAGCACGACGACGTCGAGCCCCAAGGGCAGCTCGTCGCGGCCGGCCCGGGCGGAGGCGGAGAGCAGCTCGCGCGCCGCGGCGGCGAGCTCCCCGGCGAGGTCGCTCTCCGCCGTCCGGCCCTCGCCGCAGCGGCGGATCTGCCGGTAGAGGTCGCGCATCATCTCGATCGCGCTACCCTCCCGGGCGTCCTCCTCGTCGACTTCCTGACCGGCGAGGCCAAAGCGGTCGCGCACCCAGACGAGGGCGAGATCCTCCAGCTGCCGCTCGCTGGGGCTCGCGCCGCCGCGCGGCTCGCGCCAGGCGAGGACGCCGCGCGGCGCGGCGCTCGCCAACAGGCGGCGCAGCACGTCGAGGCCGAAGGCGCCATAGCCGATCACCAGGGTCGGCCGGCGAGGCAGGCTGGGGCGCGGGTCCGGGCTCATGCCTCACCGAAGCGCAGGCGGTCGAAGAGCTCCTCGCCGACGGCGGACGGCGCCTCGCCCGGGGCGTCGCGCGAGATCTCGACCTTCATCGCCCGCAGGATGGGACGGTCGAGGAGATCGTCGCGCCGGACCTCGCCGTGGCGGTCGCGCCGGCTCATTTCGACCAGGAGGTCGTTGACGAGATCTAAGAGGACGCCTCGCCGCTCCCGCAGGGCGCCCTCGGAGAGCTCGCGCCGGGCCGCCCGCACCTGCTGGTCGAGCAGCTCGCGCAGCTCGTCCTGGTGGTGGATCTGCCCCAGGTGGTAGAGCGCGCTCGACAGGCTGTGGCCGAGATCCTCGTCCTCCCGGCGCGGGCCGTCGAAGTGCCAGGTCCAGCTCTGCGCGGAGCGGGTGATGACCCGGGTCACCAGGCCGGCGAGAAGCGTTTCGAGCGACCAGCCGACGGTGAGCTCGGAGCGCCGGGGGTTCAGGTTGGGGAGCGACCGCTCCCAGCGGTAGTCGGTGTGGAGGTTGTAGGCCCGCCGCTCCATCGCGGCGACCTGAAGGTAGGCCTCCTCGATCTCGCCGACGACCGGCTCGAAGTAATAAAGCGGAATGGGCAGCTCGACGTCGTGGACGATCGCCAGGCGGGGGTCGTGCCAGGTGTCGAGCTTGACCTGCCGGCCGCCGGCGCCGAGCACGTCCTTCAGGCGGTCGAGGAAGCGCCGGTGGGCGTGGGCGCCACCGTCCGCGGCGCCGCCGACGACCAGCTGGCGGGTGTGGTTGCTCTTCACCCCGTCGTCCAGGGCCTTGGCGTCGGTGGTGCTCACCCGGGCGAGGACGCCGGCGATCTGGGCGAGATCGCGGAACTTGCGGTCGCGGTAGGCGTCGATCTCGTCCTCCGTGACCTCCTTGCCCTCGCGTTTCCCGGGGCCGAGGACGAGCTGGGCCTCGAGCGTGAGACCGCTCACCAGGTCGAGCCCGGGTTGGCCGTCGCCGCCCAGGATCGTGGGGGCGAGGCGCGACCGGCCGAGGTCGAGCAGGGAGCGCAGGAGGTCGGTGACCGTCTGCTCGACCGACTTTTCGACCACCGTGCCGTCGCTCTTGACCACCGGTTTGAGTTCGCGGGCGATGGTCTCGGCCAAGACCTGGCGGTCGAACAGGCTGATGTAGCGTCCGCCGTCCAGGAAGAGGGCGCGGTAGACCCGGTCCCAGAGGCGCCGGCGCGGCTCGTCCAGGGTCTCGAAGACTTCGACCCGCAGGGCGAGGGAGGCGACCAGGGCGTCTTCGCCGCGGCGCAGCCTTTCGGCCTCGCGCTCGAGATCCTGAACCAGGGCGTCCATGCGGGTGGCGAGGCGGGCGTACTGGCGCGTCCGGCGCTTCAGGTACTCGCGCAGAGCACGCAGCTGGCGCAGGCGGATCTCGGCATCGAAAGTTTTCCGCGCCGCCGCGGCGACATCTCTAAAGTACTGCTGTGCCTCGTCGCGCGCGTCGAGGAACACCTGTTCCTTGCGCCACAGGCCGTGCCGGCTCGCCGCCTCCTGGAGAGTTTCGAACAGCTCGCGCTCCAGCCGCTCACGCACCTTGGGGTTGCCGACGTCCTTGGCCTTCGCCTGGTCGAGCTGCTGTTGCGCCTCGGGGAGCCAGGTAAGGTCGGCGCGCTCGAGCAGGCGTACGACGAGGAAGCGCTCGGCGATGGGGTCGAGCTTGAGCTCGGTGACCACCTCGCCTTCGAGCGCCGCGGTTTCCAGGCCGCGCACCCCTTCATCGACGATGAGTCGCGCGGCGCGCAGCTCTTCGAGCAGGCGGCTGACGTGCTCGACGTACTGGTTGATGCCCTCGCGGTGGAAGACGAAGGCCCGCTCCTTGATCGAGATGCGGTTCAAGAGGTTGCGCCGAGCTTCCCCCTGCTTACGCTCGACCTGGAGGATGAGCGACTCGCTGCGGATCGCCTCGCCTCTCTCGTCGACCCCGGTGGGCCGGCCGGTCTCGATCGACTCGACGAGTTGGTGCCAGAAGCCCTCGGTGAGCTCCTGGTGGGCGTCCTGGCGCGCCATCTCCTGGACCGAGTGGACGAACGCCTGGTTGATCGCCCGTTCCCGGCCCTCGTCGGCCATGTTGAGGAACTTGGGGTCGGCGTAGTCGACCGCCAGACGGGCCAGGGCGCGGGCGCGGTCGTCGGTGGGGTCGCTCCGGTCGACGCCGAAGGTGATCTGGCTGCGGATGGACTGGGCGGCGAAGCGCAGGGCGCTGTACTCCAGGAGGTCCAGGCCGGGGAGGACGAGCGCGGCGGCGCCGAAGGCGGCGAAATTCTTGGTGTAGCCCTGGCCGAGGTTCTTGAGCTCGCCCGGGAAGTGGGTGAGATCCTCCATGGTCTTCTCGTAGTTGTCGAGCTCGCCCGCCAGGTTGTCCATGATCGGCGTGAAGACCTGGAGGAACGCCGCGTCGGCGATGGCCGCCTCGGCGTCGGGGAGCGCCAGGTGGGGCGGCCGGTCGAAGAGGAAGGTGAGGAAGCAGGGGCGGGTGGTCACCCGCGGGATGGCCGGGTTGTTCTCGTCGCGGCAGAAGACGAACTCCTCGGCGGTCCGTCCCTCGCGCTTGATCTGGGCGTAGTCGAGCTTGGTGAGGTGCTCGAGCTCCTTTAAGGCGGCGTAAGTATTGGCGTGGATGTCCGGGTGAAGCTCGGGCCCCACCTTGTCGAGCATCAGGGTGGAGAGCAGGAGGTTCGCCACCACCCGCGGCTGCCAGGTCTGTTCGCGGAGAAGCGCGTCGACCAGGTAGGCGACGGAGAGGAAGCTTCCCGAGCCGGTGCCGCCGGCCAGGGTGCAGAAGAGGTAGACGTTGTACTTCGGCGGCTGCGCCTGGCGCCAGGTGATGTTCGGGCGCAGGCTGTCGAGGATCAGCTGGCGCAGCCTCTGGCGGATCTCCAGCGAGTGGTAGAAGAAGCCGAGGCGCGATTCGACGCGGATCTGGCCGGCGCCGGGCTTGAACCCCGGGCGCGGCTGATAGCCGCGGTCGAGCCAGTGCAGGGCCTGGGCGTCCTGGGAGCGCCTGAAGTGCTCGATCGCCTTGGCCTTGTCGAAGGCCGCGATGTTCAGCCGGTTGCCCTCCGGCACGTGGCGCAGGCGGTGCTGGTCGAGCTCGTTGGTGTCGATGGTGACGAACGACGTCAAGGGCCGCAGTTGGCTCTCCCAGTTGGGCAGCCGGGCGGCGCGGCCGGCCAGCCGGTCGACGATGCGCGAGCCGGCACCGCCGACGCCGATGAACAGGGCGGGGATGATGCTCCCCTGGCCGCTTTGGAATGGTTCGCTCATGCTGCCTCTCCTTCTCTCAAGCCTTCCTCAGCTCGAAGAACATGGATCCCGAGTCGGTGCGATAGATCGTGGCGAAACGGGCGGTCGTCTCGCCCGCCGGGAGGGATTCCCAGGTGCCGTCCGCCCCTTGGCGCTGGAGCACCGTGCCGCCCACCGCCTCGATCCGTACCTGGCCGCGGTCGGCGCGCAGGCGGGCGACGGCGCCCTTCGGCCGCGCCGTCAGCCGGAAGTCCTGGCAGACGTGGACCCGGGCGTCGCGGAAGAAGCCGCTCCCCGCGCCGCGGATAGCACGGACGGAGTGGAGGAACCCCTCGTTCATGTCCACCTCGTTCGACAGGACGACGCCCAGCCGGGGCGGAAAGCGCGAGGGGGACACGTAGCCGTAGATCCCCACCGCGGCGAGGAGGGCGGCGGCGGCGGCGGCCAGGAAGGGCCACCAGCAGTGGAGCCACGGGCTGGGGATCACCTTGACAGAGAGCGGCACGCTGCCGGTCTCGACCTTGCCGTCCGACCCGGGGGCGGAGATCGTCACCTGAAACCGCTGGCCCGCGGTGCCCTGCGGGCAGTCGAGGATGCGCAGGCGCACCGGCCAGGCGCGCACCCCGCCAGCGGACAAGCGCAGACGCTGCGGCACCGCGCCCAGGGGCACCCAGCCGCCGCCGAGGTCGATTTCGAGGAGCGCTCGCCCGCGGTCGAAATCGCTTGCGACCTGGACGTCGAGACTGCCCTCGACGGTGGCGGTCGAGAGGTCGAGCCGGCCCGCGAGGGTGGCGCCACAGCCGCCGCGGCCGAGTGCCACCGGTACCGGGGGACCCAGCCGCAAGCGGCCAACGATGGGCGGTGGTGGCGGTGGTGGTGGCGGTGGCGGCATCGGGGACGGCACCGGAGCCGGAGTCGGGCTCGGAGTCGGTGTCGGGCTCGGCGGGGCGGCCGGTGTCGATGGCGGGGGTGGCGGCGGAGGCGGCGTCTCCACCACCTTCGCCTCGACCTGGATCCGGCGGTCGAGGAGGTCGCTCTCGAGGTGGACCGGGACCTTCTGGGTGCCGGTTTGGTCGAAGGTCGCCTGGGCGGTGAAGATCCCGTCTCCGGCCTGGGCATCGCCGTTCTGGCCGTCGTCGCGGAAGGTGAGCTTACGCCCGTCGACCTCGGCGGTCAGCGCGAGGCCCGGGAGGCGGCCGGGGTCGGCGATCCGCTTGCCGGTCGTCTGGTCGTAGAGCTCGACTTCGAGTGGACCGGCGACGCCCTTGGCGAGGACCGTGCGGGGGAGGGCGCGGACCCCCACCGCGGACTCTTGGATGAGCATCCAGCCGGCGGCGTCGCGCAGCCCCGGTGCGGAAAAGGAGTGGCGGCCGGCCGCCGGCCGGCCCAGGCGGACGATGCGATAGCCGCGGACACGGCCGTCCAGGCCGCGGGTCTCGCCGCCGCCGCGGTAGTTGAGGTCGACCTCTGCGCTCGCCGGATTCCCCGGTTCGGGCGTCAGGGCGCCCACCGGTCCTTCCGCCGCCACGACGAGGAAGGCCTGACGCACGTAGGGGGCGATCTCCACCCGGATGGTGCCGTTCACCTCGCCGGTCTGGACCTGCTTAGCGCCCAGAAGTTTCTGGTATACCTGGGCCACCGCGTGGGTGAGCTCGGCGGCGTCCTGGGCCGCGGTGGCGAAGGAGAAGGCGGGGTTCGAATCGAAGGCGCCCGCCGAGCTCCCGATGTTGACGGCGGCGATCGTCACCCCTTCGGCCTTGAGGCGGAGCAGCTCCTCGGTGAGGCTCTGCTCGCAGGCGTCGAGGCCGCCGGCGTCGGCGATGAAGAGGAGCAGCCGCTCGGCTCCAGGTGTGCGGCGAAGCGCGACTTCGGCGGTGCGGATGGGGGCGGCGAAATTGTTTTCGCCGAAGTAGCGGATGTGCTGGTCGAGCTGCCTCTTCCATCGGGTACGGTTCGCGGGGTCGAGCTCGACGGCGAGTCTGCTCGACGGCCCTTCGGAGCATGACGCCGTCCAGAAGAGAAACGGCAGGCGGACGACCGTCAGGCGGTCGCTCGGATCGAGGAGATCCCCGAGGATCTGGGACAGCTGCACCGTATAGCGCGGCTTGTCGTTCTGGTTCATCGACCCCGAGGTGTCGATGAGGATCGCCACGTTGCGGTTCTCGGCGCAGAGCGGCGGCGCGCCGAGGAGGGCAGTGAGGATCGCGAAGAGAGCGAGCTTGCGGGTCATCGATACTCCAGCCGCAGGGTGTAGGCGCCGTCGGGGGTGTGCAGGCGATACGTGCGGTGGACGGCGAGGACGACGGCGCCGGCGAGGGTGGTCAACCGTTCGCCGTCGGTCAGCGGCTCGACGGTCATCCCCCGGGCGGGGCGGAAGCGGAAGAGCTCCTCGTCCGCCGCCTGCACCCGGCCGAGCAGGCGGTCCTCTCCCGGGGCGACCACCGGCCGCTCGTCGGCGAGGCCCAGGAAGCGGCTGCCGAAGGTGGGCTCGCCCAGGGCGTCGGCTGCCGCCGCGCCGCTCTCTCGGCCGACGGTACAGCGGAGGTCCGGAGGCAGGACCGGCCGGTCGCGCAGGTACCAGAGGGCGGCGAGGAGGGCGAGAAGGGCGAAGCTGCCCCACAGGTAGGCCCGCCAGCGTTCGACGAAGCCGGGCGGCTCGACCAGCACCTTGAGGAGGAAGGACTTGACGACGTGGAAGTCGTCGTAGGGGTCCTCGCGCAGGGTGAAGGCGACCTGAAGCTCTAGGGGCTTCGCGGGGTCCCCGGCCTTCGGGCGGCCCAGGTGGACGCAGAGGCGATGAGAACCGAGAAACTCGCCGGTGGTGAGCATCCGGCCGCGCCGCCATTCGCCGGTCTGCGGCGCTGGCCGCGCCGCCGGCTCCAGGGCGAGCCCGTCGAGGGAGAACGTCGCCTCATGAAGCTCGCGGTCGAGGACGGTCGGCCCCGCCTCGAGCACCGCCTGGATGGGATACTCGCCACGGTCGAGATGAGGGAGCGTCCCGGCCTCCACGCTGAGCTTGAACGACGTGCATCCTTCCTGTCTTCGGGAGAGCGTCTTCTCCGCGGCGTAGCCGGCGAGCGGCGCCGGTGCGATGGCAAGGAAGGGGTGGACCTCGACGGCGTGGGCGTGCTCGTCTCTCAAGGAAGCGACCACGGCCTCGCCGCTCTTCGCCCGCACCTCCAGGTGGCCGGTGTAGACCTGCCCCTTGACCTCGCGGTTCTCCGGAAACTCCGGCGAGATCTCGTAGATCCGGCCCTCGGGCGTATCCGAGCCCTCTCCGGAGACGGGGGCGGACCAATCGCCCAACCAAGAAAAGCTCGCGCCCCGGCGCTCGCCCAAGGGCCGGAAGGCGAGGTCCAAGGGGGCCGGGGCCCCGGCCGCGCCGGCGGGATTGCGCACCAGGACCCACAGTGGAAACGCCGTCTTCGCCATAGCGCGGGCGGTCTGCGTGTGAGGCGGCGACGGCAGGATGGCGAGCTCCAGCCGTATGGGCCGCAGGACGGCGACCGAGCCGGGATTGGCGTCGCTCTCGAAGCGGTAGACTCCGGAGCTCGGCTGGAGCACCCATTGCAGCGAGTAGCTGGCGCCCGGCTCGGCGGCGCTGCGGACTCCGCCCTCGCGATTGACTTGGCCGCCCGGCGGCGGCGTCAGGTCGAGCCGGGGAAAAGGCGCCGGGCGCTTGGCAAGCACCACGACGGCGACCTTCTCGGGCGTCCCCAGCAACTTGAGGTCGAGCGAGCGGGTTGCCGGAAGGGCCTGGGGGGAGTCCGGGGAGTAGCCGAAGCTGCGGGAGAAGATCTTCAGCATGGAGCCCAAGAGCTCTTTGCCGTCGGGATCGACGATCGCCGTCCCCAGAGGACCCTTGGCCGACTGGACGAGGGAGTCCAGATAGGCCTGGTTGGCGCTCGCTTCGGGACCGAAGGCGAGGACGTAGAAGCGGATCCCCTTCTCGAGCATGCGAGGCTGCAGCTCCGCTGCGATGAGGCGGGCCTCAATATCGCGCTTGTCGGCGAGGGGTACACCGTCGGTCACCAGGACGACGGCCTTGATGTCGGCCGCCGCTCCCTTGACATTCTGAAGGTCGTCGATCGCGGCGCGCAGGCCGGGGTAGAAGTAGGTGCTCCTGCCGTCGTAGGGCAGGTCGTGGAGGGCCTTGGCGAAGCTCTCCCGGCCCAGCTCGAAGCGGATGGGGGTGCCGTTGGTCGAGGGTGGCGGCCCGTCCTTCCAACTCCACTTGGGATCGAACGGGAGGACCTCGAAGGTGTCGCCGAGGCTGGGGTTGGGAGCGACCAAGTCCGCCAGGAGTACGGTCGCCAGGGGAGCCAGGCGGTCATGGTCGTTCTTGAGCATCGATCTCGAGATATCGAGAACGACCCGCACGTGGTGGAGAGGACGCGGCACCGCCGCGGCCGGCACCGTGAGACCCGAGGCGAGAAGGCTGCCGAGGAGAGCGCTCCGGGCCCGCCGGCCGAGCCGCGTCATCCCCGCCCTCGGGTGTTGGCGATGCGGAAGTAGGGTCCACGTTCCCCGATCCGGTAGATGTCGCCGGGCCGCGCCCGCCGGCCGTCCTGGGGCACCTCCTCCCAGGTGGCGTCGAAGGTCTCCTTGTAGAGGGGCGAGCCCTTCCCCGGGAGCGCTAGGGGGCCACCCTTTTGGGCCCAGAGGACGGCGAGGGCGCCCTGAGCCCGGCCGGAGAGCCGGAAGTCGCCATGGAGATACGCGCGGGCGTCGCGGTAGAAGCCGATGCCCACCCCTCCCCACTGACGGACCGGTTGCGGTGACTGCTCGTCGATCTCGTCGAGCTCGGGAACGAAGGTGAGCGCGAAGGAGCCTTTGAACCGCTCGGGCACGACGTAGCCGGCGACGAGGATGGCCAGGACGAGGAGGCCCAGGAGGAGAAGGATCAGCCAGCCCCAGCGCTGCCAGAAGGTCAAGCCGTGGACCTTCCAGCGCAGCCGCAGGGTGATCTCCGAGCCGGTCACGGCGCCCGTCGACGCGGTCAAGGCGAGCCAGGGCTCGCCCTCCGCCCGCGAGGAGGCGACCCGCGGCGAGGTCGTGAGGCAGACTTGGAAGAGCGTTCCGGGAAGCGCGCCGACCGGCTTGCCGCCGGGGGTGAGGACGCCTCCCGGGAGCTTGACGGAGAGCGAGTGGCCGGAGGGGGTGCCGCGCAACGCGCGGAGGGCGAAGGGAACCTCGCCCTGGTGATCGGCGTTCAAGAGCACCGGCCGGCAAATCTCGGCGCCGACTCCCAGGTTCCCGAAGTCGACGTCCAGGGGACCGCCGCGGTAGTCGAAGTGGCCGCCCACCTCGACCGTGTCGTCCGCCGCGCGGTCGGCGAGCGGGCTCTTGAGGTGCAGGCGCACCGGGGAATTGCCGGCGCCGCGGAAGGTCACGGTGCCGGTGAAGCGCCCGCCGCCCGCGAGGTTGAGCCTCACGGTTTGCCCCTGGACCTCGGCGGTCAAGGTGGCGTCGGCTAGCGCGGCGGGATCGGCGAGCGGCGGCGCCCCGGGGGCGGCCTGGATCCCGGCGGCGAGGGTCGTGGGGACGCCGGAGAAGGCCTTGTGCGGCTCGATGAGAAAGGGCGCGAGGTTCGAGCGCTGGACGACGGCGTAGGCGACGCCCGCTCCGCCGCCCACCGCTTGGACGGTCCACCGCCCGGCGGCCGGCCGGGTGAGGTAAGCGACGCGGTAGGCGCCGGCGCCGGGCCAGCGGTCGGCGGCGAAGTCGGCTTTCACCGTGCCGCCCGGCCCGGTGAGGGTGGCCTCGTTCAGGGTGTCGTCGCCATAAACAACGATCCACGCTTCGTCCACCCACGGCTTGATCTCGAATGTGGGCGCGTCGGCGATCCGTCCGTCGAGCTCGTAGGGCGCCCGTACCATGCGGCGGAAGGAGCCGGCGAAGGACTTCATGATCTCTGCCGGACTCTTCACCTTGCGCACCGGGAGGCCCGCTTGGCGGGCGAAGGTGGGGTCGCCCTTGCCGAAGACGATCGCCTCGACGTCGATGTCTCCGGCCTTGACCTCCTGGATCACCTGGTAGCAGAAGGCGAGCCTGTCGGGGCGCCCATCCGAGAGCCAGATGACGAAGCGCGGCTTCTTCGCGGGGTCGCTGCCCTTGTGATCATCGAAGACTCCTTGGGCGGCGCGGAAGGAGAGGTCGAAGAGGCTGTTGTTGATGCGTTGTTCCAGATGGGTTTCGAGTTGCCGCTTGTAGCCGGCGTCACCGCGCGCCGGCCGGGCGAGGACGCCGAATTTGCGATGCCGGGCATCGGCTTGCCAGTTCGTGGCGGCATCGACTCGTTCGCAGGTGCGCGAAGGGTCTTCACTGCAGGGCATGAACTGGCCCGTGCCGCGCGACGGTATGAGGTTGCGATCGGCGACGATGTCCAAGACGCGCACCACCGCTAGGTCCCCCGGCACGATGTCCGACAGGAGCTTGGTGACGAGGAGCGAAGCGCGTTCGGGGTCCATGCCAGGGTCCCGCATGCTGGTCGAAGTGTCGACGATGACGACGACGTCCGCCTGCGCCTTGTCCTGGCCGGCCGCCGGCAGCGGCGCGAGGCAGGAGGCGAGGGCGGCGAGGAGGAGTCGGTAGGTGGGGCGCGTCGGTTTCACGGTTTGGCTTTCGGGTGGTGGGCGGGAGAAGTATCCCGCCCACGCCCTCATAGAAACGCTTCGGCGGCCTTTGTGTAGGCTGTCTCAGGGGGTGAGCCCCTTCCAGATCAGAAGTGCCACCGGGATAGGGAATAGTTGGATCGTGGCGGTAAGCAGGAACAACCACGTCAAGATCGAGTCGGTGGGGATCGCCATTGGGCTCACTCGTACGCGGTAGAGAGCCGCCCGGTTTGGGATGGCCACTTCAAGCTCGAGCTCCTGCTCGGGAGATATCTTTTGATGCTTGGCGAGTCGGAGCTCCACTAGGTCTTGCCGTGGCGGCAGAATCAACAAATCTTCGCCCTCTATCGGCTTAAGCCAGCTTGAGTTGGGAGCGTCCGTTGTGACTTCAATCGCGATCGGGGTGGAGCTGGACCGCAGCTTGAGGAAGGCTCGTTCGTTCGGAGCCAAAGGGAGGGTCATATTTGAGCTTGGGTAGCGAAACGGAGCGTAGGGGTAGTATTTGAGTCGAAACGGCGAGTCTTCCTGCCAAAGGTTGTAGAGCGGCTCAAGCGCCAGCATTCTTTTTTCTGCCGTCAGGTTGTCGAAGGCGACGAGGCTTAATGCCTGCCAGTGTTCCTGTGGTAAGTGGGAGGCATTCAGTTTTTCTACGCAACTCGTGCCGTCCTGACTTGCCGGACTGGGAAGGCAGAACGCCAGGATTGACACACGAGCACCGTCCGATAAGCACTGGGTGAGCGCCTGAAAATCGCTTGTCGGGAGTGGGTCTTCCCAAGTTGAGAAGACCACGACTTTGACGTGCGAAAACAAATCGGGGTGGGAGTGGATCTCGGCACATAGGGTGCCTCCGAGAGCTTGGGTAATCCCATGGGGCGCGGTCGCCACCTGTGCAGAAATGTGGGTGTCTTCTTGTGCCAATAGGCTCGCCGCCTGCGATGCCATGAATTTCTCGCGGAGGCCCTCTAAGGTTTCTAACCGTCTGATCAAAGATGTTCCGCCTGCCTTCACCGCCGACTTCATTCGTCCAATCGGGCAGGCTGGAGCTCGAGGCGTAGATGCGAAGGGAATCCAGATGCTGGCGCGAGCTGGCAAATGACAGCGCAAAGTCCCCACTGTCGGGAAGGAAGATCGACTGCATCGCGCCTTGGATCAAGTCGAGCTGCCGGTCCTGGGCGGCACCCGGTTGCTGTGCGTCCGGAGGCAGATCGATAGCTGCAACCCAGAGGGTTCGTGTAGGCGCCGGTAGGATCGGCAGCGCCAGTGGATCCCCTTTGGCTGAGAGTGTCGCCGGGAGGTTGAAGGGCGAGCCGACGATTCCAACCGACGTGAGGCCTATTGAGAGAATGCCGAGGAAGATGCTGCAGGTGAGACTCTCGACCGCCTCGGGTCGAAGGCGATGGCTAGCCGTGTAGCAGAATACGGTGAATGCCGAGAGCGCCCAAAGGACGATGCTTCCCATGAGGAGGGAAGCGTGCCGGGAACTGAAATCGGGGAGCCACCAAATCAGGCAGAGAAGAACGACCGGTGCGAGGCCCCAGAAGACCAAAGTCGAGCGAAAGGCATACTTCTTCAAGACGGCGAAAGACATGTCCACACCAAACCTCCGAACGCGGAGAAGGTGTCTACCGGCAGGCGCGGCCCGCCGCAAATCCCGCGTCAAGGTTCTAGACACTCCCCTCAGGGGGTTTGTTGAGAAGGCGGGCCGTGGCGGGCGAAGGCCCAGTACGGCATGGCGAGCCCGCCCAGAGGGAGGACCAGCGTGAGCGCGAGGACGGCGAGGTGGCGCCGCGTGTGCCGCTCGAGGCCGGGGGAAAAAAGGTCGCTCCAGATGTAGGGTCGGAGCAGCGGGGCTCCCAGAGCGAGGCCCAAGACTGGTGCGGCGAGCAGGGAGAGGAGCGCGAAGACCTGGAGGGCATGAAGGAGTCGGTGGAGGCCGCCGAGGCGGAGGGTCGCGACCTCCAGCCCGAGCAGGCCGAGGATCGCGAGCGGCACGATGACGACTTCCGCCGATTCTTCGCGGACCAACCGCCCGCTGGGAAGGGAAAGGTTGACCAAGAGGCGGAAGACGCCTAAGGTGGCTGCCAACGCACCGGCGAGCGCCAGCCAGAGAGTCGCCTCTTTGCCGAGTCCTTCGCCTGAGAGACGCCCGGTGTAGAAGCCAGTGAGGAAACCGGCCTGGGAGGTGAGGAGCAGCCGGCCGTAGGGCCGGTCTTCCAGCCTGTCGATCCAGCTCGTGGCGCGGAGCAACCGGGCGGCGAAGAGAATCCCCTGGCCGGCGAGCCCCAGGACACCCAACGTGACCGAGGTCCAGGCGAGGAGACGCCAGGCGCTCTCCACTGTGGATGCCAAGGCGGGGGCGCGGTGGCCGAGCGCGACGAGCCCCCAGCCCAGGGCTGTCCCCTCGCCGCAGAGGAGGAGCGCTCGCCAGCGCTCCAGCGCGCGGATCTCCTTTTCTGCGCGGCCCGCCTTGGCCGGCCGCGCGAGGCCGCCCGGCCGAAGCCAGCGTTTCCAGGCCGGCGCCGCCTGCCAGGTGCGGCCGAGCTCCGCTTCGAGGTCGCGCCAGGCGGGGAGGCGGGAGGCGTTGTAGCGCCGCCAGTAGACCGAGGTGACCAAGGCCGTCGATGGCTGAAGGGCAGGGAACGCCGAGGCGGCGAGGGCGAGAGAAGAGCCCGGCAAGGGCACGAGAAAGAGCCACGGAAGGACTTCGAGGACCGCCTCCCGCAGGTCGGTGACCTGACCTCGCCGTCCTTCCTGGCGAAGATTGTGGCGCACGGCCGCCGCGGCCGCGAGGTGAAGGAGGGCTGCCACTCCCCAAGCGAGCCCACTCCAGGCCCGATTCTCGACCGCGGCGCCCAGCCAGGCGGCACCGAGGATTGGAACGACGATCACCGAACCGACCCAAAGGAAAGGAAGAAAGGCAAAGCCGAGTCGCTCAGCCCGCGAGAACCGAGCGCCGGCGATCACGGTACCCTGCCGATGCAGGTTGAGGGTCGCTTTCGCCGGCTTGCGAAGCTCGCTCTGGATGACGTGCCGCCAGAGGCTCGGGGCATAGAAGCTGATCAGAGGCAGCCGAGCCAAGAGGCCGAGAAGGACGCGCCAGCGCCGCGGCGGTGCGGTGCGGCCCGTGTGGCTCCTGAGGAGGCGGTCGACGAACTCGCCGGTCGCCAGAAGGGCGACCCCGGCGGCCAGCCCTCGGAAGGGAGAAAACCGCAGCCAGGCGGGCAGCGGCAGAGGCTTCCCGGTCCACAGGGGAATCTCGATCGGCAGGAGCAGGAGGCTCGCGAGCATGCCGACGACGAAGGAGGTGTCGGCAGCCGAGAAACCCTCCCACCAGGAGCGCCGCCGCACCGCCAGGTCGAGACCCGGACGGCGGACGAGCCGATGCACCCGCGTCGCGCGCCCGGAGGGTGAGCTCACCCTGCCCGCTCCGTGCCGTGGCGACCCACGTAGATCCAGAGGGGAATGGCGAGTCCACCCAGGGGGAGGAAGGCGGTCGCGGTGAGGAAGGCTCGGAGCTTATTGGCGGTGGCGGCCGGCGACCCGAG
>DASQPA010000173.1:0-3309 GCA_035644215.1 Thermoanaerobaculia bacterium
CAGGCCGCCGACGGCACGGTCTGGGTCGCCACCCTGAACGGCATGCTGCACCGGTTGCGGCCCGGGGCGCGGCGCTTCGAGCGGTACTCGGTGGCCGACGGTCTGCCGGGCGGCCCGATCCGCGCCATGACGTTCGGGCCGGCCGGCGCGCTCTGGGTCGGCGCCGCGGAGGGGTTGGCGCGCGTCGATCCCCGTTCGGCCAGGATGGTGACCTACCGGCATCGCGCCGGAGACCCGACCACGCTCTCGGGGATCGCCGTCGAGGCGCTCGCCTGGGGCGCCGACGGCACGCTGTGGGTGGGCACCGACGGCGGTCTCAATGCCTTCGATTCTCGGCGCGGAACGGCGGTCCGCATCCTCGCCCAAGCGGGACGCCGCGATGGCCTGCCGGCCAACTGGGTCCCCGACCTGATGGTTGCGCAGGACGGCCGGCTCTGGGTCGCCACCCAGGGCGGTGCCTGCATTCTCACCTCGTGGGATGGCCGGACCGCCCGCTTTGCGGCGGTCGCCCGACGGCTGGGCCGGCCTCCCGCGCCGGTCGAGGCGCTGATCGAGGACGCCCGGGGCGGGGTGTGGCTGGGGCCGCGGTTGCGGGTGGACCCGCGGACCTTCCGCGCCGAGAAATTCGGGGCGGCGGACGGCTGCGAGTTCCGCAACTTCTTCATCGCCAGCCGTTCGCGGACCGCCCAGGGAGCGCTCCTCTTCGGCTCCCCCGAGGGGCTCCTGGTGGTCCAGCCGGAGCGGCTCGCCGCCTGGACCTACGCCCCGCCGGTGGTCGCCACCGCCCTGCGCGTCGACGGCCGGGAACGACCGGGGGCCACCCGGCTCGACCGGCTGGAGCTGGCCCCCGCCGAACGCGGCTTCCGGCTCGATTTCGCGGCGCTCGACTTCACGGCACCGGCGAGGAACGCCTATCGCTACCGGCTCGACGGCTTCGACGACGGCTGGCAGAAAACCGATGCGGCGCAGCGTTCCCTCGCCTACACGAGCCTCCGGCCGGGGCGCTATACCCTGCGGGTGCAGGGGACGAACCGGGCAGGGTTGTGGAGCCCGCACGAGATCCGGCTCCCGGTCACCGTCCTCCCCGCCTTCTACCAGACCGTCGGGTTCCGTGCCGGGATGGCGCTCTTCGGCCTGGCGCTGGTCTACGGAGGGGTCCGGCTGCGGGTCCGCCGCCTGGAGGCCCGCGGCCGCGAGCTCGAACGGCAGGTCCACGAGCGGACGCTCTCTCTCGCCGAAAAGAACGCGGAGCTGACCCGCGCCTACGCACGGATCGAAGAGGCCAGCCTGACCGATGCCTTGACCGGCCTCTCCAACCGGCGTTTCCTGGAGCAGGCGATCGAGAGCGACGTCGAGATCGTCCTGCGCCGGCACGCGGACGGACAGGGCGCCGTTGGCGAGGCCGACCTGGTCTTCCTGCTCCTCGACCTCGACCACTTCAAGAGCGTCAACGACGTCCACGGCCACGCCGCGGGCGACGCCGTCCTCACCCAGACCGCGGCCCTTCTCCGCGCCACCTTCCGGGCCTCGGACCACCTGGTGCGCTGGGGCGGCGAGGAGTTCCTCGTCGTGGTCCGTTTCTGCGACCGCCGGGACGGTCCCCGGCTGGCCGAGAAGCTCCGCGCGGCGATCGCCGGCCACGACTTCCGGCTCGCCGACGGCACCGCGCTGCCGCGCACCGGCTCGATCGGCTTCGCCGCCTACCCCTTCGCGCCGGCCTGGCCGCGGGTGGTCGGCTGGGAGAAGATCGTCGACGTCGCAGACCTCGGGCTTTACGCTGCCAAGAGGAGCGGCCGGAATCGCTGGGTGGGCATTGAGATCGGCGACGGTGAAGAGCCGGAAGCGGCGCTGCAGCGTTTCCGGGACGATCCGGAAGCCGCGGTGGCGGGGCGGGAGGTGCGATTGCAGGCGTCCGATGACGGCCCGGATCTCCGATGGGGTGGGTAGACGCCCTGGCGGCCCCACCCGACCCCTCCCTACGGCCAAAGTCAGCGCCTATGGGTCCGGCCCGTCCTCTGATACTATTCCCCGCCGTGCATCTCTCCTCACGAATGTCGCGGATCGGCGAGTCCGCGACCCTCCGAGTCACACGGAAGGCGGCGGAGCTCCGCGCGCGCGGGGTCTCGGTGGTCGACTTCGGGGCCGGCGAGCCCGACTTCAACTCCCCGGGGGTCGCCGTCGAGGCCGCCCGGGAGGCGCTCGCCAAGGGCTTCACCCGCTACACCCCGGGATCGGGCACCCCCGAGCTGCGCCAGGCCCTCGCCGAATCCTGCCGCCGCCGCTATGGCGCGCCCTGGACCGCCGCCCAGTCGGTCATCACCGTGGGCGGCAAGGCCGCCCTCTTCGAGCTCGCCATGGCCCTCTTCGAGGACGGCCAGGAGGTGGTGCTCCCCGAGCCCTGCTGGGTCAGCTTCCCCGAGCAGATCCGCTTCGCCGGGGCGCGGCCGGTCTTCGTGCCGACCACCGGCCGGGACGGCTTCCGCATCCACGCCGGCCCGCTCGTCGACGCCATCACCGACCGCACCCGCGCCATCCTCTTGAACTCCCCCTCGAACCCCACCGGCGGGATCATCGGGGAGGAGGACCTGCGGCAGGTCGTCGAGGCCGCCGCGGCGCGGGGCATCCTCGTCATCTCGGACGAGACCTACGAGCGCTTCCTCTACGATGGCGTGCCCCACGCGAGCGCCGCCCGGCTCGCCGCCGAGTTCCCGGAGACGGTGGTGCTCGTCGGCTCGTTCTCGAAGACCTACGCCATGACCGGCTGGCGGATCGGCTACACCCTGGGACCCGCTCCGGTCATCCGCGCCGTCGAGCAGATCCAGAGCCACGCCACCTCGAACCCCACCTCGTTCGCCATGGTGGGCGCTCTGGCGGCGCTCGAAGCCGCCGAGCCGGAGGTCGAGGTCATGATCGCCGCCTACCAGGAGCGGCGCGACTTCCTCATCCCCCGCCTGAACGAGATCCCGGGCTTCGAGTGCGAGCCGCCCGCCGGCGCCTTCTATGCCTTCCCCCGGGTCGCCGGCTGCTTCGGCCCGGGCCGGCAGGGCTCGATCGAGCTGACCGAGCTGCTGCTCACCGAGGCGGCGGTGGCGGTCGTGCCCGGCGAGGCCTTCGGTTCGGACGAGCACATCCGCATCTCCTTCGCCTGCTCCAAGGCCACCCTCGCCGAGGGGCTGGAGCGGATGGCCTCGGTGCTCCAGGCCTGCAGACGGTAAAACCAGAGAGGACTCCTCCATGCATCACGCCATCCGAGCTTCCCGCCGCGGGCTCCTCGGCATCTCCCGCCTGGCCCTGGGTATCGCCTCCGGC
>DASQPA010000174.1:0-40222 GCA_035644215.1 Thermoanaerobaculia bacterium
TCGCTGGAAGTGGTGGGAGACGACGTCAGTGGCTATAGTAGAGGAAGAAGAGAATGGCGTCAATCAGGCGGTATCTCTTTTCGGTTATCTTCTTCCGCCTGCGCGAGGTCCCTCCCCTCCACGTACAATCCCCCCATGCGGGTCTGCCTCACCCATCTCGGCTGCAAGCTGAACCAGGCGGAGATCGAGGCCATGGCGCGGCGGTTCACTGCGGCCGGCCATCGCCTCGTGGGCTCGCCCGGGGCGGCCGACCTGCATGTCGTCAATACCTGCATGGTGACGCAGACCGCCGCTCGCGAATCGCGGAAGACGGTGCGGGGCGCCAAGCGGGCGAATCCAGGGCTGCGCACGGTGGTCACCGGCTGCTGGTCGGCGGCGGAGCCGGGAGCCGCGGCGGAGCTCGACGGCGTCGATCTGGTGGTGCCGAATGGCGAGAAGGAGAGCCTCTTCGAGCGGGTCGCCGCGGCTTTCCCCGAGCTGGCGGCCCCGGAGGCCGCCGAGACCGATCCGGTGCCGGTCCCCTGGGTGGCGATGGAGATGGGCCACACCCGGGCGCTGGTCAAGGTCGAGGACGGCTGCAACATGCAGTGCGCCTTCTGCATCATCCCCCAGACCCGCGGCCGCCAGCGCAGCCGCCCGCCGGGGGAGGTGGTGGCCGAGGTGCAGGCCCTCGCCCGTGCCGGCTGCCGGGAGGTGGTGCTGACCGGGGTGCAGATCTCGGCCTACCGTTCCGAGGGGCTGGCTCTCGTCGATCTCGTAGCCCGGATCCTGGCGGAGGGGGAGGCGCCGCGGCTGCGGCTCACCTCGATCGCCCCCTGGGAGCTCGACGACCGCCTGCTCGACCTCTTCGCGGAGCACGGCGGCCACCGCCTCTGCCGCCATTTCCACCTCTCTCTCCAGAGCGGCTGCTCGGCGACCCTGCGTCGCATGCGCCGCCCCTACACCGCGGAGGGCTATCTCGACCTCCTCGCCCGCATCCGCCAGGCTGTCCCGGAAGTGGCGATCACCACCGATGTCCTCGTCGGCTTCCCCGGGGAGACGGCGGCGGAGTTTGAAGCGAGCCTCGCCACCGTGGCGGCCGCGGGGTTTGCCAAGGTCCACGTCTTCCCCTTCTCTCCCCGCCCGGGAACCGCGGCGGAAGGGATGCCCGGCCAGGTTTCCCCAGAGGAGAAGAAGGAGCGGACGGCGCGGATGCTTCAGATGGCGGCCGCGGTCGAGCGCCAGTTCCAGGAGGAGCAGGTGGGGCGGCGGGTCACCGTCCTCTGGGAGCGCCCGCGAGGGGGGCAGGCGAACGGCCTGACTGACAATTACATACGGGTCTACTGCCAGACCCACCGCGATCTCTGGAACCGCTTCGTGGCGGCGGAGGTGGTGGGCCTCGCCGAGGGCACCGAGGGCGGGGTGATGGGAGAGCTGCGGGCGTGAGATAGAGTCTCGCGCCATGAGCGCGGAGCCCACCGTCTACCTGATCGACGCCAGCCCGTACATCTTCCGGGCCTATTTTTCGCTGCCCGACAGCCTGCGCGGCCCGGCGGGCCAGCCGGTGCAGGCGGTGTACGGCTTCGCGAGCTTCCTCTTGAAGCTGATCGCCGACGAGAGCCCCTCCCATCTGGCGGTGACCTTCGACCGCAGCCTGACGACCAGCTTCCGGAACGACCTCTACCCCGCCTACAAGGCGCAGCGCGCCCTGCCGCCGCCGGAGCTCGAGGCGCAGCTTGCGGCCTGCGAGGAGATGGCCGCGGCGCTCGGGGCCGCCACCTTCGTCGACCTGGTCTACGAGGCGGATGACTTAATCGCCACCCTCCGCGCCCGCCTGGAGGGGGAGCCGGGGGTCCGGTTCGTGGTCGTCACCTCGGACAAGGACCTCGCCCAGCTGGTCGACCTACGGACCTCGCTCTACGACTTCGGCAAGGGGATGCGGCTCACCCCGCCGGAGGTCTTCGCCAAGTTCGGCGTCCGGCCGGACCAGGTGACCGACCTCCTGGGGCTCGCCGGCGATGCGGTCGACAACATCCCGGGGATCTCCGGGATCGGCGGCAAGACCGCGGCCGACCTCCTCTCCCGCTTCGGGCATCTGGAAGAGCTGTACGAGAGGCTGGAGGAGGTCCGCGAGGCCCCCGGCCTGCGGGGCGCCAAGTCGCTCTACGTCAAGCTTAAGGCAGGGCGGGAGATCGCGCTCCTGTCGAAACGGCTGGCGACCGTCGCCCGCGACGCCCCGGTCGGCAAGGCCGGTCTCGCCGACCTCGCCTACCGGGGCGCCGACCGGGAAGCCGTCGCCGCGCTCTGCGATCGGCTGGGCTTCAAGACCCTGCGCGACCGGATCTCCCGCTGGCGCTGAGGATTTCCCCTTACGATCCCACATCCGGTAACATCCGTCCTGTCTTTGGAGGACGGGTATGCTGGAGAGAGAATTCAGGATCTCGGGAGAGGCAATCGGATCAGGCCAGGACCCACGGCTCCGGGCGCGGCCGCCGGGCCGGCCGGCGCTGCGGCGAGAGGGGGCGGTAAGGAAGGAGCCCCGGGCGGCCGGGCCGGCGCCGGTCTATCAGCTCAAGATCTCCCTTTCCGGCAGCCGCCCCCCCATCTGGCGGCGGCTCCTGGTGCCGGGGGACGTCACGCTCGGCCGTCTGCACGACGTCCTCCAGATCCTCATGGGCTGGCAGGACATGCACCTCCACCTCTTCGCGTCGGGGCGCACGGTCTACAGCCCGCCCGAGCTGGACATCGGGGTTCCCAGTCGCAACGAGCGCAAGGTCCAGCTGCGCGAGGTCCTCCTCCGCGAGAAGGAGCGCCTGCGCTACGAGTACGACTTCGGGGACGGCTGGGAGCACGTGATCGTCGTCGAGAAGATCCTGCTTCCGGGAACCGGGGGGGACCGGCCGGTCTGCCTGGCCGGCAAGCGTAGCGGCCCACCGGAGGACAGCGGCGGCATCCTGGGCTACGAGCGGCTGCTCGCCATTTTGCGTGACCCGGCGGACCCCGAGCACCAGGAGCTTGCGGCTTGGGTGCCCAAGGATTTCGACCCCGAGGCCTTCGACCTGGAGGCGATCAACCGAGCGCTGGCGCAGCTGCGGTAGGCCGGCTGGTGTCCCTCTTCGGGGATGCCGGGCCGAAGCAGGATCTCTCTTCCGAGATTTCGCGGCGCCCGAAGAGCGGTCCAGGCCGGACAAAAGGTATGGGGAGTGGATCTTGTTTCGCTTTCGCGAGAGGAGGTTTTCGTGGCGTAAACCACTGAGAAACAAAAGCTTATGCTTGCCCTGAGGCCGCTGCCGCTATAGATTCCAGCGATGCCTCAGCGCAAGCCGCCGCCGACAACCTCGCCGCTCGAGGACGAGGAGCTGGACATCGCGCTCATCGTCCTGCGGGCCGCCGTCCGCTGGAAACAGAACGACCTCGCCAAGGCCTCGGGGATCGGCAACAGCTCGATCTCGGACTACGAACGCCGGAAGAAGGCCCCGGGCCGCAAGAACCTGCGCAAGATCCTCCAGGCCATGGGCTATCGCGAGAGCGTGCTCGAGCTCGTGCGCACCTTCCTGCACGAGCTGCGCACCACCCACCGCCTGGCGCCGGGCGAGACCCTGGATCTCGCCGCCGAGGGAACGGGTGGCGGCAACGCCGTCCTCGACGAGGCCGGCTGGGAGGCCCGGATCAGCCAGGTGACCGGCGAGGTCGGGCGGACGGCGGAGCACGTCATCCAGCTGCTGCTCGAGCTGCTGCGGGCGCGCAGCGGCCCGGGCGGCGAAGGCCCTCACTAGGCACTATCACCGAATCCGTCCTCTCGATCTCGCGCGTGGAGGGGGCAGGGCAGGCACAGGGGCTCGGCCCCTACCTGCCCTGCTGCTACCTTCATCTCTCCACCCCACTTCGCCTATTTTCTCGGAGAGAACGGTCCGAGGCAGGGCAGCGTAGGGGCAGAGCCCCTGTGCCTGCCCTGCCTCCGCGCGGGCCTCGCCTTGACACCCCTCCGGTTCTCTCCTACGCTATTGTCATAGTCAACTAGTACAAAGAAGAGATCGCCATGCCCGTCCGTTTCCAGCTCGACACCGCCTCCGGGGTGCCGTTCTACCGGCAGATCCTCGACCAGGTCCTGGCCGGGATCGCGACCGGGGCGCTGGTGCGCGGCGAGCGGCTGCCCACGGTGCGGGCGCTGGCGGTGGATCTGGCGGTCAACCTGAACACGGTGGTCCGCGCTTACAAGGAGCTGGAGATCCGCGGCGTCCTCGCGACCCAGCAGGGGAGCGGCACTTTCGTCGCCAACGAGGCGGTCTCGATCGACGAGGTGGAGAAGCGGCGCCGGCTCAGTCAGCTCCTCGACGAATTCCTGGCCCGGGCGGCGGCCCAGGGCCTCACCCTGGGAGAGATCCGCGACGCGCTCGCCGAGCGCGAGGCGGTCTCCTAGAAGCGGCTCCCCCGCGGAGCCAAGGAGAGAACCATGTTGCCAGGCATCCTGCGCGCCACGGCGCGGCAGTTGAAGAAAAAGATGGACAAGATGGAGGAGAAGCCGGAAGAGCGCGAGCGGGCGGCGAAGCGACAGCAGGAAGAGGTGCGCAAGTACGTCAATTCCACCTCGGTCGCGGCCGCCGTCTTCGTCTGGCTCGTCGGCCTGGGGGGGTGCGCCGCGCTGGTCGCGACCGGCTCGCCGGTCCCCGGGGCCGTGCTGGCCTTCGTCTCCCTCCTCCTCGGCCTCTACCTGATCTTCTCCCTGAAGATCGCCAACCAGTGGGAGAAGGCGGTGGTCCTGCGTTTCGGCAAGTACCGGGGACTCGCCGGCCCGGGCCTCTTCTGGATCGTGCCGGTGGTCGACAGGGTGGCCCACTTCGTCGACCAGCGGGTGCGCGCCTCGGACGTCACCGCCGAGTCGGCCCTCACCCGCGACACCGTCCCGGTCTACGTCGACGCCATCGTCTTCTGGCTGGTGTGGGATGCCGAGAAGTCGATCCTCGAGGTCGAGAGCTTCTGGAGCGCCATCTTCCTCTCCGCCCAGACCGCTCTCCGCGAGGCGATCGGCCGCCACGACCTGGCCGAGATGATCACCGAGCGGGAGAAGCTCGGCCACGAGCTGCAGCGCATCCTCGACGAGAAGACGAATCCCTGGGGGATCACCGTCCAGTCGGTCGAGATCCGCGACGTCAAGATCCCGTCCGACCTGGAGGACGCCATGTCGCGCCAGGCCCAGGCCGAGCGCGAGCGCCAGGCGCGCATCATCCTGGGCACCGCCGAAACCGAGATCGCCGGCAAGTTCGCCCAGGCCGCCGAGGTCTACCAGGGCAACCCGGTCGCCATGCACCTGCGCGCCATGAACATGCTCTACGAGGCGATCAAGGAGAAGGGGAGCATGGTGATCGTCCCCTCCTCGGCGGTCGAGACCATGGGCCTGGGCGCCATGACCGGCCTGGCGTCGCTGGGCGGGGCGAAGGTGGGCGAGGGAGGAACGCGGTAGTTGGCGCCGACGCCAGGTGGTCAGAGCATGAGATGAAACTGCCGATCGGGTCCCTCCCCCCTGGGCGGGCGTGAGGGGGGGGATGGGGGGAGGACAGGAGGGGGGTGGGATCGCGAAAGAGGCGTGAGTCCAGCGAGAAATTGTCCTGGATCTCGGCGCCCGTGTGCCTGCACGCGATGACCGCGCACCTGCACGCAGCGACCGTGTACCTGCACGCGACGATCGCGCGCCTGTACGCGGTGTCTGGGTGCAGGCACGCCATCACCGCGCGCCTGTACGCGGTGATCCCGCGCAGGGACGCAAGGACCGTGCACCTGCACGCGACGTCTGTGCGCCTGCACGCCATGACTGCGCGCCTGTACGCAAGGACCGCGCGCCTGTACACAATCACCGTGTGCCTGCACGCGATGAGCGCGCGCCTGTACGCAGAGCCCGTGTGCCCCCTGCCGCTCGGTATCCATCGATACAGCCGGTCCCCCGAAACCGGCCCCACGCTATGCTGATTGAGCTTCCGCTCAACTTGCTCTGGCGGGGAGAGGGTCCATGCACGAGCTGCGGGTGCTGTTCGACCGGATGGGGGATGCCGTCACCGTGCGGTTGGTCCCCGGCTGGCGCGGGGGAGCGGGGAAGGCGGTGCCTTTCACCGCCGCGCTCTCCGAGAAGGAGTACGAGGATCTCCGCTGGTATCTGGAGGACTACCTGGACCTTCCGGACGGCGGTGCCGTGGTCCGGGCGCACCGGGTGGAGCAAGAGATCGGAGCCTGGGGCCGGCGGCTCTACACGGCTCTCTTCGGGGAGGGCGATCCCCCGGAGGTGCTGCGGGAGCTCCTCGCCGCTCCACCGCCGCGGCTCCTCACCATGGCGACAGACGACGGCGCGCTCCTCCGCCTCCCCTGGGAGCTTCTCGGCGATGGCGCCGGCCCGCTCTCGCGGCGGGGCGTCACGATCCGGCGCCAGCTCGAAAAGGCCGCGGCTCCCCAGGCGTTCCGAGCCAGCACGCCGCTCCGTCTCCTCTTGATCGTCAGCCGTCCGGCCGACCTGGGATTCCTCGATCCGCGCCTGACCACCCGCGGCATGCTCGACGCCCTGGCCCCCCTGGGGGACGGCGTCGCCATCGATTTCTGCCGGCCGCCCACCCTGCCGCGGATGGAGGAGATGCTGGCCGAGGCGGATCGCCATGGCGAGCCTTACCATGTGGTCCACTTCGACGGCCACGGTACTTTCCTCCCGGAGATCGGGCTCGGTGCCCTCTGCTTCGAGAAGCCGGGGGACGGTGGAGTGGCAGCGGATTTCGTGCGGGCGGATCGGCTGGGCGACCTCCTGGCCGTCCATCGCATCCCCCTGGCGATCCTGGAAGCCTGCCGGAGCAACCAGATCGGCCCGGTCCCCGTCTTCCGCTCGGTGGCGCCGCGCCTTCTCCAAGCTGGGGTAGGAAGCGTGCTCGCCATGAGCCACGCGGTGCACGTCGAGGCAACCCGGGTGCTCCTCGAACGCTTCTACCGCGATCTTGTGAAGGGGCAGACGATCGGCCAGTCACTCGATGCAGGCCGCGGCGCCCTTCTTGCTCAACCCTATCGCTGGATCGAGTTCGGCCCAGGCGGCAGGACGATTGAGCTCAGGGACTGGTTCCTCCCCAACCTCTACCAGCAGGGGGCCGACCTCGCCCTGGTGCCGGCCAGCGGGCCGGCCCGGCCGACCCCGCCGGTCTCAGCTGCAGCCGATTTCCGGTACGACGTGTTCTTCAGCCATCGGCACGCCGACTCGGCGCGCATCGAGCGCCTGGCCACGGAGCTGCGGGACCGCCACCATCTTCGCGTCTTCCTGGACAAGTGGGAGATCCAGAGCGGTCCGCTTCACGAGCAGTGCCGGGAGGGGATCCGGAACAGCCGCTTCGTGCTCGTCGCCGTGTCCCGCGCCGCCCTCGATTCGGACTGGGTGAACGCCGAGATCGACATGGCCCATGCCCGGGACCCCCGGGGGCGGAACATCATTCCTCTCCTGCTGGAGGATGTGGAGCTGCCCTTGGACCTCCAGGCTCTCCTCTGGTATGACTTCCGGGACCCCGGCCAGGACACCACCGAGACCCTGGAGCGCCTCGCCGGCGCGGTGCGAGCGAGGGCAGGCGAGGTGGCGCAGGTTCGCGGTTCACGCCGCGAGCCTGCGGCCGGCAAGGCGCTCGAGGCCTTCCCGCGGGCTCCGTTCTACCAGTTCCACGGCCGCGCCGCCGAGCTCTACCGGTTGGAGCAGGCCCTGCGCGACCATCGTGCCGTTCTCCTCCACGCCATGGGAGGCATGGGCAAGACCGCGCTCGCCCGCGAGGCAGCACTCTGGTGGACACTCACCGGCCTCTTCCCCGATGGCGCCTGTTTTCTCTCCTTCGAGCAGGGGGCCGGGGCTGACGTCATCGTCCGCGTCCTCGGAACCTCGCTGGAGGGCACCGCCTTCGAGGCCCTGCCCGCGGCCGAGCAGCAGCGCCGGGCGCGCCAGCTCTTCGACCAGCGGCGGATCCTCCTGGTATGGGACAGTTTCGAGAGCGTCCTGCCGGCCTTCCAGCCAGGAGGCGGAGCGGCCCTGTACTCCGCGGAGGAGCGCGGTCGGATCTTCGACCTCTTCCGCGATTTGACCGAGAACGCCAGGGGCGAAGGGCGCCTCCTCATCACCTGCCGGCCGGAGGAGTCGGGCCTCGCCGGGGCGCGGCGGCTGGAGCTCGGCGGCCTGGCTCGCCCGGACAGCCTGCATCTTCTGGCACGGGTCCTAGCTGTCCACGGTGTCGAGCTCTCCGACCCGCGCCTCTCCCGCGAGGGGCTGGAGGCGCTGCTCGGGATGCTGGCGGACCACCCCCTGTCGATCGAGCTGGTCGGTCCGCACCTCAAGGACCGGGCGCTGACGCCGGAGAGGATCGTCGCGGAGTTCGGCCAGCTCCTCGAACGCTTTCGAGGCGATGCGGAAACCGAGCGCAATCGTTCGCTCCTCTCCTCGCTGGAGTTCTCAACTCGCCGCCTTTCGGAGGAGACCCGTGCGGCTCTCCCCTGGCTCGCGCTGTTCCGCGGCGGGGTTTTCGAAGGCAACCTTCTGAAGGTGAGCGGGCTCGATCCGGAGCGCTGGGAGTTGCCACGTGGGGAGCTCGAACGAACCGCCCTCGTGCGGGTCGAGCGGGAGATCCTGCTTGCCGGCCGCCCCTACCTGCGGTTCCACCCCACCCTCCCCTTCGGCGCTGCGACCGCTGTGCTGACGGACCTGGATGTGGCGGGGGCGCGAAAACGCTTCGTGCAGGTGTACTTGGAGGTAAGGCAGGCGGTCTACAGAGCCTTTTTCGGCTCCAACCCGGGCGGCGGTATGGAAGTCATGACGCGCGAGGAGGCCAACTTCCGAACGGCGGTTGCCTGGGCCCTGGCGGCTGGGGAGTACGACGTGGCTTCGGACCTGGGCGATACCTTCGGGAGCTACCTTCAGCGATCCGGGCGGTTCCGCGAGCAGAATTTCTGGGTGGCTTGGCTTGCCGCTGGAGTTGAGAAGGGTGGATTCACGGAGGCGTATGCCCAAAGAGAGCGGGATTCCGCCTGGGCTCTCTTCGCTCAGCATGGTCGCACGAGGGAGGCGGTCGAGAGGCTCGAGGCCCTCCTGGGTCGGCTCCAGGGGACTACGGCGTTCGATCCCGCATTCCAATTGGCTACGACGCAGATGGTTCTGGGCCGCATCTTCTCCGGGAGTGGATCAGCCGCGCGCGCGATTCCTGTTCTGGAACAAGCCGTCCGGCAATGGGAGGAGATCGTTGATAGGAAAAAGGCGGCAAATGCGTTGACGGAAGCGGCAAATGTGAATCTCGCAGCGGCTCTCGGATCTCTGGTCAATGCTTTGCTGGGAGCCGGCCGTCTGCCGCAGGCCGAGGCGACTGCCGAGCGGGCAGTCGGGCTTACGAGGGAGCTGGGGCTCAAGCGGGAAGAAGCGGTCGGCCTCGGCCAGCTCGCAGAGATTCTGACAGAGCAGGGAAAGTTCGGTGAGGCGAAGGAGCGCTACCACGAAGTCCTTGAGACTGCCCGCCAGGCCAAGGACAGGGAGCTCGAGGCAACTTTCCTCCAGCACCTGGGGAGGTTAGCCAACAACCAAGGAGACCTCGCCGGAGCTGCTGAATACTACGAACAGGCTCTGAAGCTCTTTCAGGACATGGAGGACGAGGAAGGTATCCAGCAGATCTGCAACCACCTGGGGGCTGTCGAGGCAAAGGCAGGGCGGCTCGCGGAGGCTCGCGCCTGGCATGAACGCTCCCGGGAAATCGCGGAGGGCCGCGGGGATAGGAACGCCGTGGGGGACGCGGCACAGAACATCGGTATTACCTGGCAGATGGAGGGCGAAGCTGTGCAGGCGAGAGGAGACGAGTCTGCTGCGCGGAAGTGCTTCCACAAAGCTGCCGAATGGGTCCGCCAGAGCCTGGAGATCGCACAGCTACTGAACCAGGAGCCTGGAGCCGCCGCTTCTCACAACCAACTCGCCCAGATCAACCTGCTCCTCGGCGATCTGGACCGGGCGGAAGACCAGGCGGAGAAGGCGCGCGAGATCCGAGAGCGGCTCGGGTTGAAAGAGGTTTCTCAGACCTATTGGGTCCTGGCCGACATCGCCCAGGCTCGGGGGGATACCGCCCAGGCGGCCGCCTGGGGGCAGAAGCACGATGCCGCCCGCGCCGAGCAGCGGCGCCGCGCTGCAGGTCCAGGTGAGCCAACCGGTCCGCCCAGAGAGGTCAGCACTTAAGGAGGGCTCCGGCAGCTGGACACTCTGGCCGAGGAGGGGCGGAGGGCTGAGCCCCGCTCCTTACTCCAACTCGTCGCCGGGGTCCGGAGCGACATCGGGAATCTTGGCGAGCACCGCCAGGAACCTCTCTCTGCTGCCTCGTCGGGCCCTCTCCTCAAGGTAGTCGACGGTCATCAACGCAGCCATCTTCTCCGCGACCGCCGAGCTGATGAATTGATTGATCGAAATGCCCTCCTGCTGGGCAAGATCCCGCACGCGCTTATGCAGCGAGTCCGGCAACCTGAGACTCAGAGTACTCATCGCTGCTCCTTCAGCATCCGCAGGAATTCCCGCGGTGTACCCGGGAGGATACCAGATGGTCCCTCCACGACCGGAGGTTCGGCGAAGGCGTAGAGACGTCCCTGGTCCTGAACGATATCGCTTCGCAGTCCACGGGGACCGCGGGACGTCTCCGCATAGGGTGGTCGCCCCCTACACGCGCCATCTCCTCTCTCCCTCTCGGCGGTTCCCGGCAATCTCCCGCAGGCCGAAGCGCCGGGGGCGTTGCCCCGGCGGAGACGGCCCGCGGTCTCCGTGGACTGCGGGTTGATATCGTTCAGGACCTGGGCACGTCTCTACCACCTCCGGCCACCGGACGATCCCAACCCTCCACGGCCGAGTCGGTTCCAGGCAGGCTACGGAGGCCAGGCGCAGGGAGCGGATCGCGACCGAACCGCTCCAGACCGGCACCGTTCCGCCGCTGGCGTGCTCCCGACTGGAGCAGAGCGCCTCCCAGCACGGACGGACGAGAAGTCGACCGCGGCGGAGAAGAACGGTTTCGGGGGAGAACCGAACAGCACCGCGGCGGAACAGAGCTGAACTGCCGTGGAGCGGAACTCAACTGCTTCAGCTAAGAACCATTCCGCCGCGGATCAGAGCTGAACCGCCCCGGACGAGAACCATTCCGCCGCAGAGCAGAACGTCACCGCTCCAGACAAGAACCATTCCGCCGCGGAACAGAACGTCACCGCTCCAGACGAGAACCATTCCGCAGCGAAGCAGAACGGCACCGCCGCAGAACGGTTCCCGCCCGCCGCGGGGAAGAGCTGGCCGCGGGCAGTCAGGAACCGCTCCCGGGCCTCCCCCCTCCCCCTCCGGCAAGGGCTTGTCACCTTTCTCTCCCCGAGGAGCACTTCCGCTTGTTGAGGGCAAGGTGATAAACTTGGTAACAATTAGGGAGGAGAGGGGATGGCGAAGGCGCCCGAGATCGAGCCGGATTGGGATCTAGTCAGGAAGCGGAACTTCGTCGAGCGCCTGAAGCACGAGAAGGCGGGGCTCGACGTCATCGGCGACCTGCCGGCGATGATCCAGGCCGGTTACGAGGCGGTTGCCGAGGAGGACATGGTCCGCCTCCAGTGGTACGGCCTCTACCACGACAAGCCCAAGCTCGGCTACTTCATGCTGCGGGTGAAGAGCCCGGGCGGCATCCTCACCCCCCAGAAGCTGCGCACCATCGGCCGGGTGTCCGTGGAGCACGGCCGTGGCCACGGCGAGATCACCACCCGGCAGAACCTCCAGCTCCACTGGCTGGAGATGGCGCGGCTGCCGGAGATCCTGGCGACCCTGGGCGCGGCCGGCCTGTCGACCGCCGGCGCCTGCGGCGACAACGTGCGCAACGTCACCGGCTGCCCGGTCGCCGGCCTCGACCGGGAGGAGCTGTTCGACTGCCGGGAGCTCCTCGCCCGGACGGCCGACTTCTTCGTCTCGCACCGCGAGTACTCGGACCTGCCGCGCAAGCACAAAATCACCATCACGGCCTGCCCGCACCAGTGCAACGCCCCGGAGATCCACTGCATCGCCCTCTCGGGAACGTTCCAGGAGGGCCGACCCGGCTTCGGAGTGCGGGTAGGCGGCGGCCTTGCCAGCTGGCCGCGCCTGGCCTCGGACCTGGGCGTCTTCATCCCCTACGACGACGCCCTCCCGGTGCTCCAGGCGATCGTCGACGTCTGGCGGGAGGACCGCCGCTATCGCCTGTCGCGCGCCCGGGCGCGGCTCAAGTTCATGGTCGACGACCTGGGCGTCCCCGCCTTCCGGGAGCGGGTGGAGGCGCGCCTCGGCCGTCCCCTGGAGACCGGCATCGCCCCCCTCCCTCCGGCCGGCGAGCACGACCACGCGGGGGTCCACCCGCAGAAGCAGGAGGGATTCTTCTACGCTGGGTTCCCGGTCCACCTGGGGCTGCTCTCGGGCGAGCAGATGCTCGGCCTGGCCGATCTCACGGAGAGCTACGGCGGCGAGATCCGCCTCACCCGCCGGCAGAACTTCCTCTTGACCGACATCCCGGCGGGGCGGCTCACCACGGTCACCGGCTGGGCGGCGCGGCTCGGCTTCCCCTTGGGGACCCGGGCGGCGGGCCGGCTGCGCGGGCTGTCGATCGCCTGCACCGGCGACCCCTTCTGCAACTACACGGTGGCCGAGACCAAGGGGCGGCTGGCGACGATCGTCGACCACCTGGAGGCGACCTTCGGCGAGCAGGCCGCCGACCTGCGCCTGAACCTCGACGGCTGCCCCCATGCCTGCGCCCACCACTGGACCGGCGACATCGGCCTCCAGGGGACGACGCTCCGCGAGCGCGGTCCCCAGGGGGAGCGCCTGCAGGGCTACGACCTCTTCCTCCGCGGCGGCCTCGGCCGGGAGGCGGCGATCGGCCGGCCGGTGCTGCGCCGGGTGCCGGGAGACACGGTTCACCGGGTGATCGAACGGCTCTTCCGCTCCTACCTGGAGAGGCGGCAGGAGGGGGAGGGAATCCAGCAGTTTTTCATCCGCCATTCGGACGAGCAGCTCACGGAGCTCGCCGGGATGGCTGGAATCGCAGAAGCAGCTCTGTCGCAAGGAAGCGAGGATCGAGCATGATCATGGAACGCGCGTTCGCCCCTGTCGCCCCCGGCCGGCGAGACCTCCTCGACGAGTACGAGGCGGGCCAGCTGGCCAACGACTTCGACTTCGCGACCCCCGAGGAGGTCCTCGGCTGGGCGCTCGAACGCTGGCATCCGCAGCTCGCCCTCTGTACCAGCTTCCAGGCGGAGGGCATGGCCCTCCTCGACATGGCCTGGCGGATCGAGCCCAAGGTGCGCCTGTTCACCGTCGACACCGGGCGGCTCCCCCAGGAGACCTACGACATGATGGAGCAGGTGCGGGAACGCTACGGGATCGAGGTCGAGGTCTACTTCCCCGACGCCCGGCAGGTCGAGGCGATGGTCGGCCGCTTCGGCCCCAACCTCTTCCAGAAGGCGGTCGCGGCGCGGCTCCACTGCTGCAACGTGCGCAAGGTCGAGCCCATCCGCGGCGTGCTGGAGGGGCTGGACGCCTGGGTGACCGGCCTGCGCCGGGAGCAGTGGGCGAGCCGGGCGAACATCCGGAAGATCGAGATCGACCACGATCACGGCGGTCTCGCCAAGATCAACCCGCTGGCCGACTGGACGATCGAGGAGGTCCAGGAGTACAACCGGGCGCACGACGTCCCCGTCCATCCGCTCTACGCCAAGGGGTTCACCAGCATCGGCTGCGCCCCCTGCACCCGCGCCACCGCGCCGGGGGAGGACCCGCGGGCCGGCCGCTGGTGGTGGGAGAAGAACGCTCCCAAGGAGTGCGGCATCCACTGCCCGATCGAGACCGGCGGCTTCGAGCACGAGGTGGAGGCGATCCTCCACGGCAAGGCCACGGGACCACGGGGCGCCTGATGCCCTCGACCTCAGAGATCCCGGAAATCGCCTCCCCCCTCGCCCTGGACGCTGCCCAGGGCGAGGTGGTGTTGGCCGAGATCGCGGCCTTGACCGCCTCGCTGCCGCCCACGGCGGGCAAGCGCTACGTCCCCCTGGTCCAGGCGGTCGCCCTAGGTGAGGTGGAGGAGGCTCTTCTGCCGCAGCTCGCCGAAGTCCTCGACCTTTCGCTCGCCACCGGCCGCGCCCGGCGCCTCCATGGGCCGGAGGCCGAGCAGGCCCTCCTCCGGCTTTTCCGCCAGACTCCCCGGGGCGCCGCTCTGGCCCGCACGGTCGAGGGGGCGAATCGTGCCCTCTCCGCTCTCGCCGGCCAGGTGGTCCAGGGGCTCTCCTTCACCCCCCGGGCGCCCGGCGCCTTCCGACTGGAGATCGCGACCGCCGTCTGCCGGGTCGCCCTGGAGATCGACCGCTCGGGAGTGACGGTCGACAGCGTCGAGATCTGAAAGCGGGGCCGATGTCCTACTATCCCGTGTTCCTCGACCTGGCCGGCCGGCCTACGGTGGTGGTGGGAGGGACGGCGCTCGCCGAGGAGAAGGTCCGCGGGCTCCTCGTCGCCGAGGCCCGGGTGACGGTGATCGCTCCCGAGCTGACGGAGGGCCTCGCCGAATTGGCAGGTCTGGGCGAGCTGCGGCACCTGGCCCGCGGCTACCAGGCCGGGGATCTGGCCGGGGCGGTCGTGGTGATCGTGGCGGCGGGAGAGCCGGCGGTGCGCGACGCCATCCACCGCGAGGCGACGGCGAAGAACATCCTTATGAATACCGTCGACGATCTGCCGCGCTGCAACTGGATCGCCCCTTCGATCGTGCGCCGGGGCGATCTCGCCATCGCCATCTCGACTGCCGGCAAGGCGCCGGCGCTGGCGGTCCGGCTGCGGCAGCGGCTGGAGCGGGAGGTCGGGGCGGAGCACGGCCGCTTCCTGGAGATCGCGGCCGCCGTCCGGGCTCCGCTCGCGGCGCGCCATCCCGACTTCGCACGGCGCCGGGAGCTCTGGTACCGGTTGGTCGATTCGGACGTCCTCGAGCTGCTGCGCCAGGGGGAGGACGAAGCGGCGCGCCGGCGGTTCACCGAGATCCTTGGCGTCCCGCCGGTCCCGCCGGGAGACGGCCGGTGAGCGGCATCGTCTACCTGGTGGGGGCCGGACCGGGCGATCCCGAGCTGATCACGGTCAAGGGCCTGAAGTGCCTGCAACGGGCGGACGTGGTGGTCTACGACCGGCTGGTCGCGCCGTCCCTCCTCGACGAGGCGCCCTCCCGGGCGCGGCGGATTTACGCCGGCAAGCGGCCGGGGCGGGTGGCCCTGCGGCAGGAGGAGATCGAGCGTCTGCTCCTCCGCCATGCCCGGGCCGGACGGGTGGTGGTGCGCTTGAAGGGGGGCGATCCCTTCGTCTTCGGCCGGGGCGGCGAGGAGGCCCTGGCCTGCGCCGCGGCCGGGGTGGCCTGCGAAGTGGTCCCCGGGGTGACCAGCGCCGTGGCCGTGCCGGCGAGCGTGGGGATTCCGCTCACCCATCGGGGCGTGGCCGCAGGTTTCGCCGTGGTCACCGGCCACTGCCTGGGCGAGGACCGGGTCGACTGGGGCGCCCTGGCCCGCATCGACACCCTGGTGGTGCTCATGGGGGCCGCCCGGCTCCGCGAGATCGCCCGGCTCCTCCTTACCCACGGCCGGCCGGCCGATCACCCGGTCGCCGTCGTCGAGCGCGGGACCCTTCCGGACAGTCAGGTATGGACCGGCACCCTGGGGACCCTGGCGGCCCTGCCGGCCCTGCCGGCAATGGAAGACTTCGATCTCCGCTCGCCGGCGACGCTCGTCGTCGGCGAGGTCGTGCGGCTGCGGGAGCTGGTTGACGCGGCTGCCGACCCTGCACTAGTCTACGCTTCAAGTCTAACCAGTAGAAGAAGATAGCGTCCCTGGGAGATTGAAAATGAAACGAGTCTTGAGCGGACTGGTGTTCCTCGCGATGATGGCGGTGCCCATGGCATTTGCCCAGACCCCGACCCCGGCGGCGACCCCGGCGGCGACGCCCAAGGAATCGGAGGCCCTGGCGGAGGTCCGGCGCGCCATCGAGAAGGGCAACGCGCAGTGGGCGGAGGGTTGGAAGAAGGGCGACGCGGCGATGGTCGCCGCCATTTTCGCCGCCGACGGCGTCCAGCTGTCGGGGAGCGGCAAGATCTTCAAGGGTCCCCAGCAGATCCGTGAGCGCCAGCAGGCCGCCATGCAGAGCGTCGATCCGGGCGTCAAAGTCACCGTGACCACCCTGAAGGTCTGGCTGGACGGCGATACCGCCTACGAGACCGGGAGGTACAAGTACGAGTCCAGCGAGAAGGGCAAGCCGAGCACGGACGAGGGGCGCTACGTCACCACCTGGAAACGCCAGAAGGACGGCTCCTGGAAATTGACCATGGACATGGCGGTGCCGGAGTAGCCGACCGTTACGCTGCCCTGCCTCGGAGAGATGGAGATAGCAGCAGGGCAGGTAGGGGCAGAGCCCCTGTGCCTGCCCTGCGCGGACTCTAAGTTAGTGCCGATGGGAGGGGAGGCTCAGATCCCCGCGAGCGGATCGTTCAGGTGGCCCTCGATGTGGGAGAACAGCTTCTCTCCGAAGGACCGGGCGTGCACCAGGAGCGCCTTGAGCTTCGTCTGCTGCTCGGGAGTTAGCACCTGGCGCACCTCGCCCAAGATCTTGGCCCGGGTGAGCGCCAGGTCGGTCTGGGCCTGCCCTGCCTGGGCGGCGGCGCTCTTGATCGCCGTCTCGTCCACGGTGTCGGCGTGGATGGCGTCGAACAGGGCGCCGTGGCTGGTCTTCAGGGCGGTGAGCTCGGCGGTGAGCTCGGGCTTGTGGTTGGCGAAGATGGTCTTGACCTGCTGGACCTGGTCGGGGGTCAGGTCGAGCTGGTGGACGATGTGCCGGACCATGTCGCCGTGGTCCTTCCCCATGTGGCCCATGTGCCCCATGTGCCCCTGGGCCGCCTGGGCGAGGAGGAGGGCGGGGACGACGAGGGCGGCAATGCCGGCGAGGCCGGAGAGGATCAGGATCTTCGAACGGGTCTTCATCGGAATCACTCCTTAGGTTTCGCGTTTTCCGGGAGCGCCGCAGCGCCCCTCACACCTAACAAGATGGGCGCCGGGGCTTCCCGGTTACACTCGTCCGCACGAAAGGATGGCCGTAACCGGAAAGCGGGAGGCCCCGTCTATCTAAAGGGACAGTGAGAGAATAGGTTCCAGGACATGACATGGCACGGTCGTTCGTAAGCACCCTAAGAATGGCAGAGAGCGCGGCTCCCGCGGAGAACAGCGAAGCCCGCCTGGTGCGGCAGAGCCTCGACGGCGACGCGGAGGCCTTCGCGGCCCTCGTGCGCAGCCAGGAGCGGCGGGTCTTCCACCTGCTCGGCCGTTTTTTCCGGCGTCCGGAGGAGATCGAGGAGGTGGCCCAGGAGATCTTCCTGCGCGCCTGGCAGCACCTCGGCACCTATCGCGCCGACGCGCCGTTCGAGCACTGGGTGACGCGCATCGCCCTGCGCGCCGCCTACGACCGCCTGCGCCGGAAGGGCTTTCCGACCGAGCCGCTCCACCCCGATTTCGATCCGCCCGCTCCGGCCACCGACCCCACCGCCCGGGTCGAGGTCGAGCGGCTGCTCGCCCGCCTGCCGGCCGCCGACCGCTTCCTCCTCACCCTGCTCGAAGGAGAGGGGTGGTCGGTCGCCGAGGTGGCCGAGCGGCTGGGCTGGACGTCGGTCAACGTCAAGGTGCGGGCGCACCGGGCGAGGAAGCGGCTGCGCCGGGTTCTCGCGGGAGATGCGGTATGAGCTGTAACGCCGTGCGCAACCGCCTGCTCCGGGGTCTCCCGGGTGAGTCGGGGGACGAGGTGGCCCGCCACCTCGCGGAATGCCCCGAGTGCGCCCAATTCGCCGCCCGTTGGGAGCTGGCCAGCAAGGCGCTCCGCCGGAGGGCGCATCCCGGCGATCCGGCTCCCTCTCCCGGTTTCGCCCGTCGGGTCACCGCCCTGCGTCCCGGCTCGACCGAGGTTCTGGGCCGCTGGGCTCTCCGTGCCCTGCCCGCCGCCCTGGTGCTCGCCCTGGCCCTCGCCTGGGTGGGGCTCGACCAGACTCCCTACCCCTCGACCGCCCTCCTGGCCGAGGAGCCGAGCCCCGAGGTGCTGTTCACCTACTCGGTCCTGCAGACCTCGCCGGCCCGCACCACGGAGGCGCCGCGGTGAGACGGGGAACGGCGATCGCCGCGGTGGTCGCCCTGTTCGTCGCCGGGGTGGTGGTGGGTGTTCTCGGCACCCACGCCTTCTACCTCCACGAATTGCACCAGCCGGGCGGCCTCGCCGCGCTGGGCACCCGGATGCTCGCCAGCGAGCTCAACCGGAAGCTCGACCTCGATGCCGGGCAGCAGGCCGAGGTGGCCCGCATCCTCGACGACGCCCAGACCGAGAGCGCAGCTCTGCGGCGCGAGATGACGCCGCGCGTCCTCGCTCTCCTGAACCGCACCCACGACCGCATCAGCGCCGTGCTCACGCCCCAGCAGCGCCGGGAATTCGAGCGCTACCGGCATCGGCACCGCACCTGGTTCCATCACTTCTTTGCCGGGTGAGGCGGGACTCGCTTGGCGGCAGCCCGTAGCCGCTACAGCTTCAACCTTTCCCTGACCTCGGCGAGGGAGTAGGTTTTCTTCTCGCTGGAGCGCTGGGCGAGGAACTCCAGCAGCTCGGGGTGCTGCCGTACCTGCTCCACCTCAGCCTCGAAGTCGTCGACCTCGGCGAGGATGAACTCCCGGCCCCCTGGCGCCTTGAGCAGGATCGCATCTTCCCCCGCGAGATCCAGCACCTCTGCGAGGCTCGACGGAGTGCTGGCGAGATCTACGATCTTCATAGCAGGTACTCCTTGCCGCATCCTCCCAGGTCTCCTTCTGCCACCCTATCTTACCGAGTACCTTCAGGGCGGGCTTCGAGGTCCGGTCTCCCCGCGACCGCGCCGCGGGCCCGGCTCCGTTTGCGCATCGCGGCCTCCTTCTCCTCCCTGAAGATCGGGACCGAGAGCCGGATGTAGCGATGCCAGACGAAGGTCAGGTCGAAGAGCAGAGCGACCAGCCACCAGAGGTAGAGGAACGCCGCGACGGCCACGAACACCGGCCACAGGTTGCCATGAGCGTTCCGGATGTTGAGGTAAACGATGACGGCCACGGTGGCGGCGCCCGGGATCAGCAGCGCGCGCATGCTCCATTTCGGGATGAGCTGGGAAACCAGATAGACCGCTGCCAAGAGCCCGAGCGCGAACCGCAACATCCCCCACTGGGAAAGCGGCGGAATCGTGCTCACGCACTGGCCGAAAGCGCTGACCTCGGGACCCGCGCAGTAGATCACCCGAAACCCGGCGATCGAGACGAGGAAGACGAGCCCACCAATCAGGCGCCAGAACTTGACCCGCGTCAAGCTGGGTATGCGAGCCACGACGGTGAGGCCCGCCAGGAGACAGGTGGTACGACCCACCCGATTGAAGATCAGGAGGATCGGGTCATCATTCCCGATGAACCCGGAGACGGCCTTGTAGAGGACGAACACGGCGCAGAACAGGAGCGCCGCGGCGCCCAGGTAGGGCACCACCCAACTGACGGCCCGTGCCAGCTGCTTACTGCGCGGCGGCTTGTACCGCCGGGCCGCGGTTTCCAGCGGCGCCGGTTGGATCACCTCCTGGATGAAGTGGCCGAACACCTCCTCATCCTGCCAGTAGTCGTTGTGCGCCTTGCCGGGGAGCGGATAGCGCGCGAAGCCATGATCGTTCTCGTCGGGGAAATGGAAGACGCCGGCCCAGGCTCCGCTCGTGAACCGCTCCCGAGCCGTATCCAATTGGAAACCGACGGGATCGCCGTAATCGTAGTAGTTGTGCCACTCGATCGGCCGGGACATCTCGACGCGGGGCGTCTTGAGCTCGGCGAACAGCTCGGGCCAGAGGATCAGGTGCTTGTCGATCGGCGAGCCGAGCGTCATCAGGCCGCGGACCTTCTGGATCCACGGATGGTTCTCGGAACAGAGCGCGGTGAGCAGCCCCAGCAGGGTGACGACCGTGCCCTCGCTGTGGGCCACGATGTAGATCTCCTCGGCCTCCTTGAACTGGTCGTCCACCGCCTTCATCTGGTCCGCGAAGATCTTGCCGATCTTCCCGCCCTGCTGCTTGAACTCGGCCACGACCTGCACGTCGTCCAGGAAGTCGACCAGCACCTTCTTGAGATCGAAGGAGAAGAGTCCCATCTTGCCGGCCAGGAAGAACAGCCGTTCCAACACGTTGATCGTCTGCAGCATCTCGCCCAGGACCTGCTCGATCATGCGCTCGTCGGCGGCCGAGAGTGCTCGGTCCGTCAGCTGGCGTCGGCGCACGCGGCCGGTGACCGTGCGCACCCAGGGCTGGACGTCCTCGAGGACATATTCTTCCTTGACCACCTGGCGCGGAACGTCGGCCCAATAGACCTCGGCGAAGCCCAGGCCGCGAAGCTCCGGCAGCTCGTCCGTGGTGAAGACCCCGGAGCTTTCCGCGGAATGGAAGCTGCCCAGCGGCACCGCGGCGGCCTGACCGTGGTAGCGGCTGAACTGGCCGAGAACCTGCTGGATCGTGGCGAAGCGCTTCTGATCCCCGATCCCATGTACGGCGACGATCACCTTCTCGACCGGCTGGCTCATCCTGCACCTCCTTTGTCACAGTCCTCTATACTGGGACGGACGAGCGCCAGGAATTCGCGGGCATCCCGAGAGGGCCGTCCGGCTCGACGCTTCAATCCTTCCAGAGCGCCTTCCACCAGGAATCGCGCTCCTCCGGCTTCACGTTGCTCGCCTTCAAGTTCATCTTGCCGCGGATCTTGTTGACGTCCCAGCCGGTCAGGGCGGCCAGGGTCTTCGCCTCCTGATCGAAACGTTTCGGCAGCTCGCGGCGATAGGAGGCGGCTGCCTCGCAGGTCGCGTCGCCCTTCCAGGGATGGCGCAGGACGTAGCGGCCCTGGAAGTTCTCGCGGTCGGCGGTCTCCTGGAAGACCAGGTCCTCGGGGAAGTGGGCGGCGTCGTAGCGCACGTGGAGCCGGGAGAGGAAGACCTGCTGCGCGCCGGAGCCCCCAAAGCCTCGCGGCCGGGCGTCGGAGCTTTCCCCGAGCCAGAAGACGCCGAGCTTCTGGAGCTCATCCCGGGAGAGCGGATCGGCGGCACAGGGATCGCACCAGGCCATGTCCCAGGCGTATTCCAGGAACACGGTCCGCATGTCCTCTTTTTTCACCTGCTCGGCGAACATCGATTTGTAGAAGTCGCCGAACTCGCTCTTGACGAAGAGCGGGACGTCCTGGCCCGAGGGGAGCTTCACCGTGCGGTAGTTGGTGGTCTCGACCCGTCCCTTCTTGGTCAGGGCGTAAATGAACAGCTCCTGCGGGCCGTCCGCATTGACCATGCCGAGGCGGATGGGGAGCATGAACTTCTCCGACGTATAGGCGACCTGGAGGGGGCGCAGGTTGGTGAAGCCGAGCTTCCCCTGCTCTTTCAAATTGACCTTGGCGACGAAGAAGTGCATCCCCTGCTTGAGGTATGCGCCGAGGACCCGCGAGGCCCCGGGCGGGATCTTGTAGCCGCTCTCGCGCAGCCAGGTTTCCAGGCCGTCGCTCTCCTTGGCCGAAAGGATCAGGATGTCGTACTCGCCCACCGTGTAGGAGGCCTCGATCTTGACCCCCAGGCTCTTCGTCCGCGCCTCCAGTTTCGCCATGCCGCCGGCGGGGGCCGGCACGGCCATCGGCATCGCCCGGTCGTAGCGCTGGCAGGGGTCGTCGTCGAAATATTCGACCAGGCGGGGGGCGGAGTAGGCATCCAGGTGATCGAGGAGAGCGCGGTCGCCGACGTGGATCTGGCCGCGCTCCAGGAAGGTGGGGACCGGGATGACGATGGCAAACTCCTTCAAATCCCCCTTGAAGTCGTTCGACATGGTGAGGACGGTGCGGTCGCCGTCGCGCACCAGGGCGACCTGCGAGGCGCGGTTGAACAGCCGGGTGTCGGCCTTGGCGACGTAGAAGCCGCAGAAGGCCGAGGCGGTGGCGGCGACCAGCAGTGCGGCCGCCCCGAGGAGGAAGGTGGCGCGGAATCTCGTCGATCGGGTCATGGTCGTTTCCTTTCTAATCCTTCCAGATCTCTTGCCACCAGGGCTCGTCTTTTTCTGCGGTTTTCGGCTTCAGGTGCATTTTGCCACGGATGGTGTTGACGTCCCAGCCGGTGAGCGCGGCCAGGGTCTGGGCGTCCTTGTCCTGGCGCCGCGGCAGCTCGTGGAGATAGGCCCGCGCCGCGCGGCACTGGCTCGGCTTGCCCGACCAGGGGTGACGCAGGACGTAGCGGCCCTGGAAGGTGGCGGTGTCGGCGGTCTCCTGGAAGACCAGGTCCTCGGGGAAGTGGGCCTTGTCATAGCGCAGGTGGAGGCGCGAGAGGAACGCGTCGGAGGCACTGCCCGCCGCCCAGGTGGCTCCCAGCTCGCGCAGCTCATCACCCCCCAGCGGCTCGCCGGCACAGGGGTCGCAGGTGCTCATGTTCCAGGCGTACTCCAGAAAGACCGTCCGCATGTCCTCTTTCTTCACCTGCTCGCCGAAGAGCGCCTTGTAGAAGCTGCCGAACTCGTCGCGGATGAAGAGCGGGATCTCCTGATCGGACGGCAGCTTCACCGTGCGGTAGTTGGTGGTCTCGACCCGTCCCTTGCGGGTGATGGCATAGACGAAGAGCTCCTGCGGGCCGTCCGCGTTCACCATGCCGAGACGGATGGGGAGCATGAACTTCGGGCTGGCATAGGCGACCTGGAGCGGACGGAGAGCTGCATAGCCCAGCCGCGACTGCTCCTTCAAGTTCACCTTGGCGACGAAGAAGTGCATCCCCTGCTTGATATAGCTCCCGAGCACCCGCGCAGCGCCGGCCGGAATGCGGTAACCGTTGTCGGTCAGCCAGGATTCGAGGCCGTGGCTCTCCTCGGCCGAGAGGATCAGGATGTCGTACTCGCCCACCGTGTAGCGGGCCTCGATCCGCACCCGCCGGTCGGGCTCGTTGCTCGCGCCAGGAGCCCCGCCGACCACCCCGCCGGCAATCCCCTCCATAGCGCTCTCCTGCAGGCGGTAGAGCTTCTCCGGACAGGGGTCCGGATCGTAGACCTCGGCCAGCCGCGGCGCCGAGTAGGCGTCCAGATGATCGATCAATCCCTTGTCGGCGACGTGGATCTGGCCGCGCGCCAGGGTGGTGGGGACGGGGATCACGATCGCAAACTCTTGCAAATCCCCCTTGAAGTCGTTGGCCATGGTGAGCACGGTGTGATCGCCGTCGCGCACCAGGACGACCTGCGAAGCCTTGTTGAACAGCTGGGTGTCCGCCTTGGCGACGTAGAAGCCGCAGAAGGCGTGGGCGCTGCCGGCCGTGAGGAAGAGGCCGAGCAGGCCGAGGAGAACCGCAGCGGGGACGGTTGCGCGTTGCATGTCGACACCTCCGGAACGAGACGCGAAAGGCTGTGGGCGCCAGGCGTGGCGCTTGCCGGGAAGCAGAAGATCGATCACCGGGACGAGCGGGGCCGCGAGGGCGAGGGAGATCAGCAGCCCGTTCGTCCGGTAGAGGACAAACGTGATCGTTCCGGCGCCCAGGGCGACCAGGCCGGCGAAGAGGATGCGGCCGGCGCGCGAATCGGGGGTCGTCCGCGGGTCGGAGATCATGAAAAACGTGAAGAGGAGAAAAGCGCCGTTCGACAGCTGATGGAGCGGAATGGCGAACGGCTGCCCCAGCCAGAGGGCGCGACCGAAGAGGAGCGCCAGATAGAAACCGAGAAAGGCATAGGTCACGTCCGAGCGCTCGGCGCGGTTGACCACCAGGCCTCCCAGGCAGGCGAAGAGGAAGGCGAGAAAGGCGGCGTTCCCCCACTGGCCGGGAGAGACCCAGACCTTGCCGGTGAAAACGATCATCGCCACGATGCCCAGATTCGTCGGGTTCCAGACGTGCTTGCCGCGCACCCTTAGGACGAATTTGCTGCCGATCGTGACCACGGCGGCGAGGATCGCCCAGCCGACAGCGTTGGTGCGCAGAAGGAGGCAGAGGGAAAGCCCCGAAATGAGCGCGCTCTTCGGATCGAAGGCTGGGAGGCGCGCGAGGCGCGTTCCGGCGTATTGGGTGAGGAGCGCCGTGGCGAGGAGGGCGAAGGCGGTGCCCGCCTGGACCTCCAGGTCGAGGCGGGCGATGCCGTAGACCAGGAGCGAGGCAAGAGTGAGGATCTGATAGATCCGGGGATCGATCGCTCGGCGTGGGTGCAGCCCTTCTGCGGTCATGGGGCGGTCTCCTCTCACCTCTCTTAGACACACCCAAGCGGAAAAACGCAACCGGCTCCCTCAACGACCACCCGCCGGCGACCGTACAATCAGGCAGAACAGACGTTGTAAACGCCGCGGGCGCAACACCCTGACGCTCGCCAACGATCCTTCAAAAAGGGGGTTTCCATGATGAGGCGAGTCCTCCTCTACCTCGCCCTGGCCGTCGTGTGCCCGGGCGCCGTTCTCTGGGCCGGGCCGCAATCGCTCGGCTCCCCGTTCACGGTGAGCACCTGCCTGGACTGCACCAAGGAGCTGCCCCAGGTGGCGGGGACGCCCGCGGGCTCCTTCCTGGTGGTCTGGCAATCGGCGACGGGCGCCCTGGGGAGCACGGAGACCGTGCCGGCGCGCCTGTTCGCCGCCTCCGGCGCTCCGAGCAGCAGCGAGTTCCCGGTCGACCGCCGCGCCGCCTCGGGCCAGGCCGACGGCGCCGTGGCCGCCGATCCGCAGGGCAACTACGTGGTGGTCTGGGCGGCCAAGGTCGACGACCAGAGCGACATTTTCGCCCAGCGCTACTCGGCGAGCGGCCAGTCGGTCGGCCCGCTCTTCCAGGTGAGCGCCGACGATCCGGCCGCCACCGTGCCGCCGGACGACTTTCTCCCCGCGGTCGCCAAGTCGGCCGACGGCGGTTTCGCCGTGGCCTGGGTGAGCCTGGTGCCGGCCGGCAACTTCGCGGATGGCGAGCCGCCCCGGATCCTCGCCCGGCGCTTCTCCCCGACCGGCGCCCCCTTGGGTCCCCCGGTCCAGGCCAACCAGGGGCTGGTCTCCGGCGACCGCCCGGACGTCTGCGTCGACACCGCCGGCCGGCCGGTGGTGGCCTGGGCGAGCGTCGACGAGTATCTGCCCTTCCAGCCCAGCCACCTGGGAGCCTCCGCGCGGCGCCTGACCACGACGGGAGCCCTCACCGGCGGCGAGATCACGGTGGCGGCGCCGACGAACAACGCGGCCGCGACCGCCGTGGCCTGTGGCCCGGGAAACACCTTCACCGTCGTCTGGCAGGGCGACCAGGGACCGCTCGCCCAGGACCGGGGCGAGATCTTCGCCCGGCGCTTCACCCGGAACGCCCGCCCGAACGGCGCCGCCTTCCGGGTCAACAGCGGGACGGCGGGCGACCAGGGGCACCCGCGGGTGGCCTACGACCCCACGGGGGCCTTCGTGGTGGTCTGGGAGAGCCGCGCCACGAGCGGCGCGACCGGCGTCTTCGCCCGCCGCTTCCTGGGCACCGGCGTCCCGACCGGCAACGACCTCGCCGTCGACTCCCCCCTGGACGACACCCTCTCCCCGGAGCCGTCGATCGCCGCGATCGGCAACGCGGGGAGGTTCCTGGTCGTCTGGCGGGACGGGCGGACCCACCTCTTCGGCCGGCGGTTCGCACCGTAAGGTCGACGGGCCGCCCTCTCGCGAGAGCGGCCCGTCCTTTTTCGATCGCTGGGCTGGAACTTCAGGGACCGGGAGGGGCGCCGGGGGCCGGCGCCGGGGGCGTGATGGCCTGGGCGAGACCCGCGGTGGGCCGGAGGTCGTCGAAGACGATCCCCAGGTTCTGGGCGCCGTTGTTGCGGCAGAGGTCCATGAAGTCCGCCACCTTGCCGTACTCCAGGTCGCCGTCAGCCGCGAAGAAGATCACCTTCGACGAGCGGTTGGTCAACGCCTGCTGGAGGCGGTTGCCGAACTCGGCGTAGGGGATCTGCTCCTTGTTGATGAAGGTCTTCCCGTCCTTGTCCATGCGCACGATGATCTGATCGGCGTTGGGTTGGGGGACGGCGCTCTCCACCTTGGGCGGCACCTGCACACCGTACCCCATCTGGGTCAACGGGGTGGCGACCATGAAGATGATGAGCATCACGAGCACCACGTCGACCAGCGGCGTGATGTTGATGTCGCTCTTGACTCCGCCGCTACCGCCTACGCTCATTGCCATGATTGCGTACCTCGATCTTCCGCAGCTTGCGTTTCTCTTCCTCTAGAACTTCTTCTTTTTCTCGGTCACCAGGCCGACCCGGGTGAAGCCGGCCTCGTTGATCGTCTTCATGAGCTTGCGTACTTCCTTGTAAGCCAGGCGTTTGTCGCCCTTGACCACGACCTCGCGGTCCGGGTTGCCCTCGTGCACCTGGCGGAAGGTCCCCGCGAGATCCTTGTCGAGCACGTAGTTCTGCGATACGTAGACCGACCCGTCACTCTTGATCGAGACCGCGAGCTGCTTCTGGTTCTCCGGCATCTTCTCCGGGGTGGGGGTCTCCGGCAGAGCGACGTTGACGCCCTTCTGCAACATCGGAGTGACCACCATGAAGATGATGAGGAGCACGAGGCAGACGTCGACCAGCGGGGTGACGTTGATCTCGCTCCGCACCTCGCTGACCGGGAGGAGCTTCTTGCCGCCGTGATGGAGCTTCATACGGCTAGCCCTGCTTTCTGGACCTGTCCTGGCGGATGAAGAAGTCGAGCAGCTCGGACGACGAGTTCGACATCTCGACGTTGAAGCGCTCCAGCCGGTTGGTGAAGATGTTGAACATCCAGGCCGCCGGAATGGCCACGAAGAGGCCGATGGCGGTGGTGACCAAGGCCTCGGCGATACCGGCCGAGACCGAGCCGATGCCGCCCGAGCCGGTGGCCGCCATGCCGCGGAAGGCGTTGATGATGCCGACCACGGTGCCGAACAGGCCGATGAAGGGGGCGGTGGTGGCGATCGTCGCCAGGCTGCCGACGCCGCGCCGGAACTCGGCCGAGGTGAGCAGGGTGGCGCGCTCGATGGCGCGGTTGGCGGCGTCGATCACGTCCTCGCCGTCCTTCAACCGGTCCTTCTCAAACTGGTAGGACAGGAGGCCCGCCGAGACGACGCGGGCGAGGTGGCTGGCCGGGAACTTCTTGGCCGCGTCGATGGCGGCCGGCCCCCGGTCCTGCTTCAGGTGCTCGGTCACGATCTTGGCGAACTGGAGCGACTGCTTCTTGGCCTTGGCGTAGACGATCAGCCGCTCGACCGAGACCGCGAGCGAGTAGATCGAAAGGATGGCCAGAATGATGCAGACTCCCTTGGCGATCAGGCCCATCGACTGCCACAGGGCTACGGGTCCGAAATCCATGCTCTTCTCCTTTTCCAGCCCAGGCGCTACTGCACCTGAAAGTTGACCGTCAGCGAGTAATAGACCTTGACCGGCTTCCCCTGGAACATGGCCGGCTTGAAGCGCCACTTCTGGACCGCTTCGACCGCCGCCTTGTCGAGCCCCATGGGCAGGCCCTTCAGGACTTTGACGTTGGTGACGTGGCCCGTCTCGTCGATGATCGCCTCGACGATGACCGTGCCCTGCAGGCGGGCCTTCCGGGCCACCTCGGTGTACTGCGGCTGCACGCGGTCGATGATCTCCGGCCGGCTGACGCCGCCGCCGACGCGCAGCGGCTCGTCCGCCACGACGCCGCCCGGCACGCCGCCCGGCGTTCCACCGACGACGCCGCCCGGCACGCCGCCTAAGACGCCACCGGCTACACCGCCCTCGACGCCACCCTCGACGCCACCCTCGACGCCGGGATTTTCCTGCTGCTTGGGCGCCTCCGGCACCTTCTCGGGGATGGCGACCGGCTGCACCGGCGTCGTGGGAACGATCGTCGGCAGCACCTTCTGCTCCACCTTGGGCGTCGCCTTGGGAGCCGGCGGCGGCGGTGGCGGTGGTGGTGGCGGCGGAGGCGGCGCCGCCGCGTTCAGGAACACGACGTTGATCGGCGGCTCCGGCACCTCGTCGACCTGCCAGTACTGGGCGAAAACCACCCCGACCAGCACCACCAGGTGGAGCACGATCGCGACCGGCAGCGACATCCACCGCCGGGTCGGGTGCTTCTTGTCTTCCAGCTCCATCAATGAGTCTTCGAACATCTCTTCCCACCTCTAGGGTTAGGACTTGGGGGCCGGGGAGGGCTTCTCCGCCATCGTCTTCTTGCGCAGGGCGAGCGCCTTCTGCTGCCACTCGTCGGCCTTGGCTGTGTACTCCGCCCGGAGGTTGGCGTCGGTCTGGATCTTCGCCTTCTCCCGGTAGAGCAGGTTGGTGTACACCATGGCCTCGAAGTATTCAGGCTTCAACTTCAGGGCCTTGTCGAGGGCGTCGAGCCCATTGTCGATCAGCTGGGTCCGGGCCGCCAGGTCGAGGCTGGTGTCGTGGTACGACTTGTCCCACGCCGCCACCCCCAGCGAGTAGTAGGTCTCCGCCTTGGCAGCCTCGGGGTGCTGCTTGACCAGGTTCCAGGCGTCGTCCAGACGCCCCGCCTGGGTGAGGATGTTGAGCTTCATCTGCTGGACGGCGGGGAGCTCCTGGGGAGACTCCTGGACGCGCCGGTCCAGGTAGGCCAGGGCGTCGTTGTAGCGCTTGGTGTTGACGTAGGTCGAGAGCAGGTAGTCGCGGACCTTCTGGTCCTTGGGGTACTCCGCCAGGTACTTCTCGAACGCCTCGGTGGCGGTCTTGCCGTACTGGACGTTCTTGGGGCTCTCGTCGCCCGGCCGGTAGAGGGCCAGGGCGGTGAGCCCCACCGAGCGCCAGGCGAAGCTGGCGTCGGGGTCGCGTTTCAGGCCGAGCTGAAACTGCTTCAAGGCCTCGGAGTACTGCTCGTTCTTGTAGAGCTCGTTGCCCTTCTTAAGCTCGACCCGGGCCGCGACTTTGTCGCAGCCGACGAGGGCCGGGAGCACGAGAAGGACGACAGCAGGGAGGGTCAAGGTCTTGTGCATAGCGCCACTTCCCCAATTAGAAGGGTCAACCCAGCTTTTGGTTCCGAGTAAGGGAGAAGGCAGGTGAAGCTTGACGACGACTGCGCTCGCGCCCGAGTGTGAGGAGAGCCGAAAACTGCCCTTCCTCCGGGTTTCGCGTGAGTCTACTCAGGACCAACCCGATGTCAAGAGGCATACCCCGCCCCTGGGTGGCCAGGGCTTCCGATCCGATCCCCGCCTGTTCCGGCAACCTCCACCTCCCATCCTGCAACGGCCGTATGCAAATCGTCTGCCCATCCGGAGATCCCCTCCCGCGGGACTGGCGGGATGGGGGGCACAGAGTCCGGTCGGCGAAAGCTCGGCAATGCTAGTTGAAAACCCCTCGCCGCACCAGCGCCTTTTTCAGAGTGTCACCGCGACGGGACTCCGGGACGGGGGAAATCCGCTCTCCCGTCCCCAGGGAGGGGCCGGTGCAATGGTAGACTCCGCCGACCGTGAGCACCGCCCAGGCCCTGCCCCGTCGCCGCGTCCTCTTCACGATCTTCCTGACCGTGCTCCTGGACCTCATCGGGTTCGGGATGATCCTGCCTCTCCTCACCTTCTATGGGCAGCGGTATGGGGCGACCGCCTGGCAGATTGGCCTCCTCTTCGCCGCCTACAGCCTGGCGCAGCTCTTCTTCGCGCCTCCCCTAGGCCGTCTCTCCGACCGCATCGGCCGGCGGCCGGTGCTCGTCACCTCGATCGCCGGGAGCGTTTTCGCCTACCTGCTCTTCGCCTTCGCGCCGAGCTTCTGGGTGCTGGTCCTCGCCCGCGCCCTCTCCGGGATCGCCGCCTCGAACTACAGCATCGCCCAAGCCTATCTGGCCGACGTCTCGACCCCCGAGAACCGCTCGAAGGCCATGGGGCTGATCGGCGCGGCCTTCGGTCTGGGCTTCGTCCTCGGGCCGGCTTTCGGCGGGACCCTGGCGCACTTCGGCGGCGACCGGGCGGTGGCGCTCGCCGCGGCCGGCCTCGCCCTGGTCAACTTCCTCTTCGCCCTGATCTGGCTCCCCGAGTCGCTCCCTGCCGAGCTGCGCTCGCGGACCGGAAAGAATCCCTGGTTCGACGTCCGCGGCTTCGCCCAGCTCGCCGGCAACACCCCGCTCTTCGGTCTCCTCGTCCTCTTCTTCCTGATCACCTTCTCCTTCTCGCTCATGGAGACGACCCTCGGCTTTTACTTCCAGCAGCGCTTCGGCTGGGGCTCGGGGCAGACCTCGTACTTCTTCGTCTACATCGGGGTCGTCCTGGTGATCGTCCAGGGCGGGCTGATCGGCCGCCTGGTGAAACGCTTTGGCGAGCGCCGGCTGATCCTCGCCGGCATGGTGCTGATGGCCCTCGGTCTCTTCTTCCTCCCCACCGCTCCCACCGTGCTGCTCCTCTGCGTGACCGGAGCGCTCCTCGCGATCGGCAACGGCATCAACAACCCGACCACCCTCGGGCTCCTCTCGCGGCTGACCGACGAGAGCGCGCAGGGAGGGACGATCGGCGTCTCCCGCTCCTTTAGCGCCCTGGCTCGTTTCCTGGGGGGGCTGAGCGGGCCCTTCCTCTTCGGCCTGTCCAGCCCCCGGTCGGGTCCCTGGCCCTTCTGGGCCGCCGGCGGCCTCCTGACCGCCTCGCTCTTCTACGCCCGCAACGTGCTGCGCCGGATCTCGATCGGGTAGGCGCGTGCTCACCGCCGAGTTCGACTACGACCTCCCCGACGCCGCGATCGCCGACCGGCCCGCCCCGCGCGGGGAGAGCCGGCTGCTGGTGCTGGATCGCGAGGGCCTGGATCGCCACCAAAAGGTTCGGGACCTGCCGGAGCTGCTGCGGCCGGGCGATCTCGTCGTGGTCAACGACACCCGGGTGATCCCCGCCCGGCTCTACGGACGGCGCGCCGGTGCGGGCGAGGGGCGCATCGAGCTGCTCCTGGTCGAGAAGCGGAGCGAGCGGGAGTGGGAGGCCCTGGCCAAGCCCGGGCGGCGGACCCGGCCGGGGACCGGGCTCGAATTCGAGGGCGGGCTCACCGCCGAGGTAGTGGAGAAGCGCGAGGACGGCCGCCACCTGATCCGCTTTGGGGAGCCGGTCGAGGGGCACCTGGAGCGGCTCGGGCATATCCCGCTCCCGCCCTACATCAAGCGGCCGGACGAGCCGGCCGACCGCGAGCGCTACCAGACCGTCTACGCCCGCAACCCCGGGGCCATCGCCGCGCCCACCGCCGGCCTCCACTTCTCGGAGGATCTCCTGGAAGCCCTGCGGCAGAAGGGGATCGGGATCGCGCCCGTCACCCTCCACGTGGGGATCGGGACCTTCAAGCCGGTGACCGCCGAGCTGGTACACGAGCATCGGATGGAGTCCGAGCGCTACGCCGTGCCGGAGGCGACGGCGGCGGCCCTGGCCCAAACCCGCGCCGAGGGCAGGCGGGTGGTGGCGGTGGGGACGACCGTGGTGCGCACCCTGGAGTCGGCGGCGCTGGAAGACCCGGCAGGCACCGGGACGGTGCGGCCAGGGGAGGGGACCACCGCTCTCTTCATCACTCCGGGGTTCCATTTCCAGGTGGTGGACGTCCTCCTCACCAACTTCCACCTCCCCCGCTCGACCCTGCTGATGCTGGTCTCCGCCTTCGCCGGCCAGGAGCGGGTGCTCGCCGCCTACCGCGAGGCGGTGGCGGAAGGGTACCGCTTCTACTCCTACGGGGACGCCATGCTGGCCGAGCGCCGGGCGATCCGGCTCGCCAGGACGGCGGCGCCGTAGCCGTTGTCGATGTTGACCACCCCCACCCCGGGAGCGCAGCCGTTCAGCATGGTCAAGAGGGCGGCCAGGCCGCCGAAGCTCGCGCCGTAGCCGACGCTCGTCGGCACCGCCACCACCGGGGCCGCGACGAGGCTCGCGACGACGGTGGGGAGAGCGCCGTCCATGCCGGCCACGGCGATCACCACGTCCGCCCGCCGCACCTCGGCGAGGTTGCCGAGCAGGCGGTGGAGGCCGGCCACCCCCACGTCGTAGGTGCGGGTCACCGCATGGCCGAACCAGGCGACGCAGACCGCCGCCTCCTCGGCCACCCCCAGGTCCGAGGTGCCGGCGGCGAGCACGGCGACGTTCCCGGGGAGGGCCTCCCGCGGCGTGCCGGCGGTCAAGATGCGCGCCCGTTCGTGGTAGGTCGCTCCCAGATGCGCCTCCTGGAGCGCCGCCGCGGCCTCCGAGGAGAGGCGGGTGACGAGCACCCGGCCGTGGGAGGCCAGAAAGCGCCCGGTGATCTCCACCAGGTCGTCGATCCGCTTGCCCTCGGCGTAGACCGCCTCGGGGAGGCCGTTTCGCAGCTCGCGGTGAAGATCGAGCTTGGCGAAGCCCAGATCGGCATAGGGGAGCTGGGCGAGATCCTCCAGGGCCGCCTCCGGGGAGAGGGCGCCGGCGGCCACGGCCTCCAGGAGATCGCGCAGCTGCTGCGGGTTCATCCCGGGAGGTCCGCTCCGCCCCGCCGGTAGCCCTGGGGGTCGTACGCCGCCCGTTCGAAGCCCAGGGCGCGGAGGGCCGGCTCGACCTCCCCCCACAGGGCGGCCAGGCGCGGCACCTCGGAAGGCTCGACCTCCACCCGCGCCGCGCCCGCGTCGTGGCGCACCCGAATCACTCGGAAGCCGCGCGCGGCGAGAACCTCCTCGGCCGCCTCGATCCGCCGCAGCTTCCCCAGGGTGACCCGCTGGCCGTGCGGGATGCGCGAGGAAAGGCAGGCGTTGGCCGGCCGGTCCCACACCGAAAGCCCCAGCCGCCGGGCGAGGGCACGCACCGCCGCCTTGTCCACCCCATGCGCCAGGAGCGGCGAATAGACCCCGTTCTCCCGCACCGCTCGGAGACCCGGCCGGTCGGGACCCGGGTCCGAGGCATTGGTGCCGTCACAGACCACGGCGATCCCCCGCTCCCGGGCCAGGCGCTGCATCGTGCCCATCCGCATCCCCTGACAGACATAGCAGCGGTGGCTCGGGTTGGCGACGAATTCCGGATCGGACAGCTCGCTATAGGTCGTCACCTCATGTCGGATGCCGATCTCCGCCGCCACCCGCCGCGCCTGATCGAGCTCCACCCCGGCCAAAGTCTCCGCGGCGGCGGTGACCGCGACCGCCCAGTCCCCCAGGGCCCGGAAGGCCAGGGCGGCCACGACGCCTGAGTCGACTCCGCCCGAAAAGGCGACGAGGGCCGAGCCCCGGCCGGCGAGGTCGGCGACCAGGGCGTCGATGGCCTCGGGGGCATCGGGGGTTGGGGCGGTGTCGGTCATCAAGGAATCCTGGAAGCGAGAACCGGGCCAGTCTAGCGTAAGCGGGAAGCTCCGGCTGGCGCCGCCTTCGCCAGGCCGTCGTCGCCTCCGCTGCCGCAAAGTCCGCTTACTTTGCGGCGACTCGCGGGAGTTTGCGGCAAAATTAGCGGAGCTGCCGCAATGTCGGCAGAGTTCGCGGCAGCTCTCCTTAGTTTGCGGCGAAGTCTCCTTGTTCGCCGCGAAGTCGGTTTAGTTCGCGCTGACTTCGCGGCAATTTGCGGCAAATCGCGTTCGATATCTCGAAGCCCTCGTCATTTGTCGCGATCTTCGCGAGATTCGCGGCAAGCCTTGCGGATTCGAGATCTCGCCGCAAGAGATCGCGCCAAAAGATCCGGACTTGCCGCAAATCGCGCCTATTCGCCGCAAAGTTCCCTCACTTCGCGGCAGCGCTCCGTATTTCGCGCTGGCGGACGGTCCAATGGCCTGCCTCTCTGGCCGTTTGCCGCAAACTTGTCGGGCTGGGTCCTGCTTTCTCGGCGCCAGCTTCGGTCTTCCTGGATTGCCGCAATCTCTGGCGACTCTGGAGCGTCGCCGCTCGATCTCGGCCCTCGTCTGCTCCGTTGCCGCGAAGTCCCGGGCGGCACGCCGTGGTCGCGGGAAGCCCCTCACCCCCCATCCCCCGCCCTGCCCCTACAAGCCCCCCCAGCGGGTGCGGCGGGAGCCGAGCAGGTAGCCGGCCACCTCGACGAGGAATTCGAGCGAGGCGCTCTCGGTCTCGACGGCGCGGCGGAAGACAAGGAGCGCCGCCATCGACTCCCGGCGCAGGTCGCGGGTGCGGAAGATGGGGAAGATCTCCGCCGCGAGGCGCCGGATCTCGCCCCAATGCTCCTTCCTGGCGCAGACGACGGCGAGGTCGAGCGAGGCCTGGGCGGCGGCGAGGCCGAGGCCCAGGGCGAGGAGCCCCTCCCGCGCCTCGCGCAGGGCGGCCTCGTCCTCGTCGATCTTGCCGACCAGCCAGCGCAGGCGCAGGAGCCCGACGCCATCCGCCAGGCGCTCGTAGAGAGGGGGGAGGAGCGCGGCGGCCTGCCGGGCCTCGGGGCCGCGGCCGACCTCGAAGAGGAGCGCCGCCCGGCGGAACAGGACGGAGGCGAGGAGGGTGGGGTCCGCCTCGCCGTCGAGGCGCTCCGCGCCCTCTCCCAGCAGGTCGATCGCCGAGCCGTAGAGCCCCTGGCCGGCATGGAGGGTCCCCTGCTCGATCAGGGTGCTCCCCAGGAGATGCGGCTCGAGATCGCCGGCACCGCCGGGATCGCCGGCGGTCCGGCAGAGGAGGACGGCGCGGTCGAGGAGGCGGTCGGCCTCCTCGAAGCGGCCGCGGTCGGCGGCGACGGCCGCCTCCAGGCGGAGGAGGTCGAGCCGGTCGGCCAGCGCCGCGTCGGCGAGGAGAGCGGCGGCGCTCCGCGCCGCCCGCTCGGCGCCGGGCAGATCGCCGGCGCGCCGGCGGGTGTCGCCGACCCGGGTCCAGGCCCGCCCCAGGAGGTCGCGGACGACCGTGGGACCGCAGGCGGCGGGGTCGAGCCGTTCGACGACCGCGACCGCCAGCTCGGCGAGGTCGATCGGGTCGGCGTCCGGAGAGTCCTGCCGGCGCTGACGGCTCTCGGCGAGCAGGAGCTCGGCGAGCGCCAGGCTCCCATAGCGCGGGACACGGCGCACCCGGGCGAGCCGCTTCTCGCGCGGCTCGCCGAGCAGGCCGGCCAGCAGCGCCGGTGCCGCCGCGCGCTCGGCCGCCAGCGCCTCCTCCCACCGCTGCCCGGCATCCCATGCACGCGCGAAGACGTCGTGGTACCCTGCTGGGGAGGGCAGCGGCGCGAACGGCCGGCCGCCGGCGAGCGCCCAGAGCTTGCGGGTGACGGCCACACACTGGGGGCAGCCGGTGAGCAGGTGGCGAACCACCCGGAGCTTCTCCGGGGCCGTGACGTCGTCGCGCATGAACTGTTCGAGCAGCGCGGGATCGGGATGTCTCCCCCTCGTTTCTGCCATCCGCCGCCTCCTTCCGGCCGGTCCCGAGGCTCTTCGCCTCCGTCTTCTGAGGATATCGAGTTGACGGATCGGAGCGCCTATCGATCACAAGTAGCCGGCGTTCACAACTATAACCAGTAACTTATCTCTAGGTCAAGCAATAAATGGCCTCTGTGCGGGTAATCGGGAAATGGCGTAAGTCATTGAACCACATAAGTTTGCACTTGCCTCGAGCGCTCTGTAGAGATACATTTCGCGCATGCCAATCTTTCAAGGCCTTGGCCGAGCCCTCCGCTGGCTCCGTGACCGCCAATCGAAACGGCAGTACCAGGTGGCGGATGCCGCCGGTATCACGAAGGCTATGCTGTCCGCCTACGAGACCGGTAAGCAGAAGCCCTCCCTCGACACCCTGGAGAAGATCCTCGCTGCTCTGGACGGGGACCTGAACGACCTGCACAACGCGTTGCAGATCGTCAACGAACGTCCGGAAGCCATCCGCAAGGCGGGTGGCGGCAAGAGCAGCGCCTGGCAACTCTATCGCCGCGACCGGCAAGAGGAGGGCGGAGAGGAGGAAGATCCTGCCTCCGGCGTCAACCTCTACCGGGTGCTGGGTGTCGATCACCCCTTACCCCCCGAGGAAGAGCAGGCGCTCTCGGAGATGCTGGAGGGCTTCCACAAGCTCGTCCGCTTCTTCCACGCGAGCGCCGGCAGCCTGCGGACGGGTGGTGACGACGAGTCCACCTCCTGATCGCCTGACTCTCCCGTCGGCCCGGAACTTGCAGTCGGCCCTTGTGGACCGCGATCCCCAGGATCGCGGTCCCGGGGGTAACTCCAGTGAAGAAGCCGACGGAGCAGGAGATGGGACATGGTGGCCGATTTGGAGCGCAGGATCGCCCGGCTGCGGCAGGGTGATCATCTCTGCTTGATCTATGACCACGCCGCCGAGCGGCTGGCCGCGCTCATCCCTTTCCTCCAGTGCGGCCTGGCGGCGGGGGAACGCTGTCTCTACCTGGCCGACGGCGCGACCACCGACCGGGTGGAGCGCGTGCTTCAGGCGGAGGGGATCGACGTCGGCCGCGAGCGGGAGCGCGGCGGTCTCGTCCTCCTCACCCGGCGTGACGCCTACCTGAAGGACGGCCGTTTCGATCCCGGGGCGATGATGGACCTCCTGCGCCAGGCCGAGCAGGAGGCGCTGGACGACAATTTCTCCGGCTTGCGGATGGCGGGCGAGATGAACGGGTGTCTGGGCCGCGAGCCGGGCACCGAGCGGTCGCTGGAGTACGAGGCGATGCTCAACCACTTCCTCGCCGGGAGCCGCAGCATCGCCCTCTGCCAGTACGAGCGCTCCCGCTTCACGCCGCAGCGCATCCACGAGATCCTCCGCACCCACCCGGTGGCGGTCCTCGGCGACGAGATCTGCCCCAACATCTTCTATGAACCGCCGGAGATGGTCCTCGGGCCGACCTCCTGGGACGAGCGGGTGGGATGGATGATCGCCCAGCTGCGGCAGGCGCGGGCGAACGAGCGCAAGTACGAGAACCTGACCCGGCGGCTGGCCCAGCAGCGCGGCGCTCTGGAGCGGGCGGACCGCGCCAAGGAGGAGCTCCTCGGCATGCTCGCCCACGAGCTGCGGAACCCTTTGGGCACGATCAGCAACGCCATCCAGGTCCTGCGGATCAAGGGGAACGGGGACGAGACCTGCAGCCGGGCGGTCGACGCCGCCGAACGGCAGGTCCACCGCCAGGCGCTCCTCGTCGACGACCTCCTCGAGGCGTCCAAGGTGGCGCGCGGCGAGATCGAGCTCCGCTGCGAGCCGCTGGACCTCGCGGTCCTGGTGCGCGGGGTGGCCGAGGGGTACCGGGCGACGCTCCGGGAGGCCGGGCTCGACCTCGTCCTGGAGGTGACGGGCAAGCCGCTGCCGGTCTGGGGTGATTCCGGGCGCCTCACTCAGGCCCTTTCGAACCTGCTGGAGAACGCCGTCAAGTTCAGCGCGGCCCGCGGCGCGATCCGGGTGAGCGCCCGCCGCGTCAGCCCGGGGCGGGCCGAAGTCTCGGTGACGGACAGCGGCAGCGGCATCGCCCCGGACGTGCTGCCGCACGTCTTCGAGGTCTTCAGCCAGGCCGACCAGGGCCTCGACCGCAGCAAGGGGGGGCTGGGGGTGGGCCTGGCGGTGGTCAAGGGGTTGGTCGAGCTCCACGGCGGCGAGGTGGCGGCCGAGAGCGCGGGCGAGGGGCGGGGCGCCAGGATCTCCCTCTCGCTCCCGCTGACCGCGGTCCGCGAGCCGGCGGCCGCGGACGCGCGGCCCGAAGAGACCACGGGGCGGCGGATCCTGGTGGTCGAGGACAATCCGGATGCCGGAGAGACTCTGCGCGACTTCCTGGAGCTCTCGGGTCACGAGGTCGAGCTCGCCTGCTCGGGAGCTGACGGGGTCAAGGCGGCGCGGCAGTTCCACCCCGAGGTGGTCCTCTGCGACATCGGCCTCCCCGGGATGGACGGCTTCGAGGTGGCGGCCCGGCTGCGGCGCGATCCGGAAACGGCGGACGCCCAGCTCATCGCCGTCACCGGCTACGGCCGCGACGAGGACCGCAAGCGCTCCAAGGCGGCGGGCTTCGACCTCCATCTGACCAAGCCGGTCGACCCGACCCAGCTGCGGCATGTCCTCCAGCAGGGGTTTCAGCGACACTGAAGAGATAAGAAGGTTCCGGTCTCTTCCCCGCGTGCGGGTGACCACTCTCCTACCTGGCACGCGGGGAGGGGGCTGGCCTTAGATCGGGTCAGCCACTCGCCGGGCCGCGGCGGGCCAGTTCCTCTTCCAACTGCCGGATTCGCTCCTCGGCGGCTTGGCGCGCCCGCTTCTCCTGGTCGGCCCGCCGGGCTTCTATCTCGGCCCTCTGGGTTTCGTTCTCCGCCCTGCGGGCTGCCTGCCGGGCCCGCTCCTCGGCGGCCTGCCGGGCCTCGGCCTCCTCCTCGTTCCAGAGCAGGGGCTCGCCGGCCGCCGCGTCCCGCAGCCGCAGCCGCTCCCCCTCCGGTGCGAGCTGCAAGTCGGTCGTCCGGCTCACGAGCGACCCGTCCGCTTCCGGCACCAGCGCCTGGTAACGGCCCCTCACGAGGCGGTAGCCCTGGAGACGGGGCTGCAGATACTCCCCCAGAGGATCGAACAGGAAGTACTCCTCCACGCCCAGCCGCTCGTAGACTCCCTTCTTCTCCACCTCGTCCTCGTCCCGCGTGCTCTTCGAGGTGACCTCGACGACCAGGCTCGGAACGCGCCCCTCCTCCCACAGCTTGTAGGTGCGGCGGACGCGCTTGTCCACCCCCTGGACCAGGAACAGGTCCGGCGCCACGCAGGCCCCGGGGTTTCCCTGCTGGTAGTAGAAGAACATGTTGCCCCAGACGTAGACGTCCGGCACGCTCGCATAGCGCTTCTCCAGCACGTTCAGCAGATCGATCATCACCTTGGCGTGGGCCTGAGTCTCACCCATGGGGCGTCCGTCGGACTCCGGGTAGTACACTTCGCGTGCGAGAGGCATCGTGGACATCGGGAAACCTCCGGCCCCGACAGGCGCGGGATTCGAGCACAGCTACCCGTCGGAGCGCGACATCTGCTGGAGGCAGTCTACCACGCTGCCGGGGGTGATCGGCGGCCAAAGGGGCGTAGGCATGTAGAAGCCTGGGGCGAGAGCCCCAGGTAGGGTAACCTCAAGAAAACAAAAGCCCAGAAGGGGCGACGGTCTACTGGGATCACCCCCGCCCCCTCCGGCCGGCCTGTCTACCTTCAGGCGATCCGTTCTCCCTCCACCAGCAGCCGCCCTGCCGTCTCCAGGGCCACGGCGCCGCTCGCCTCCAGCACCCGGGTGAGGCACTCGGGGAGGCGGGCGAGGGACTCCGCCGTGTGCAGGGCGGTTACGAGCTCGGGGTCGTAGTTGCGCAGATACCCGACGACCTGGCCGCCGGATTCGACGGCGTAGCCCTCGGGGCCCCGCTCGTGCTGGAGGCGGAAGAGACGGTCGAAGCCGGTGCCGGGGAGGACCGCGGCGGCGAGGAGCGCCCGCTCGCGGTGGTGGAAGACCGCTCTGGGGACGTCGCCGGCGGCCAGGCTCTCGCCCCGGCGGAGGATCGCCCAGCCGGGGCTGGGGATCGGGACGACGATCCACGGGCCGGCAACGTCGGCCTGGGCCGCGGTCAGCGGCTCGTCCTGCTGATCGAGATGGGCGAGGAACTCGGGGGTGAAGGCGTTGGACGGCTGGGACGGACGGGGGGTGCTACCATCTTCATGGTCTCGCATGGCTAACCTCCGTGCGGGATCTGGCTCGGGTGAGCTACCAACTCGCCCGGGCCGCTTTAGCGGTTGGGCCTCTCCGGGCACGCGCCGGGACGGCCGCTCTGGGGTGGGGACCTGCGGTGGCGGGTGGTTGAGGCGGGTTACCTCCTTGGGAGAGGCTGCGTTGCAGCCGACTCTATCGAGCGGCGGGGCGGAAGTCAAGCGCTGAATGCGCGCGGTTTACGCCTCCGGCTCGACCCGAAATGTCTTCGGGAGCTTCCAAAACGCTTCCGGCGGCTCCGAAACTGTTTCCGATGCTCCCAAAGACTTTCCGGAGCCCCGGAAACCGTTCCGGGAGCTTCCAAAGTCGTTCCGGATGCTCCGAAAACCGTTCCGGACGCTCCGAAAACCGTTCCGGACGCTCCGAAAACCGTTCCGGATGCTCCGAAAACCGTTCCGGATGCTCCGGAAACCGTTCCGGATGCTCCGAAAATCGTTCCGGACGCTTCGGAAGTCGTTCCGGAAGCTCCCGAAGACGTTCCGGACGTTCCGGAAGCGTTTTGGAAGGTCCGGGAGGGATTTTGGAAGCTCCGGAAGAGGTTTCCCCTTACCCCACCCGTCATCTGGCCCCGCCTAGATCGGCAGCAGCGCGTAGCGCAACACGAAAAGCCCCGCGAGCAGGTAGATCAGCCTGTGCACCTCGCGCGCCCGGCCG
>DASQPA010000175.1:0-7197 GCA_035644215.1 Thermoanaerobaculia bacterium
GCCTGGAGGTCGATGCCATGCCTCGCCGCTCTCCCGCGCCGCTGCCGCCGCGGCCCAAGCCCACGCCGCACTCCGGGACCTTCACCTCCCGGCCCGGACCCAGCCCGCGCGCCACCGACCTGCCGGCGCAGCCCAACTTCCTCCTTCTGATGACCGACCAGGAGCGCGCCGTCCAGCACTGGCCGGCCGGCTGGGCGGAGGCCCATCTGCCCGCTCTCGGCCGGCTCCGGGCGCACGGCCTCTCGTTCCGCCAGGCTTTCACCAACACCTGCCAGTGCTCGCCCGCCCGCGCCACCCTGTTCACCGGCACCTATCCCGCCGTCCATGGCGTCACCCGCACCTCGGGGACCCTGACCGCCGGTTTCCAGAACCTCGCCCGGCTCCTCGGCGGCGCCGGCTACGACGTGGTCTATAAGGGGAAGTTCCACCTGAACACCCGCTACCTCTCGACCGCCGCGAGCCAGGCGCCGGGGTTCGACCAGGCCCTGGCCCAGGAGTATGGCTTCAGCGGCTGGAACGCTCCCGACGCCGGCACCTCGCTCGCCGCCGTGGAGACGATGGGCGGCGGCACCGCCGACAACGACCGCCGCTATGTCCTGGGGACGAGCCCGGGCGATGTGGCAGGAGCGCTCCAGTACTTGAAGACCCGCCGGCCGGTGGGAGCGGGCGGCAAACGCTCCAACCCGCCGTTCTGCCTCGTCGTCTCGCTGGTCAACCCGCACGACGTCTCGGTCTTCCCGCGGCTCCTGGCCGACGCCGGCTACGCCCTCCCCGCCTTCGCCGACCTCCCCATCGACCTTCCCCCCAACTTCGACGACGACCTCTCGACCAAGCCGGACATCCAGGCCTTCTTTCGCGACCGCTCCCGCTTCCTGGGCGACCTGACGACACCCGAGCAGCGGCTCCAGTACGTCCGTTTCTACGCCTATCTCCACACCCTGACCGATGCCTTGATCGGCCAGATCCTCGACACCCTGGAGGCCACCGGCCTCGCCGGGGAGACCCTGGTGGTGCGCCTCTCCGACCACGGCGAGATGGGCCTCTCCCATGGCGGGCTGCGGCAGAAGGTCTACACCGCCTACGAGGAGACGATCCGCGTGCCGCTGATCTTCTCCCATCCCGGGCTCTTCCCCCGGCCGGTCGAGACCGACTCGCTCGCCAGCCTGATCGACCTCCTGCCCACCCTCGCGAAGCTCGCCGGGACGCCCCAGGACGGCTACCGTTTCCAGGGGGTCGACCTCTCCCCGATCTTGAAGGACCGCACGAAGTCGGTGCAGGACCATGTCTTCTACACCTTCGACGACCAGCTGGGCCCCGAGCTGACGGACACCATCGCCGGCCACATCCGGGCGATCCGCGAGCGGGACTGGAAGTACTGCTTCTACTTCACCCCCACCTATACCACCCAGCAGTTCGAGCTCTACGACCTCCAGAACGATCCGCTGGAGATGCACAACCTGGCCGACGATCCACGCTACGCCGCCGAACGCCAGCGCCTGGACGCTCTCCTCCACCAGACCATGCAGGCGACCGGAGCGACCACCAAGCGCACCCGGGCGGTGGGGGCGCTCGCCGACCCGATCACCGGGCCGCCGCGGTGAAGAGGGGGCTCCCCCTCACAGATCGAGGGCGTGCAGCTCGCCCTCCAGCTCCGTCCCTTTGAGGGCGGCGGCGAGCTGGTCGAAATTGGCGATGAGCTGGCGCAGGTCGGTGGGGTTCTGCTTGCGGGTCGCGCCCTTCAAGGTCGCTTCCGCCACCGCGACTTCGAGGAAGCGGAGGACCCCTTCCACGGACTCGGGTCCGGCGCCGAACAGGTCCTCGTAGTCGACGGCGAGCGCGGTCTGGCCGCTGGCTGCGAGGCGGCGAGCGATCTCGTCGTAGTAGGCCTCGTTGTGCTCGACGTACCGGCAGAGGCCCGCGGCGGGGACGGGGACCTGCAGGCGCTCCCCCGCCGGGCGGATGCCCGGATAGCTCTCCCACTCCCCGGTCAGCTGGGCGACCATCTCGGAGACGTAGGTCTTCACCCGGTTGCGGCGCCGCATGACGATCTTCCGCACCTCCGGGTCGTCGAGCAGGGCCTCGAAGGCGGCGCGGTTCTGGCCGCGGCAGAACTTGATCCCCACGACCGGCCGGCCGAAGGAGTGGTTCCAGAGGCGGGCGAGAAAGCCCAGCGGGTCCCGGTCGCGCTCGGCCAGGGAGCCGAAGTAGTAGGACGCGCGGCTGCGCAGGTCGAGCGAGCAGAAGATCCCGCTGGCATTCCAGACCTCGTGATGGCAGAGGATCTCCGGATGCGCGTTGAGCAGGCTGCACAGGTAGTTACTACCGGTCCGTGGTATAGTTAAAATGACGAACTTTCTTATGACCTTCATTTCGTGGATCCCCCGCCCTGTCCCGTCTGGGTGCCCTCAGGCACCCTGTTAGTGTAGTTGATTGAGAGGCACCGTAAAAAGGAGAACGCATGCTCAAGAATCCTCTGCACCCGATCAGCTTCGCCATGGGCTCCGAGTCTGCCGCCCTGGGATTCACCCGCCACCGCGGCCCGGTGACCGGTGTCGCGATGATCCCGGGAAGCCGCCAGATCGTGACCTCCGCCTATGACGGTGCGGTGGCTCTCTTCGACACCGAGACCGGCCGGGTGGAGCTGCTCGGCTATCACCTCCACCTGGTCAACCGGGTGGTGGTCAGCGACGATGGCCGGCGCGCCGCCTCCTGCTCGTCCGACTATACGACCTGCATCTGGGACCTCACGACCCGGCGGCCCGAGCGGGTGCTGCGCGGCCACAGCGACGACGTCGAGGATTTCCTCTTCATTGGCGGCACGGGCGGCATGGGAGACGATCTCGGGGTCTCGGCCTCCCGCGACCATCGGATCCTGATCTGGAACCTCGCCACCGGCAACATCGAGCGGGTGCTCGAGGGGCACGAGAAGGACGTCCTCTCGCTCGGCTATCACGACGGCCGGATCTACTCCTCGGGCGACGACAAGACGCTGCGGGTCTGGGACCTGGCGACCGGCCGGCTGCTGTCGCTCTGGGGACCGTTCGAGAACGAGACCGACACCTGCGCCATCGATCCGCTCCACCACCGGGCCGTCCTCGGCTGCGACGACGGCTGCGTGCGGGTCTTCGACACCGAGAGCGGCTCGCTGGTGCGCGAGATCGCCGCCCACAGCTCGGGGATCAAGAAGGTCTCGGTCTCCCCCGCCTCGGGCGACATCCTCTCCTCGGCCTACGACCAGAAGGTCCTGATCTGGGACGCCCAGACCCTGGAGCAGAAGCTGCGGGTCGACAAGCGCCCCTCGGCCTGGGAGCGGTCGCTCACTTTCTCGCCCGACGGCCGGCTCATCCTGGCCGGCACCTTCGACGGCACGGTGCTCCTCTGGGAGGCGGCGACCGGCGAGCTGATCCAGGAGGTCGGCGACCAGGCGACGGAGGCCGGCAACGCCTGCTTCAACGACATCGGCGCCTCGGACGAGGGCGACGTGGTGCTGGTGAGCGACGACGGCTACCTGCGGCTCGGCCATCTCGACACCGAGAGCGCCTACTGGACGGCGCGCGAGGAGCCGGCCTCGGGGCGGATGCTGATGAACGCCGCCACCCTGGACGGCGAGACCGCCCGGGTCGCCGCCGGCTCGCACGACCAGAAGCTCCACCTCTTCCATTTCGACCGGGCGACCGGCACCCTGGCCGACGGGCTGGAGGTCAAGCTCGGCGAGGGGCCGATCAACTCGGTGCGCTTCGCCCACCACCCCGGCTACGAGGGGGAGGCCTTCGTCGCCTGCTACAGCAGCGCCATCGTCCGGGTGGCGCCGGACGGCTCGGTGCGCGGCAAGCTCCACCTGCACGAGGGGGCGGTCAAGGCGCTGCGCCTCCATCCCACGAAGGAGATGGGCGTCAGCTGCGGGGCCGACGGCCTCCTCCTCTCCTGGACCTTCGCCGGCGAGGTCGTGCAGCGCTTCTTAGGCCACACGGCGATCATCAACGACGTCGACCTCGCCCCCTCCGGGGAGCGGCTGGCCAGCGTCTCGCGCGATTTCAGCCTCAAGATCTACGAGCTCGCGACCGGCCGGCTGCTCCATTCGGTGCCGCTCGGCAAACGTTCGCTCAAGTCGGTCTGCTTCGTCGACGAGGACGTGATCCTGGTCGGCGACTACTGGGGGAGCGTCATCCGGGTCGAGCTGCCGTCTGAAACCGTCACCCGCCGCTGGATCGCCGCCAACGGGATCAGCGCGCTCGGACGGTCCGGACCGCATGTCGTCGCCACTTCGTACGACGGCGTCGTCTACCGCCTCGATCCGGCGGACCTGACGGTCCTCCAGACGCTCCGCGGCATGCAGCAGCGCCTCCTGGAACGGGCGGCCTAAGCGAGGCGCATGAAGACGGCGGTCTTCTATGGCGGCCCGGACATCCGGGTCGAAGAGGTGGCGCTTCCCCAAGCGGGTGACGGGGAGGTCCTGGTGCAGGTGGCGGCGGCGGGGATCTGCGGTTCGGACCTTCACTACTACCGCGGCGAGGACCCCTGGGGCTCGGCGGTCTGGCCGCAGCGCATCGGCCACGAGCTCGCGGGCGTCGTCGTCGAGGTCGGCTCCGGGGTGGCCCACTGTCACGTCGGCCAGCGGGTAGGGGTCGAGCCCATGCACCTCAAGGGCTGCGGCCGCTGCCGGCTCTGCCGCCGCGGCGACTACCACCTCTGCCCGGAGCGCGGCCTCCACCACGGCGTGCGGCGGACGAGCCGCGGCTTCGCGGAATTCGACCTCGTCGCCGAAGCGAACGTCTTCCCCCTCCCCGACTCGCTGCCGCTCGAAGTCGGCGCCCTGGCGGACGTCTACGCCTGCGCCGTCCATGCCCTCCACCGGGCGCCGCTGACGCCGCTCGACTCGGTCGTCGTCTTCGGCACCGGCCCGGTCGGCCTGGCGGTCGGCCAGGTCGCCCGCCTCCAGGGCTGCCGGCAGACGATCCTCGTCGGCCGCCGCGACGCTGCCCTCGCCGCCGGCCTCGCCATGGGCGCCGCGGACCGGGTGATCAACAGCCAACGCGAGGACGTGGCGGCGGCGGTCCAGGCGGCGACCGACGGCTGGGGGGCCGACGTGGTCTTCGAGTCGGTGGGCGGCGCCGGCCTCGCCCTGCCGCCGGCGGTGGCGGTGGCGGCGCGGGGCGGCGTCGTGGTCCTCCTCGGCGCCTTCCACCACGACGTGAGCGTCGTCTACCGCGAGGCCAACCGCCGCGAGCTCGACCTGCGCTGGTCGAGCAGCTATTCGACCTGGTCGGGGGTCCGCGAGTTCCAGCTCGCCCTCGACCTCATCGCCCAGGGCCGGGTCGCGGCCGCGCCCATGCTCACCCACCGTTTCCCCCTCACCCGGATCGGCGAAGCCTTCGCCACCGCCAACGACCGCGCGGCGAGCGGAGCGGTCAAAGTCCTCGTCGAACCGGCGGCCCTCTGATGCAACCCTCGACCTCTCCCACCGTGGTGTTCCCGGCCGCCGGCCAGGTGACGCTCGAAGAGCGCCCGGTGCCGACTCCGGCGGCCGGCGAGGTGCTGCTGCGCACCCGCGTCTCCCTGGTCAGCCCGGGGACCGAGCTCACTGTCCTCGACGGCGGACCGGAGATCGGCGAGGCGTGGCAGCTGCTGCGCCATTTCCCCTACGTCGCCGGCTACTCGAACGTCGCCGAGGTGATCGCGGTCGGCCCCGGGGTGGAGGCGGCGGAATGGATGGGCCGCCGGGTGGACAGCCACCGGCCCCATGCCGCCTACGCGGTCTGCCCGGTCGCCGAGCTGCGGCCCGTGCCAGACGGGGTGAGCGACGAGGCGGCGGCCCTGACCACTCTCGCCGAGGTGGTGATGAACGGCCTGCGCCGGTCCGGCCTCACCTGGGGGGAGAGCGTCGCGGTGGTGGGCCTGGGGCTCCTGGGCCAGCTCGCGGCGCGGATCGCGAGGATCGCCGGCGCGCGGCCGATTTTCGGCATCGACCTCGCCCCGGACCGGCTGGCCCGCCTGCCCCCCGAGCCGCCGTTCGTGCCGCTCGCCGGCGAGGCCGGCCAGCTGGTCGAGGCGGTGCGCGGCCGCCATCGGCCGGAAGGGGTCGACTTGGTGGTCGAAGCGTCCGGCAATCCGCGGGCGCTGCCGGGTGAGACCCTCCTCCTGCGCCCCCAGGGTCGGCTGCTCGTGGTCAGCAGCCCGAGCGGCCCCAGCTCCTTTGATTTCCACGATCTGTGCAACCGGCGGAGCTTGACCCTCGTCGGCGCGCACTATTTTTCCCACCCGCCGCAGGCGACCTTCGACGCTCCCTGGAGCGCGGCGCGGCACGGCGAGCTCTTCCTCGAGTGGCTGGCCGCGGGAGAGCTGCGGGTGGACGATCTGGTGACGCACCGCTTCCCCGGCCGACAGGCGGTGGAAGCGTACGCGCTGCTGCGGCAACGGCGCCAGGAGACCCTGGGCCTCCTCCTCGACTGGCGAACGCCGGAAACGGGATGACTACGTGAAGGGAGAGCAAGAGATGTCGGACGAAAGAACCAACGGCTCCTCGCGGATGCGCGTCGCCCGAGCCCGCCTCCCCACCCGATCCGGAGATTTCGCCGCCCTCGTTTTCGAACAGCCGGAGACCGGGCTCCACCACATGGCGCTGGTGATGGGAGAGGTGGCCGAGAACGGTCCGATCCTCGTCCGGCTCCATTCCGAATGCCTGACCGGCGACGTGCTGGGCTCGTTGCGCTGCGACTGCGGCTCGCAGCTCGAAGCGGCGGTCGCCCAGATCGCCGAGCGTGGCCGCGGCGTCCTCCTCTACCTGCGCCAGGAAGGGCGCGGGATCGGCCTCTACAACAAGCTCCTCGCCTACGCCCTCCAGGACGAGGGTTTCGACACCGTGGAAGCCAACGAGCAGCTGGGTTTCGCGGCCGACCTGCGCGACTATCAGCCGGCGGCGCAGATCCTGCGCCACCTCAAGATCCAACAGGTGCAGCTGCTGACCAACAATCCGCGCAAGATCGCCGCCCTGGAGGCGGTCGGGATCGAGGTCGTGGAGCGGGTCCCCCTGATCGTCGGGGCGACGCACGAGAACGGGCCGTACCTGAAGACCAAGCGCGAGAAGATGGGGCACCTCTTTTCCGAGGCGGATACCACGGCGGTTGGCAAGCCGCGCAAGCCGTTCGCTCCTTGAGGGCGGCGTCGGGGTCCAGGAAAAGCCTGTGGCAACGGGCTAGG
>DASQPA010000176.1:0-7188 GCA_035644215.1 Thermoanaerobaculia bacterium
ACGCCGATCCACTCCGGCGGGAAGCCCGGGATGCGCGCCGCCCGCGCCGCATCGACCACCACTCCCCAGCGGCCGCCCGTGGGCACTCCCGGCGCCTCGGTCAGCAGGCAGCCGAAGCGGCCGATGCCGATCCCCAGGGCCACGGCAGGGGCGAAGAGGTCTCCGGTGCTGGCGCGGTAGCCGATCAGGCGCTTGGTGGCGATCGCTCCGAGATAGGCGCCGGTCAGGCCCCCCAGCACGCTCTGGCCGCTCTGGATCAGGAAACCGAGGAGCGACGGCGCCGGGGCAGCGTCGAGGTAGCGCCAGACGACCGCGAGCTTGGCGCCGAGAACGCCGCAGAGCAAAGCGCCCAGGAGGACCGGCATCCGCTCGTCGCCGAACCCGCCGCGGCGCCGGGCGCCGAGCAGGAAGACGACCACGGCGGCCACCGTCCCGAGAAGGACGAAGAGGCCATGGAGCGGCGCTCCGAAAGGGGTGAGCGTGATCGCGGTCGATGCCGGCACGATGCCAGAAGTCTATCAGGTGCTCGAGCGACCCGGCAGCTGGACGCGCCGGCTGACGACGATCGTCACGACCGGGCGCCGCGGAGCTTCCAGCCGCCGAAAGGAATGTTCCGCGACCGGCTGCGGAAGGTGGAGGGCGCGGCATGAGCTCGGCGTTCATCACCGGCCGGCCGCCTCTGGAGTGCCAGCCGCGTTAGATGAGGCGAATCCTCTACCGTAAAAATCAAGGCTTGCAGATGCTCCAGATCAGAAGCATGAGCGAGGCCGGGAGCACCGAGCCGACGATCAGGCCACCACTTAAACTGCTCACCAGCATGCTGGCACCATCCACATTCGCGCGCGCGGCGCTCCTGCCGACGAAAACGAGCGCGAGGCCAATGAGGCACTCCAAGACCAGGATCAAATACCACTTTTCGACCTCGACCGGCACGCTCCCCACCAAGAGCCAAAAGTTCAACAGCGTGAACGGTATCCCAAGCAAAAAGCCGCCGAGGGTACAACCCAGATTCGACGGGCCCGTTTGCGCTCGTTGAAAGGCTTTTCGCTCGATTCGGTAGAGGCCCACCGCACGATCGACTTCGCCCGGATCGTAACCCTGGGCGACCAGATCGTCCCGGAGCACCTTGAGGTCGTTGCGTTCACCAAGCTCGCGCAGGTAGGCGAGAAGGTCGATGGGTTTGGGTTCAGGCATCGGCGTGGTACTCCAGCCTAGGTTAGGTAGGGTCCAATGGCCGCGACCGCCCTGAGGTAGGCGCCGGCCAAGCCGATGACGCTGGCACGATGCCAGAAGTCTATCAGGTACTCGAGCGACCCGGCGACTCGATCCGCCGGCGGCGCTCTGCAAGGGCTCTGCGGAGCTTCAGCCATACTTCACGAAGCAGACCCCGACGGCGAGGAAGGGGAGGACGAAGGTCACCACCACGGCCAGTGTCAATCCCCAGCCCACCGAGCGCAGGAGAGCCCCCCAATCCGGTGGGCTCGCGTTTGCCTTATAAATCAGGATGATGCCGACGACGCCCTCGCCGGCGAGGACCGCCAAGCCCGCCACGAGCCCGACCCCCATCTGGACAAAGGTCCGATGGGGGTGCTGGAGGGTATCGTGGCCGGCGTAGAGGAAGAGCCCGAATTGCAGGAGACCTAAGACAATGGCGAGCAGGAAGCTCCCGAAACCGGGGCCGCGCAGCCCCCGACGCTGCCGTTCGAGCCGATAGGCTGCCAGGGCCCGGTCGACCTTGTCGGGATCGTAGCCCTGGGCCACGAGATGATCGCGGAGAACCGCCTCCGAGTGGCGTTCGCCGTGCTGGCGCAGGTAGGCCAGCAGGATTTCGGTCGTGGTCTCAGGCATCGGCGGCCGTTGGGCGGAAGTACGAAAACCTATTCTAGACCCCGGCGCGAAACGCCAGCCGATCCATCCCTCATCCGTCCCACAGCCGGCGGAAATTCGCCAAGGCAGCAGCATTGATACCCCGAGGCAGCGGAACGTCCGCCACGGCATTCGGCGCCTCGGCAGCCGGCAGCGGTGGAGCGAGAGCGATTGCCGGTGGCGGTGGCACCGCCGCGGCAGCGGGTGGTGGCAGCGGCGGTTCCAACACCGCCATCCTCGCCATCGCCGCCGGATTCCCCGCCGCCGCCATCTCTCTCAGCCGGTTCAACGCTTCCCTGTCCCCTTGCCTGGCAAACAGGGCCAGCTGGCCAATTCGGACGGCCTCCCGGTCATAGTCGTCGTCGTCCTGGCCGGCTCCTCCCCGTCTTCTGGCCCGTCCGCCGCCTGCGGCCGCTGCGCCCGCGCCCGCGGCCGCGCCCGCAGGGGCCGGATTCCGCGCCACCCAGGCGAGGAGATCGCGTTTGCAACTCTGGATGTCCTCATCGGTGCCTCCCCGCTTCTCGCTCTGCTGCCCTCCCAGGCCGTGTGCAATCTTGCGAGCTGCCCATCGGGTTTCGCGCAACCCCCTCAAGGCGGCACGGCGCCGCTCCGCAGGGTCGTGATATCCGGCGTCCGCCAAAGCGCGGTCGACTTCTCTCCCTGCGCTCCCGCCGTTGTATTGGCACAACACGTTGTCCCAGTTGTGCGCGGCCACGTCGCCGCCCCCCCTCCCCTTGCTGCTGCTACTGCTGCGCGCCGCGGCCTGGATCACCTCCCGGACCGGGAGCGCCGGTCGTGGAGCGGCTGGAGGGTGAACGGCAGGTCTCGCGGGGATCCGCGGCTGCACCGCGCGAGATCCTGGCGGCAGCCGGACCGGAGCCACCGGTGGCGGCGGTTGCGGTCGTTGCCGGGGTACGGGACCCGCCATCTGCGGCTGGACCGGCGGCCCTGCCCTGGCGCCCCACCTCACCGGTGGAATGGGCACCGCGCGGGGCTTGGGCTCTCCCTTCGCGGGGAGGCTCCCGGCAGGAGGCCGTGGCTGTACCGGCATTCAGTTAGTGTAGCAGTCCCAAGCGGCCCCCGACAACGGGCGAACGCTCTCTTCGTGAGATACTGATCTCCCGTGCAGACCTTCGAGCCCAAGCTCCAGCCGGCGGCCACTCCGGCCGTCGAGACGCCCACGCCTGCCGCCGCGCCGGACCTCCACCCGGTGCTCCGGCTCCAGCGCCTGGTGGGGAACCGGGCGGTGCAGCGGATGTTCGTGCAGCGCGCGGTCGACCCGACGAAGGACGACGACGTCCTCGCGTTCATGAAGAAGCTCAACGGGGAAGGGGCGGACGCCATCCTCCGCGACCTGGAGAGCGAGGGGCGCGCCGTGCAGCTCGCCGTGCGCCGCAACCTGGTCCGCGCCCGGGGCGACATCCACGAGGAGCGCCTGTTCCTCTGCGTCGCCGCGATCGAGCTCAAGGGGACGACCACCGCCGACCGCTTCGAACGGATGTTCCCCGAGATGTTCGCCGCCCTCAAAGCGACCGGCAACTACAAGGACGAGGCGCCCATCCTCTTCGACTACGTCGACCCCAAGGGCAAGGGGAAGATCACCAACCCGGCGAAGTTCCCGGGCGACACCATCGTGAGCCGCGACGGCAACACCTACGTCGTCCTGGAGACCAAGGTGCGCCGCAAGGGGGACAGCGCCTGGCGCTGCAACAACCCCGGGAACCTGACGGTCAACAGCGATTTCCCCGAGGCGTGGAGCTACGGCGCCTACGATAAGAAGAACCTCTGGGGCCGCTTCCCCATCTTCCCGACGATCGACGATGGTTGGGAGGGTCTGCGCAGGTGGATGGATGCGCGGAAGACCAAGACGGTCATGGCCTACGCCGAAAGCCACGCCCCGGCCAGCGAGGCCGGCAACGACCCGGTCCGCTACGCGCGAATCCTGGTCCGGCACACCTTCGGGACCTCGGGCCAGGCGGCGCAGGAGAAGGTCGCCAAGGAGACGACCGTCGAGGCGCTCCTGGCGGCGGGCTGGCCGTCGAAGCTCAAGCCCGCCTTCAACGAGGCCGAGGGATTCACCACGGGCGACGAGGTGGACTTCGAGGACACCTCGCTGCCGGCCGACGTGGGACCCGCGGTGCGGGCGGGGCGGGATACTACGGATCTCAAGCAGACAGCGACGGATATCGACAAGGCGAACAAGGCACCGGCAACGCCCTGAGGGACAGCACCTCAGAGATAGGCACGCAGCCTCCTACCGCGCTATATCCCCTTCGCGAGTGAGGGGATTCGTCGCGATCGCTCGTTATCAAAAACATTAGCGCCGCCGACCACCGACGGTCGGCACCTTGGGGCGGAAGGGAATTCCCGGAAACCCTGCCATGCCGCAGGTTCGCTTCCCGCGGTGACGCTTAAACGTCTTGTCGACAACTAGAAGGGAGTAATCGTTATGAAAAACCTGCGCCTTATTGCACTCCTAATCCTGACCGTGCTCCTTGGCCCGCTGGTTACCAGCTGCCGACAAGGAGGGCCCAACGACAACCAGCTTGCCAAAAAAGTTCAGGAGTTGGAGGCCAGAGCTGGATCGCTGGAAGTCAAGCTCAAGGATCATGAGCTGAAGACCAGGGTCGTCTTTAGCGTCTACATGGAGAGGAATCCATGGAACAATCCCTCTTTTCTAGGCACTCCTTTCTGGGGCGAGAAGACCTATAACTCAGCAAGAGCAGATTGCGCGAACAGGTGCATCGAGGCCGCCGCCAAATTTTTGGACGCATGCAAGCAAAAGGATGATCCGACCCAAGCCAAAGCGTGCTATGAACAGGAGACCGTCGACGCTGGCAAGTGTCAGATGGGATGCGCAGGATATTAGACCCTAAGGCAGTGCCAGCGCTTCACAAAAGCCTCGAGGGGCGACGGAACGGGTTGGAATGACCGCCGCCCCTCCGGGCTGACCTGTCTACCTTCAGGCGATCCGCTCTCCCTCCACCAGCAGCCGTCCCGCCGTCTCCAGGGCCACGGCGCCGCTCGCCTCGAGCACCCGAGTGAGGCACTCGGGAAGGCGGGCGAGGGCCTCCGCCGTGTGCAGGGCGGTTACGAGCTCGGGGTCGTAGAGACGGCCAGCCGCTACCCCAGCCCTTGCCGTGACCTCGAACACCAGGCCGTCTCCAACGCCGCCGGGACCCAGGCGTTCCCGGCCTGCGGAGACGCCCCGGCGGCGGTGGTTCCGGGGGATTTTGTGGTAGCGGCTGGGCGTCTCTACGAAGACACTGCGTCGGTAAATTAGCGCCTATGGGGGCCGGGGGGAGGGTCCCTGGGAGCGCTGGCGTCCTCGCCGGCCGGGCGGGGGAAGAAGAAGCCGGCGGGACGCCGGCGCTCCCAGGGAAAAAGAACCCTGCGGGCATCCTCCAGGACGACCGTCAGTCGGGCCCGGAAAGAGGTGCCCGCCCTGACGAAGCGCATGGCACCTGGCTGGGGGGTGCGGTGAGGCGGAAGTCAAGCGCATCCCGCGCGCGGTTCCCGCCTCCGGGTCGACTCTTGACCCCTCCGGCTCCACCCGGAACGTCTTCGGGAGCCTCCGGAACGCTTCCGGATGCTCCAAAAGTCCTTCCGGCGGTTCTGGAAGCGTTTCGGGCGCTCCGAAAATCGTTCCGGATGCTCCAAAAGTCTTTCCGGAGCTTCCGGAAGCGTTTTGGGCGCTCCCGAAATCGTTCCGGATGCTCCGGAAACGGTTCCGGACGCGCCAAAAGTCTTTCCGGAGGTTCCGGAAGCGTTTTGGATGCTCCGAAAGTCGTTTCGGAAGCTCCGGAAGCGTTTTGGAAGGTCCCGGAGGGATTTTGGAAGCTCCGGAAGAGGTTCCGGAGGCTCGGGAAGCGTTTTGGAAAGTCCCAGAGCGAGCCCGCGCGATCCCGGAAAGAGGTGCCAGGCGCTTGGCGCCGCGGGGGTCAGAGCGCCAGCACGCGGAGGCCCACTGCGCCACCCGGTCCGACGCCACCGGGCCGGGCAGCACGACGAAGCCGCGCTCGAGGAGCTCCCGGGCGACGTCCGGCGGAAGCTCGGCGCGAGCGGCGAGGATGTGGAACCAGTCGTCCATACGGTCGGGGTCGCGGCGGTCGATTCCGCAAGAGAGTAGCACCCGCGCGAAGCTGGATTCATCCAGCGCAACTCATAGCCCGGAGATTTATCTCCGGGCGGAGGTCCGCACCGAGCCTACCGTCGCCCCTTTGGGGCTTTCTTTTCTTCGATTTACCCTACCTGGGGCTGGCGCCCCAGGCTACCGACCTTCGCCCCTTCGGGGCGGCCCCGGCAGCTCAATCCGCCGGCCGCCGACGATCGTCAGCACCGGGGCGCCACGCAGCTTCCAGCCGCCGAAGGGGGTGTTGCGGGAACGGCTGCGGAAGCTTCCGGCGTCGACCGTCACCTTCTTCTCGGGGTCGAAGAGCGTGACGTCGGCCGGACGGCCTGCCTGGAGGCTGCCGCCAGGGAGGTTGAGGACCCGCGCCGGACCGGCGGTGAGCAGCTCGACGAGCCGCGGCAGGGTCACGAGCCCCGGCCGGACCAGGCGGTCGAGGCAGAGGGAGAGGGTGGTCTCCAATCCCAGGATGCCGAAGGGGGCGAGGTTGAACTCGACGTCCTTCTCGTCCGCATGGTGAGGGGCGTGGTCGCTCGCGATGCAGTCGACCGTGCCGTCGGCGAGGCCGGCGAGGAGCGCCCGGCGGTCGGTTTCGGAGCGCAGGGGGGGCTTCATCTTGGTATTCGTCGAGAAGCCCGAGCGCGAAACCTCCTCGTCGGTCAGCAGCAGGTGATGGGGCGCCACCTCGCAGGTGACCTTCAAACCCTGCGCCTTGCCGCGCTGCACCATCGCCAGGCTGCGGGCTGTCGAGAGATGGGCCACGTGGTAGCGGCCGCCCGCGTCCTCCTGGAGGATGAGGTCGCGGGCCACCATGACGTCCTCGGCGGAGCCGGGGAGGCCGGGGAGGCCGAGTTTGGTCGACCACTCCCCCTCGTGCATGACGCCAGCGCCCGCGAGGTGGAGGTCCTCGGCGTGCTGGATGACCGGGATGGCGAAGTGCTGGGCGTAGAGGAGGGCGCGGCGCATCAGCTCGGCGTTCATCACCGGCCGGCCGTCGTCCGAGACCGCCACCGCCCCGGCCCGCACCATCTCGCCGATCTCCGCCAGCTCCTCGCCCGCAAGCTGCTTCGACACCGCGCCGATGGGATAGACCCGGGCGTAGCCGTGGCGCCGCGCCTCGGCCAGGATGTGCTCGGTCACCGAGCGGTTGTCGTTGACCGGGTCGGTGTTGGCCATGCAGGCGACCGCGGTGA
>DASQPA010000177.1:0-4954 GCA_035644215.1 Thermoanaerobaculia bacterium
GTGTCACCGGAAAAAGGCAGGAACCTTAACCCGGCTACGGAGAACGCCCGGCATCTCAATCCGGAGGGCCGTGCGCGTCTGCGATAGACAGCTCCGTAGCTTACTCCGAGCAAAGGAGAAGCACAATGAGCACGACTGGAAACACTGGAAACACTGAAACCACCCCGTCCGTCACCTCGTCCGGCAACCCGCCGGCCAATCCCGCCAAGGGCAACCAGCGCGGCCAGACCACCCTGGCCGCCGAGATCAACCGCTGGGAGGCGCTGGCCGAGAGCATGGCGCCGCAGGTCGACCAGACGCCGGGGCTCAAGGAGGCTTTCGAGCAGTTCCAGGCCCTGCTCGCCGAGGCGAAGTCTCTCCGCAAGCAGCTCAATGGGCTGCAGGCGAGCGCCTCGACCGCCATGACCCGGCGCGAGCAGGTACTCCTGGACGGCGGGGACCTCTTTTCGCGGCTGCACCACGCCCTGCAGTTCGTCCATGGGCCGCGGAATCCCCAGCTGAAGGAGTTCGGCCTGAAGCCGCTGCGGACGCGCAAGCCCCGCCGGGCGACCCTGCCGGCGACGACGCCGACCCCGCCGATCACCCCGGCGCCGCCTCCGGTCGAGGTGGGCACCGGCCACGCTCCGGCCGCCGAGCCGGTGGCGACGGCGGCCAAGGCGAGCCTGGGCACGTAGCCGTGGCAGCGACGAGGCGGGGCTCTCCCGCCGTACCCGCGAGGGGGGCCGTGAGCCCCCCTCGTTTTTTGGACGGCCGCGAGGACACCGCCGGGCTCACGGCGGTTCCCCTACCGCCGCGTCGCGATCACCCGGAAGAACTCCTCCGCCGCCCCGGCCGGGTCGCCCACCAGCTCTCCCAGACCGCCTTCCGGCAGCCAGTCCCCCGGCAGGTAGTCGCGGTAGGGGGAGTAGAGGAACCGGCGATCGAAGAGGGCGATGATCCCGGTGTCCTTGGCGGAGCGGATGAGCCGGCCGGCTGCCTGCACCACTCGGGTCATCCCCGGCACCACGAAGGCGTACTCGAAGCCGCGCGCGAAGCGCTCTTCGTAATAATCCTTGAGGAGCTGCTGCTCGAGCGAGAGGCCGGGCAGACAGGGACCGACCACCGCCACCGCCTTGATCACCTCGCCCGGGTAGTCGACCCCCTCGGCGAACACCCCGCCCGCCACCGCGACTAAGAGCACGTCGCCGAACACCGCGCCGCGGAGCGTCGCCAGGAGGGCCTCGCGCTCGCGGTCGCTGTCGGCCTGGCGCTGGACGAGGACCCGCTTATTGGCGAGCCGCATCCGGCCGGCGACCTCGGAGAGGAACTGGTAGCTGGGGAAGAGGGCCAGGCAGTTGCCGGGCACGCTGTCGGCGAACTCGGCCAACCGCTCGGCGATCCGCCCGTAGTTGTCGGGCCGCCGCTTCCAGGCGGTCTCGACCGTGGCGTCGATCACCACCCGGCGGTTCTCGACCGGGAAGGGGTTGGCGACCTCGACGAAGGCGGTCCGCCCGGCGGGGAAGCCCAAAAGGCCGGTGTAGAACTCCGGCGGCGAGAGGGTGGCCGAGAGGCCGATCGACGAGCGGACCCGGGAGAGGATGCCGCCCAGGAAGCGGCTGGGGTCCTTGCAGAGGATCTTCAAGCGGCTGTCGCCGCGGGTCCGCTCGACGTAGTGGCTGAAGGCGGCGTCTGACACCACGAGGCCGTTCAAGAAGCGCAGGAAGTCGAAGTAGAGGGCGACGAAGCGGTCCTCGGCACTGAAGGTCCGGGTCTCCCGCTGGTGCTCCAGATAGTCGACGAAGGCGGCGTCGAAGGCCGGCCGCAGCGCCCAGAGGCGGTCCTCGGGGAGCTTGGTCTCGACCGCCCGCTCGGCCCGCTCGGCGGCGGACGGGCCTTCGAGCATGGCGGTGTCCACCGCCTCCTCGATCACCGTCGCGAGCTTCAACGCCAGGTTGGCGAGCCGCAGGTGGAGGGCCTGGCCGCCGTGCGCCACCGCCTCCGCCGCCCGCCGCGCCGCGGCCGCCCCGAGCTCCGGACTGTAGTAGCCGCGGCCGCGATCGACCAGGTTGTGGACCTCGTCGATCACCAGGAGGGTGTCGCCGAGGTCGCGGTCGGGGCCGAAGTCGGGGAGCGAGACGTAGGGGTCGAAGGCGTAGTTGTAGTCGCAGACGACGACCTGCGCCCGGCCGGCGAGGTCGAGGCTGACCTCGAAGGGGCAGACCTCGGCCCACTTGGCGGCGGCGAAGATGTCGTCCGGCTCCAGGGTGGAGCGCTCGGCGAGCAGGCGGCCGGTGATCCCCGTGCTCTGCAGCTTGCTGGCATAGTCCTTGGCGTAGCGGCAGTACTCCTCGTGGCAGAGGATCTGGTCGTTGGCGCACATCTTGGCCTTCGCCCGCAGGCGCAGCGAGTGGAACGCCCCCTCCTGGTTCAGGAGCTGGAGGACCGCCACCGCCATCTCCTGCTGCAGGGTCTTGGCGGTCAAGACGAAGAGCCGCTTGTCGTGGGCCAGGGCGTACTTCAAGGCCGGATAGAGCGCGGCCACGGTCTTGCCGATCCCGGTCGTCGCCTGGACGAGGAGGTGCTCGCCGTTCTCGACCGCGGTCCCCACCGCGGCGAGGATGTCCTCCTGCCCCGGCCGCGGCTCGGCGTAGGGGAAGGCGAGGCGGAGGGCGGCCTCGCGGCGGTCGGCCGCGGCCTGGCGCTCGGCCTCGTGGACATGGATGAGGAGGTTGAGGCGCCGCCGCACCGCGGCGTCCAGCGCCCGCGGATCGGAGCGCAGCGGCTCGCGCTCCATCTCGTCGCTGCCGATCGAGATCAGCACCAGCTCGGCGCGGATCTCCAGGCCGGTGTGCTCGGGGAGGGCGCCGAGCATCCAGGCGTAGAGCAGGGCCTGGCGCTGGTACATCTCACGCACGGTGGGGGCGAGCGACCCGCCCCGGCGCACCGACTTGATCTCCTCGACCACCAGAGCGCCGTCCGCCTCGCGGCGCAGGCCGTCGATCCGCCCGGAAACGGTGACCGTCCATCCCCGGTGGGGGAAGGTGTGGGTGACGTGGACCTCCCGCCGGTAGCTGCCGTCCCCCGAAAGCGCCTGCTCCTGGTAGCGGCTGTGGATCGCCTGACCGAGCCAGAGCCGCTCGTAGCCGCCGCGGTTGCCGAAGCCCAGGCTGCGCAGGAGCGTCCCTTCGAGCAGGTCCGCCACCGCCAGGTCGAGGGTCTTGTTCTCGGAGTCGAAACGCGGCGCCATGAGGGAAGTATAGCGGTCCTACTGGCGGATTCCCGCCTCCCTCATGGCGCTTTTGCGCTCCCGCCTTTACAAGGTCCGCCTCCGGAGCCGCATCGCCCCGAACCCGGCCAGGGCCAGGCCGAGCGCCAGGAGCCCCCAGCCGCTCAGGGTGGGGATCTGGATCACGGTCAGCACCTCGATCGGGGTGGCCGTCGGGTCGCCGGGGGCCGCTGTGCTCGGGTCGTTGGTGACGGTCGCCGGGATGTTCGTCCCGGTCACCGTGCCCTGGCAGGTGATCTGGGTCACACCCGGCGGTAGCGGATTGTTGACCGTCACCCGGAACTTGATGGTGACGCTGCCACCGCCGCCGACCAGGGTGCCGACGTTGACCGCCACGCTGGTATCGCCGGCGGTGTTGCCGAGGGTGACGCTGCCCTGGGTGGTGGTCACCGAGCCGACGACGAGCTGGGTGTTGGCGGGGGCGCCGCTGGTGAAGACGATCGCGGAGGCGGCCTGGTTGCCGGCATTGGTGATCACCGCCGTGTACTCCAGGGTGTCGCCGGGATTGACCTTGCCGTTGGCGTTGCCGTCGACCACCAGGGCGGCGACCTTGGTCGCGGTCACCGCCGGGGCGGCGACGACCGGGATCACCGTCGGGTCGGTGGTGCCCGGCGGGGTTGGGTCGTCGGTCTTGAGATGGGTTAGGCTGCTGCTGGTGACGGTTCCCTGGCAGACGATCTGGGTCACTCCTGCCGGCAACGGGTTGTTGAGGATCACGTCGAAGGTGATGGTGACGCACGCCGCGTCGGCGATCGAGCCGACGTTGACCGCGACGCTGGTGTCGCCGCCCGTATTGCCGGTGGTGACCGTCCCCTGGGAGGTGGTCACCGAGCCGGTCACCAGGGTGGTGTTGGCCGGAGCGCCGCTGGTGAATCCGACCCCGGTCGCCGCGGCGTCGAAGGCGTCGTCGGGATTGCAGAGGGTGACTGTGTAGCGCAGGGTGTCGCCGGGGTTCGCCATGCCGTCGCCGTTGACGTCGTTCAAGATGGCGACGGTCTTGGTGGCGGTCAGGGTCGAGGTGGTCTGCAGGAAGTCGAGCACCACGTCTGGGGCGGTGACGCTCGAGCCCAGGGTGAGGGTGATGGCGCCGACGTTGGCGAAGTCCGCTCCGGTCCCCAGGGTCGTGGTGAAGGCGCTGTAGGGGAGGACGAAGTTGGTCGCGCTGAACAGCAGACCGGGGGTGGTGAGGGTCAGGCTGGACGCGTTGCCGGCGTCGGTAAAGACCTCGATCACGATGTTGACCGGCAGGTCGTCGAAGAAGACAGAGAGGAGGAAGGCGTCCTGGGTGCCGCCGGCGGTCAGGTCGATGCCGCCGAGGCCGGTGGGGTTGATCGTCGGGGAGCCGTCCGTGCCGTCCCACTGGATCTTGCCCATGCCGGAAATCGTGGCGTCCTGCGAGTACGAGAAGAACCCGCTGCTCACCGTGGCGGACATGGTGTTGCCGGCGATCACCCCGGCAGTGAGGTCGACCTCGACGTCGCGCTCCCCGCCCAGGATGCCGGCGCCGGAGACGCTGGACGAGGAGCTGGTACCGGCCGGTGGAAAGGTGAGGGTCTGGGCCGCCTGATTGGTCGAGAAGTCGTCGATGAGGATCGGTTGGGCCCGGCTCGCGGTGGGCAGCCCCAGGAGAGCGATCAGGAGAAGGGCCAGGAGCGCGCCGCAGCGGGGGGAACGAGAGATGGTTCGCAT
>DASQPA010000178.1:0-11019 GCA_035644215.1 Thermoanaerobaculia bacterium
ACTGCGGCCCCTGAAGTCCGAAATGGAGGACACGCAGTCCAGACTGCAAGCGCCGCAGTCCAGACTGCAAGACCCGCAGTGCGGACTGCGCCCGCCAAAGTCCAGAATTGAGGACACCCGGACGGCCCGGTCACCGCCAGCGGTGCCATTGGCCGCGGGCCGCCTCGCGGAGAAGGTCTATGCCGTAAAAGGTCTGGATGGGCCTAACAACCCGTTACCGTGATGGTCTTGGTAGAGCTGAAGGGAGTCGCCGTCCCTGACGGGGTGGTCGCGGTGACGGTGATGGGCTCGCAGGTCGCGAGGTCGGCCGCCTTGACGGTGAGAGTGCTCGTGGCCTTCCCTGAAGCGTCGGTCGTTGTAACACTCGTACTCAGCGAGGGCTTCGAGGAAGAGAACGTCACCGTCGCCCCATTGACTGGCTGCTGCTGCGCGTTGAAGACGAACGCCGTCAGGTTCACCACCTGGTCGCCGCCGCTCTGGATGGACGTGCGATCGACCTGTAGCGAGATCGACGCCGCCGAGTCGCGGATGGTCAGGGTCGCGGTCTTGGGATCGCTCGAGCCCACGATGGCGGTCACCGTCGCCGTGCCGGCCTGGGACCCTGCCGTGAGTGTAGTCGTGGCGATACCGCTGGCGTCCGTGGTCAGCGGGCTCGCGGGTTTGAGGGTACCGAGATCGGTGGTCACGATCACGCTCTGACCGGCTCCGACCGCCGTCCCATCGGCGTTGCGAGCGATCACCGTGACGGTCGACTTACCCAGAACCGGGATGTTGTTCGGGTTGACGTTGACCAGGAGGGTCGGTTTGACGTCCCCCTGCCCGACCTGGATCTTGGTCGTGACCATCGTCGAGGCCCCGGTCGTCGCCGTGACCGTCGCCGTGCCCGAGCTGCCGTCGCCGTGCAGGGTGGCGGTCGCCTGGCCGTCCTTGATCGTCGAGATCCCGTCGATCGACCCCTTGTCGGTCGAGAAGCGGACCTCGGTGCCCGGGTCGAGATTGCTGCCGTTCGCCTTCCGGCCGAAGACCGTGATCGTCGAGGTGCCGAAGAGGTCGATCCGGGAGGGGTTGGCGGTAATGGCGAGCGTCGTCCCGGTGGGGGCGACGGGGGTGGCCTTGCCACAGCTCAGGGCGAAACCAAGGCAGAGGACGCAGAGGAGGGACAGCAGAAGAAGGCTACGGCGTACGTTCATAGCGCCCAAGTATACGAACGGAGGCGGCCGCCCGTCCAGGCGGCCGCCTCCATTTTAAGGCCCAGCTGAAATTCTCCCCTCTACGGCACCGGCACCGTGACCTGGACCACGGTCTCGTTCGAGCCGCCGGCGTTGGTGACCCGCAGGCGCGTCGAGTAGGTCCCCGGACCCGGGAAGGTGAAGAGCGGGTTCTGCGCCGCGCTGTCAATCGTCCCATCGTTGGTGAAGTCCCAGGCCCAGCTCGTCGGGCTGCCCGACGAGGTGTCGTGGAACTGCACCTGGTTGCTCGCGGCCCCGCCGACGCGGAAGAAGGTGAACGAGGCGACCGGCGGCGTGGGCGGCGGCGGCGGCGTCACCTGGCAGCTGCCGTCGGTCGGCACATAGAAGAAGGCCTTGGAGCTGGTGTCGTTGCAGGTCGACTCCAGGTTCGTGACCTTGATGTCGATGCTGGTGGGGATCTTCTGCGTCCCGGTCTGCGAGCCGCTGATGCAGCTCTGGGTCTGGAAGGTGCCGGTGAAGCGCGGGCTGGTGACGACGATCCCGTTGGGCACCAGGCGGACGTTGCTCGCCGTCTGGTCGCCGAACTGGACCCGCGTGGCGTTGAGGATCGCCGGGTCGATGCCGGTGACGAAGACGGTGATCTGGTCGCCGCCGCCCTCGCCGCCGCTGGCCGGGGAGACGCCGCCGACCGCCACCTTCGGCACGATGTAGATGAAGCTCGCGCCGGTCGTGGTGTCGAAGTCGCCGGTGTTGATGTTGACCACCCCCACCGGACCCGGAACGTCCTGGCAGGAGGCGATGCGGATGCCCGGCGACTGCACCACGACCTCGGTCGAGGAGACCGAAAGGACCCGCGCCGCCACGGTGTCGATGGTGGCCGAGACCGGCGACTCGAAGCCCTGCCCGAAGATGGTGATCGGGGAGGTGGTGTCGTTGAACTGCAGCTGGCCCGGGGTGAAGGAGGTGATGAGCACCTTGCTGCCGAAGCGGAAGGCCCCGGCCGAGATGGTCTGGAAGCCGGTGTTGACGTTCTTCACCCGCACGTCGGCCGGGTTGTTGGCGAGACCCTGGCCGAAGCCGCGGGCCGCCGGGGTGGTGACGACGATCCGGTTCGCGGTCACCGACTGCACCGAGGCTTCCAGCGAGACCGTCGTGTTCTGGAAGAAGACCTGGACCGGGGAGACGAAGCCCTGGCCGTTGATCGTCACCGTGGTGCCGCCGTCGTTCGGTCCCGAGGCCGGAGAGACCGAGAAGACCTGTGGCTGGTCGGTGCCGCCCAGGGCGTAGGTGAAGCCGTTGGCGAGCGTGTCGGTCGCCGTCCCCGCCTCGTTGACGTGGATGGTCACCCCGACGGCGACCGGCAACGACTGCCCGACGCCGACCTGCTGCCCGGTGGCGGCGATGGCCGAGGGGACGACGGCGACGATCTGGTTGGGAGAGACCGAGCGCACGGTGGCCGCGGCGGTGCCGAAGGTCACCCGCACCGGGGCCGCGAAGCCGCCGCCGCTGATCGTCACCGTCTGCCCACCCTGCGGGTTGCCGACATTGGGAGAGACCGAGGCGACGAAGAAGGTGGCCGGCTGGCCGATCGAGACGCTGGTCACCCCGGTGCTCTGCGAGACCTGGGCCCGGATGGTGGCCGTGCCCGCGGCGTTGCCGGGGAAGAGCGCCGCCGTCGCCTGGCCGCCGACCAGCTGGAGGTTGGTCGTCTGGCTGCCGCTCCCCACGCTGCCGAACTCGCCCAGGGTGGTGGTGAGGGTCACCGGCGTGAGGTCCGGCGGCGCCTGCCCGGTGTCAGACCGGCGCACCGTCACCGTGATGATGCTCGGGGTGCCGGAGCCGCCGGGCCCCGTGGTGAGCGTATTGGGGCTCGCGGTGACGGTGACGTTGAAGGTCGCCACCGGAACCGGCGGGACCGGGGTGGTCGGCGTCTGTGACGGCTCCTTGGACGAGCTGGTGCAGGCCGCCAGGGCCAGGACCGCGCCGAACAGGACCGGAGTCAGGAACTTAAGGGTTTTCATGACGGCTCTCCTCGAACCTCTCCGCCAAACGGCTACTGAAACACTTCCATGGTGAACCCGACGGTGTTCGACTGCACCTCCTGCCCCCCGAGGGTACGCCCGAAGAAGCGGAGGTTGACGTTGAGCACGATGATCGTGCTGTTGGTCTCGCGATCCACCCCGAACTGCGCGATGTCCGAGATCGGGAGGGTGTCGACCTGGTTGTTGTAGATCACCGCCAGGGTGTTGATGTTGAACGTGCCGTTGACCGGGACCACCCCGCCGAGGCTCGCCACGAGCGGTGGCGGCACCCGCTTGCCGGTGTCGGCGCGGGTGAAGGTCACCTCGTAGGAGCGCAGCTCGATGTTCTCCAGCTGGCTGGTGCTCGCCGCCGAGGGGTCCTTCACGATGTTCTGCAGAGTCACCGTCGGGATGCTCGGCAGCACCGGGTTGGTCGCCAGGTTGTGCAGGACGAACTGGGTCGGCGGCAGCTGGAGCTGCGTCACCGAGAGCAGGACCCCGCCGCCGTCGGTGCGGTCGGTGCGCCCGTTGCAACCGAGCAGGGCGACGAGCGCGATGGCTGCGAGCGCGAGCGCCGCGATCAGAGTCGTATTCTTGCGGTCCATGTTCGGCTCCTCCCCCGGTTATAGCTTGATGACCCGTGGGGTGATGAAGATCAGCAACTCTTCGTTGGTGTCGGCCCGCGAGTGGTTCTTGAAGAGATTGCCCAGGATAGGGATGTTGGCAAGCCCGGGGATACGGGCCTCGGACTCGCTGTTGGTGATCTTGTAGATACCGCCGATCACCGCCGTGCCGCCGTCGCGCACCACCAGGCGGGTGCGCGCGTCCTTGGTGGCGATGGGGGCGTTGGTCGAGCCGGGGACCAGGAAGGCGAGCTGCGGCTCACGCTTCGAGATGTCGATGTCCATGAGGACCGTCCCCTCGGCCGTGACCTGGGGGGTGACGTCCAGGCGCAGAGTGGCGTTGACGAACTGCACGGTCACCGTATTGTTGGCGATCGTCTGCACTGGGATCTGCAGGCCGCTCTGGATCGACGCCCGCTGGTTGTTCAGGGTCGCTACCTTGGGCGCCGAGAGGATGTGGATCAGCCCCTCGTTCTCCGCCGCCTGCAGGGCGGCGTCCAGGGTGAAGGTGTTCAAGACGTTGCCCAGGTGGAGCTTCAGGACGTTGCCGGTCGAGCCATGGACGTCGACGGTGCCGTTCAGGCTGCCGTTGTTGGGGAAGATGAGGCCGGTGGTGTTGCCGTGCGCGGCGTCGGCGACGCCGTTGAACGACCAGTTGATCCCCAGGTCGCGGTTGAAGTTCTTCGTCGTCTCGATGATCCGCGCCTCGATCATCACCTGCGGCTCCGGCGTGTCGAGCTGCTCGATGACCGCGATGATCGTATCCAGGAAGTTGGGCAGCTCTTTGATGATCAGGGTGTTCGTCCGGGTGTCGACGATGACGCTGCCGCGCTGCGAGAGGAGGCCGGCCTGGCCGCTCTTCAGGAGCGAGGCGATGTCGACGGCGCGGGCGTAGGAGAGCGGCTTCATGATCGTGCGCAGGGGGATCGCCAGGGCGCGCGCCGCCGCCAGCTCCTGCTTTTCCTGGGCCTCCTCGCGCAGGATCGACACCGGCGCGATGCGCATGACGTTGCCTTCGAGCTCATAGCCCAGTTTGTTGATCTTCAGCACCTGCTCCAGGGCCTGATCCCAGGGGACGTTCTCCATCTCCGCCGTGACCTGGCCGGTGACCCCCGGCTGGACGACGATGTTCAAACCCGACAGCTGGGCGAAGGTGCGCAGCACGTCGGTGACGTCGGCGTTGGTCACCTTCAAGTCGATCGGCTCGCCGACGTAGGTGCGCTCCCCCTGCTGGCCGACGGCCTGGGAGGAGAAGCTCTCCGCCGCCGAGGTGGGGCTCCCCATGGCCGCACCCGAGCCGGGCGTACGGTTGAGCTGGAGGTCGCTCGGCTGTCCCTTGGCCGCAACGCCGGCGGCACTGGCGGCACCGGTGGCGGGGACCGGCGATCCCGCCGGCATGCCGTCGTTCTTGTGACTCGACGACGAGGCCTTGATGGTCGGCGTCGACACCGAGGCCAGGTTGGCGGCCGGGGCCGGGGCGGTGTCGGCGGGAGCCGGGGCCGACTTCCTGCCCTTCTTGCTCCGTCCGCTCCGGCTGGGGGCCGGCGGCGGGGGAGGCGGCGGCTCGGAGTGGTTGGCCGCCATCTCCGTGGTATGCGCCGGGGGCGCCGGCGGAGCCGGCGGCGGCTCGGCGGCGGAGATCCGCGGGGCGGGAGCCGGCGCGGGCGCCGCGCTGGAACCGGTGGCGGCCGCCGCCGCGGGGGCGGCACCCTCGGCGCCGGAGCTCGCGAACGTCACCATCATCGCCTTCGCCATGCGCTCGATATGCGGCACGACGCCGCGTCGCAGGTCGAAGACCACCCGCGCCACCGGCTGGGGCTGCGGCTTGAACTGGGCCACCCGCACCCGCTGCACCACGCCGTGCTCGACGTTGACGGTCGCACGGGAACTGCGGTTCAGCACGCCCGAGAGGTCGATCACGAAGCGGGCGGGATCGGAGAGGGCGAAGGTCTGATAGGGGAACTCCCCGTCGCCGGAGATCTTGACCACCGCGTCGCCGTTGGTGGAAACCACCTCGACGCTGTCCAGATGGGTGGCGGTCGCGCCCTTGGGGGCGGGCGCCTTCACCGGCTGCTCGGCGGTACCGGCAGAGGCGGCCGGAGCGGGAGCCGCCGTGTCGGCCGGGGCCGGCGCCGGAGAGGAAGTGGGAGCCGGGGCCGGGGTTGGAGCGGCGGCCGCGGGGACCGGTGGAGGCGGGGGGGGCGGCGGCGGCTCCGGCTCGACTTTCGCCGGCGCCGGGGCCGCACCCTTGGCCGCCGTCTCGCCGGAGAGCGAGGCCCGCTTCTCGCCGTCGACCGGCGTCAGGCGGACGTGCAGGTCGAGGTTCTCGGCGGTCACCGAGTGCTCCACCTCCTGGCGGGTCTCGACCACCAGGCGGGTGAGCGGCCGGCTGCCGTCGTTCTCGCGCTGCACCTTGATCGAGGCGACCAGCCCGTCCGCCGGCGCCAGGTCGGCGACCGTCGCCGCCGGCACCGTGTTGGGGAGCTCGATCACCACCTGCCCCTGGGCGTTCCGGAAGCTGGTCCAGACCGGCGCCGCACTGGACTTGACGTCGACGTAGACCTCTGGTGCCCCCTCCCGGACCTCGAGCGAACGGATCTCGTTCGGGGTCGTTCCCAGCGTCGTATCCCGCTTCGTGTCCGCGGACGCCGAAGCCGGACGGGCCGCGGGCCGGGCCTGGACGACCTTGGCCGGCCGCGATGCGGTGCAGCCGGCTGCGATCGCCGTCGCGGCCACTGCCGAAGCGATCAAGAGCTGCCCAAGAGCGCTCCGTCTATGCATGCAAACATCTCCCATGGCTCTCGCCTCCCTTTCGGGACCTCCTAAAGGCCTCGACCGCCCGCTATGGGCTCAAGGTCTTGACCACCTCACGGAAAGGTTTCAGGGCAGTCGGATCCTGTACAGTTTGCTTGAAGACTACCTCTTTATGGCTGATGCTCACCACGTCGCCGTCGTAGAGCTGGTCGCCTTCCTTCAGGAGATAGCTCTTCGACTGGTTGGCGGCTTTCACCTGCGCGACATAGCCGCGGGACGTCTTGTAGATGCCGGTCAGATCGATCTCGTCGATGAGCAGCCCCGGGATGCCGTCGGGGCGCGGGCCGCGGAACTCCTGGCGGTCGGGAGCGGCGAGCAGCGACTTGAACGGATCGCGCCGGTTCCCCGGATCGTAGGAGTAGCCGCTGCCGGAGAGGACCTCCTCCTCCCCTTCGAGGATCTGATCGATGTCGCCGGGCAGCGGCGTCGGCGTGCTGCCGGGCAGCACTCCACCGGGGGCCGGGGCCGCGCCGGGGGTACCGCTCGCCGTGCCGGGGGCACCGGGAGCGCCGGTGGGCGTGCCGGGCCGACCCGGCGCGGTGGCCGCCGGGGGAGCGCCGGCCGACCCCTTGGGGGGCAGCGGCGCCGGCCCGCCCTTGGCCGGAGCGGGGGCCGGCTTGGCGCCGGGACCCGCCGCCGGGGGGGCCGGGGCGGTGGGAGCGCCAGGGGCGCCCGGGACCGCGCCGGGGGTGCCGGGAGCATTGGCGGGCTTGCCCTGGCGCTGCAGCTTCTTCTGCCGCGCGATCTCGGCCGGCGTCTGGGCCGTGCCGGCGGTGGCGGCCAGGCCGAACAGGGCGAGGGCGAGCGCGCCGAGCGCGAAGCGGCTGAATCTCGTAGGTTGGCTCATGAGTCTCCTCCTCCCTTGGGCTTGGGCGGCGGCGCTCCCTCCGGATTGTCCCCGCCGGCCGGCGGCCGGTTGGCCATCAGCGGGCTCTTGCCCTTCGCCGCGCCGCCCGCTCCGGCGGCGTCCGCCTTCGGCGGCTCGGACTCCTTGTAGACGAAGGTCTTCGCCTTGAAGGTGGCGTTGATGGTGTGCTGTCCGTTCCCCGGGTTGGCGTTGATCTTCAGGTCCTCGATGTTGATGATGCGCGAGAAGCGGCTGATGCGATCGAAGAACAGCGCCAGGTTGTGGTAGCCGCCGTCGACCTGGATCTCGATCGGCCACTCGCTGTAGAAGTCCTTGTCGGACAGCGCGCCGGGAGTGAAGCTCTTGAGCGTGAAGTCCCCCTGCTCGGCCAGCGAGCGGATGCGGCGCAGCAGGTCCGGCGTGTTGCGGCGCGCCGGCAGGATGCGCAGCAGCTTGTCGAGCTCGAGCTCGAGCTGGCGCACCTCCTCGCGGAACTTGGGGAGCTGCGCCTTGGCGGCACGCCCCTTCTGGATCTTGTCCTGGAGCTCCTGGAGCTTGTGCTCCTGGCCGACGATCTGATCGTTCATCGGCATGATGAGCTGCCAGTACCCGATGCCGAAGGCAATCCCGCCGAGCACCACGCCGGCGATGAACCCGTAGTACCAGGGCTTCCCTTCCAGACCTGTGCTGAAGGCCAAGCGGTCGCCTCCTATCCTGACGTCGGCGTCGGGGCCGCGCCCGGCGGCGTCGCCGCCTTGCCGGCACCCTTGCCGTCCTTGTCGTCCTTACCGGCGGCCCCCGGCTTTCCCGACTTGTCGGCCTTGGGCGCGAAGGAGTAATTGAAGCTGATGACGAACTTGTAGACGCCGCCCTGCTGCTCCTGTGTCTCTTTGAGCGTCGGCTCCTCGAACTCGGGCATCTTGTCGAGGTTCTCGATCAGGTTGGCGACAGCGTTGGTGTTGAAGGCCCGCCCGTCGACCTCGATCGAGCTGGTGTTCATCGTCAGGTGGTCGAGCCAGAGCAGCTCGGGAAGGGCGCGCGAGACGTTGTCCATCACCCGCACCGGCCCCCGCTGGTTGAGCTTCAGGTCGTTGATCACCTTGATTTTTCTCTCGAGCTCGGTCTTCTTGGCCTGGAAGTCCTCGACCTCTTTGAGGACGGCTTGGAGCTCGTCGACTTCCTTCTGGGCCTCGGCGATCTTGACGTCGTTCTGGACGATGACGCCGTGGACCATGTACCAGTAGATGCCGAGCGCGGCGAGCCCGAGGACGAGGCCGACGGCGAGCAGCCACGGCCCGACGTCCTTGCCCTCCAGCAGCTGGGCGGGCTTGATCTTGCGGACGGCCGCGGGGCGTTTGCCCTCGGCAAGCAGGTTGATCTTGATCATGGCTAGTCCCCGGCCCTGCGGATGGCCAAGCCCACCGACACCGACATCATCGGGGCGATCGACTGCAACCAGGTGGCGTCGAAGTCGCTCTCCTTGTAGTGGACGCGGCGGAGCGGGTTCATCAGCTCCGTCGTCACCTCGAAGCGATCGCGCAGCACCTGCTGCAGGTTGGGGGTCAGGGCGCAGCCGCCGGAGAGCATCAGCTCGTCGACCGGCCCCTCGGAGGCGGTGGCGGAGAAGAAGTCGAAGGTCTTCCGGATCTCGCTCGCCATCTCGGCCGACACCGTGTCGAGCACCGGGCGGGCATCCCCCACCGTGTAGCGGTCCACCTGCTGGCCGCGCTTCAACGCCTCCGACTGGTCGAAGGAGAGGTTGAACTCCCGCTGCAGGGCCTCGGTGAACTGGTTGCCGCCGAACGAGATGTCGCGCCAGAAGACGGTCGTGCCGCGGGCCAGGATGTTGATGTTGGTCACCCCGGCCCCCATGTTGATCAAGGCGACGACCTTGCGGGGATCGAGGTCGTAGTTGACCTCGTAGGCGTTCTGGACGGCGAAGGCGTCGACGTCGACCAGGGTCGGGGTCTTGCCGGTCTGGCTGATCACCGACACGTAGTCGTTGACCTTGTCGCGCTTGACCGCCACCAGCAGGACCTCCATGTTGTCCCGCCCGGGCTCGCCCTCCTGGAGGACCACGTAGTCGAGGCGCACGTCGTTGATGTCGAAGGGGATGTACTGCTCGGCCTCCCACTGGATCGACTCGGCGAGCTCCTCGGCCGGCATGGCGGGCAGCTGGATCTTCTTGATGATGACCGAGTGCCCGGAGAGGGACGTGGCGTAGTTGGTGGTCTTGACCTTGGTCTGGTCGTTCAGCTTGTGGATGGCGTCGACCACCAGGGACGAGTCCATGATGGAGCCGTCCACGATGGCCTCGGGCGAGAGCGGCTCCACCCCCAGGCGCTGGAGATGGAACTCCCCCTTCTTTTCCTTGAGCTCTACGAGCTTGATCGCAGAGCTTCCGATGTCCAGACCTACGAGTCCCTTCGGGCGCGAGAAGAGCACGGCGGTAAGCTCCCCCAAAAGCCTGTAGTCAACGCTAGTTACTGCTGCTTACTTAAAGCTTCGCTGGAGGCTAGCAGCAAAAAACACGGGTGTCAAGGCGTCCATCCGCGTATGGCTATATTTACGAGTGCCGTAAATCTACACTCTCCTCCCGCTGTTGGCAAGAGGGTACGTATTCATGCTCCAGATTCTTTCTTCGCATTGAAGATACCACGGGACTGGTTGCTTCGGAATACGGACTCTGGTAGCCTTCTCTGCCCTTTGGGGGCAAGTAGCGTTCAAGGAGAGTTCGACATGGCCAAGCAATGCGAGACCTGTGGCAAGAAGACGGTTTTCGGCCGGAACGTCAGCCACGCCCACAACGTGACCTCGCGGACCATGGAGCCCAACCTGCAGCGTGTCCGCGCCCTGATCGACGGGAAAGTGCGGCGCGTCGCGGTCTGCACCCGCTGCCTGCGCAGCGGCCGCATCACCAAGGCTCCGGTACGCAAGTGGAAGCCCGAAGAGGGCGGAGCGGCGAAGACCTAGCCGCAGCCGTTCCCCCTCGCGGTAGGGACGGCCCTTTTTCTTGTGGTTACGCCAACCTGGGGCTCTCGCCCCAGGCTTCTATCTGCCGTCGCCCCCTCGGGGCTGAAGAACGTCGCCTGTAACCGCTGCCACCTCAATCTCCTCCGCGCTGCGCTCCCCTCTCCCGGGGGGGAGGGCCCTACGCCGGTGCGATCCGGTTGCGCGGCCGCCAGGTGGAGGGCAGGTGCCCGGGGGCGGGATGCCGCTTGATCGGCATCCGGCGGCGGGGGCCGCGCGGCGCGCTGCGGCCAGCGATCTGGTCGGCCCCCTGGAAGAGGAGGTAGTGCCGGTTCTCCAGGAAGATCCCGGAGCCGGGCGACGGCTGCAGGCGCGGGCCGGGCACCCCCTTGGCGACCAGCAGCGAGGCAGGAGCGGGAGCGGCCGCCGCGGCCCGGTGCGCCTCGACCTCCTCGACCCGGAAGCCGTCCATGGCCTCCAGGATGAAGCGCTCCGAGTGGCGCAGGGGGCTAGTGCGGATCTCCGGCCCGAGCTCCAGCCGGTGGTCCTTGAGC
>DASQPA010000179.1:0-16022 GCA_035644215.1 Thermoanaerobaculia bacterium
CAGGGGACCAACTCGATCCTCGCCCAGCTCTATAAGGGACGCTTCCCCTTCCTCGTGGGAGGGAAGCACCGGATGTCGATGGTCTTCCTGGACGACGTGGTCGACGGCATGGTGCGGGTGCTGGAGCGGGCGCCGGTCGGCCGCGACTACCTGCTGGCGGGCGAGGTCACCACCCTGGCCGCCCTGGCGGCGAAGATCGAGGCCCTGGGCGGGGCGAAGGCGCCGCGCCTCGACCTCCCGGTCGGCCTGGCGCGGGCCGCGGCGGCGCTCGTCTCCCCCCTCTTCCGCCTGGTCGGCCGCCGTCCCCCCTTCACCCCCAGCCAACTCGGCAGCCTCACCCGCGAGTGGGCCTTCGACGACACCCGCGCCCGGACCGAGCTCGGCTGGACCCCCCGCGGCCTCGACGAAGGGCTGCCGCCGACGTTGGCGCTGTTTTCCGGGTAGCGGCGACCGGGTCCTTTCTGTCCGGTCGTGTGTCTCCGGACACAAAGCCGGCTCACCGGACGCAAAGAGCCGCGAACGGACGCTATTCGGCAAGAAAGAGGCGGTAAAACCGACGCGACCGAACGCTAAAGACGGGTGACCGGACGCAAACGACCTGCGACCGGACGCTAGGAGGCCGTTTCCGGGACGCGCGCGAGCAGCGAGCGGACACAAAAGACCCGCGAACGGACGCTGGAATTGGGTTCCCGGACGCTGGGAAGCCTTGTCCGGACGCTGGAAAACCGCGACCGGACGCTAAATTCGCGTCTCCGGACGCTCGGCGCGGTTGCCGAGCGGCCGGGAGAAGCTTCCCGGAGGAAGAGAACCGGTCTCCAGCGTCCGGAAACGCCGTCCCAGCGTCCGGTCAACGGAATTTTGTGTCCGGTCGCGAGCGATTAGCGTCCGGAATCGAGATTCCAGCGTCCGGAAAGACGATTCCAGCGTCCGGTCGCAGCTTCCCAGCGTCCGGCGGCAGGCGCAGCGCGTCCTGAATTACGCCTTGCCGGGGGTTTTCACCGGTTTTCACCCCAGGCTACCGACCTAAGCCCCTTCGGGGCGAGTGGGTCCCAGGATCCAGCGATCCTCGCGCGTCAACACCGCCCGCTTGACTCCCGCCGCCCGCCGCGCGACCATGCACCCTTCGAGAGGGGGCCCATGCACACGATTTTCAAGGACTTCACCTTCGCCGCGGCGCACTCGATCCGGGGGCACACCCGCGGCTGCCAGAACCTGCACGGGCACAACTACCGAGTGCGGGTCCACCTGGCGGCCGAGCGGCTGGACCCCCTGGGCATGGTGCTCGACTATGCCGATCTGAAGGCGATTGTGCAGGAGATCCTCGCCCCCTTCGACCACCACGTGATCAACGAGATCCCGCCCTTCGACGAGCGCAACACCACGGCCGAGCTGCTCTCCGCCTACGTTTTCGACGAGGTGGGGAAGGGACTTGGGCGTTTCGACGCGGACGTCCGAGTGCGGGTCACCCGGGTCGAGGTGTGGGAGAACGATTCCTCCTGCGCCATCTACGAGCCCTGAGGGCCGGCCCCGAGAGGGGGGCTTGGCCGCCTCAAGGCGGGCGAGGCAGGTTGAGCCTGAAAGCGCAGGGGATGATCTTTCCTAAGTCCTCGCTAGATGCCTCCTCGCGAAAGCCTACTCCCCCCGCAGCTCCAGCCCCATCACCAGCAGGCTCGGCGAGCCGATCATCCCGTCGAGCATCTCGAAGCTCAGGTCCCGGCCTACCGCCGCAATGCCGCGGAGGAGGGCGCCTACCCCTCCCGTCAGGCGTGCTTTGGAGACCGGCGCCGTGGCGCGGCCGGATTCGACGGCGAAGCCCTGGACCGACAGGCTGAAGAGGTCGGCGTCGAGGTCCAGGTGCATGGCGCCCGGAGCGTCGATCAGGTAGTACCCCCGCTTCACCGCCTGAAGCAGGGAGGCGACCGAGATGCGCGGGTCGGGCTTGACGTAGAGGTGGGTGGGGCCGGGGGTCGGGAGGTCGCGCCAGCCGGGGCGGCGGCTGCAGCCGGTGGGAGTCATGCCGGTCTCCCCCACTTGCCACCAGGCGAGGAGCGGCTGGCGGAAGGTCCCCTCCTCGATGAGCAGCACCTCGCGGCAGGGCATCCCCTCGCCGTCCACCGGAGCCTCGAAGATGCCGCCGGAGAGGCGGCCGTTGTCGATCAGGGTCAGGCAGCGGTGGCCGATCCGGCCGCGGCGGTCGCGCAGAGCGGTGATCCGGGGCGTGCCCCGCGGACCGACGAGCAAGGGGAGAAGGCCGGCGAGGAGCCGGGCGGCGACCGGGGGGGCGAGCAGGATTTCCCCCGAGCCACCTTCCAATATCGCGGGCGGCTGGCCCGACCCGGCCACGATCAGGCGGTCCGCCAGGCGGCGGGCGAGAGCGCCGGGATGGAAGCGACGGCCCTCGCGCGCGGCGAGATAGAGGCGGGTGCAGGCGGCCGGGCGGCCAGGGCCGCTGGCTTCCAAATGGAGGGCGGCGACGCGGTGGCGGTAGCGGGCGGAGACGCCGCGGCTGCTCAGCAGCTCGGCCTCGCTCGATCCATCCTCCAGGGCGGCGTGGAGGAGGCGCGCGCCGGGGAGCTCGACGGCCAGCTCCCGGCCGATGCTCATCAGGAGCTTCAGGCCCTCGGTCTCGCCGATCAACGGGCTGTCGAGGTCGGAGGGCGGGTTCCAGGAGGCCGCCGGGGAGGGGTCGGGAAGGGTAAACGCGGGACCCGTCGGGACGGGCCAGGGTCCCTCCGGTTGCGGCTCGCCGGTGCCCGCGACCCAGAACGAGCCACGATGGCCGCCGGCCCGCACCGCCCAGGCGCGCTCCTGGCTGACCAGGGAGACCGGGCCGGTGAGGCCCAAGGTGAGCCGCCGGGAGCGGCCGCGCTTCAGGAAAACCTCGACCTCGTCGTGGCCGGCGCGGACCTTGAGCTCGCGCAGGACCAGGGCCGGCAGGCCGGTCGCGACGCCGGGCAGGGGCGCGGCCGGGGTCATAGGGAGCCCACCTCCACCCCTTCGAGGCGCAGGAGGAGAGCGGCGACCCGGCCGGCGAGGCGGCAGGGGCAGTCGGGCCTTCGGCGGGCGGGCGGGGAGGGCGCGGGAAGCGCGGACATCATGGATGGCTATGGTAGCAGCAGGCGAAATCGCGCCGGCTGTCTGCATCGTCCTGCGGTGTCCCCGAAGCCGCGGAGCATGACTTGACAAGAATATAACCCCTCAGGTATATTCGTCGATGGAAGAGGCGGGTGGCGCTCAACAGGTCGCTGGGCTCGGCTCTATGTCTACCGTGGAATCATCGTTTGCCATCCTCGCGGAGCCCAACCGACGGGCCATCTTGAGTCTGCTGCTCTCGTCGGAGCGCTCGGTTGGCGAGATCGAGCGCGAGCTTCGACTGTCGCAGCCGTCCGTCTCCAAGCACCTGCGAGTGCTACGAGAGGCTGGGTTCGTGGAATCACGAATTGAAGCGCAGCGGCGCCTCTATCGACTGAGACCGGAGCCGCTCATGGAGCTCGACGCATGGCTCGTTCCCTTCCGGCGCTTCTGGTCGAAGCACGTCGATGCCCTGGAGCAACACTTGGACAAGATGGAGAAGGTGCCCTCTGGGAAAGGAAAGAAAAAGCATGAGCAGCCGTGAGTCCTACGCGCCGGGTGCCGCTTCCGGCGCTGCGGTCCGAAAAGAGGGAGAGAAGTGGACGCTCGTTCTCGTCCGCGACCTCTTCCACCCACCTGCCAAGGTTTGGAAAGCGCTCACGGACCCCGAGCATCTCCGCGAATGGGCTCCGTTCGATGCGGACCGGAACCTCGGTACCGTTGGCACCGCAAAGCTCTCGACCGTGGGGGCGCCGACGCCGTATGTCACCGAGACCCAGGTGAAGCGGGCCGACGCGCCGAAAGTGCTCGAATTCAACTGGGGGGGACAGGACGTCCGCTGGGAACTGGAGCCGCTGGGCGGCGACGGCACTCGGCTCACGCTTTGGCACAACATCGACCGTCGATTCATGGCGATGGGCGCTGCGGGCTGGCACCTCTGCTTCGACGTGCTGGAGCGGCTTCTCGCCGGGCGGCCCATTGGACGCATCGTCGGCCCCGAGGCCATGAAATTCGGCGGCTGGCAGCGATTGAACGCCGAGTACGCAAAGCAATTCGGCATTGAGACCCCCGGAGGACCCTCATGAGCCTGCCCCGCCCCAAAGGAATGGTCATCGGCTTCTGGATCGTCACCGCGATCTTCTGCCTGCAGATCGGCTTCACCGCCTACGCGCAACTGCGCCTGCCACAGGTGGCCGGGGAGTTCACCCGCCTCGGCTTCCCCGCCTACTTCCGGGTGGAGCTCGCGTGGGCCAAGCTCCTCGGCGTGGTGCTGCTGCTGGCGCCGGTGCCGGCGCGGCTCAAGGAGTGGGCCTATGCCGGCTTCGCCATCACCCTCGGTTCTGCGCTCCTCGCCCACCTCTCGATGGGCGAGGGCCCGGAGGCGTGGGGCTGGGCGGCGGCCACCGGCGTGCTCTGGGGGCTCTCGTACTTCTTCTGGCGCCGCCTGCAGGCGACTATCCAATGAAACAAAACGTTATGCTAACCATCGCGTCCCTGCTCTCGATCCTCTTCGGCACGTTTCACCTGGCGGACGACATCGACCGCGGGATGTCACCGGGAGGGCTTCCGAACCTCTTGGCGGTGGTCATCTGCGTCGTCTGGCTGTACGGAACGCTCGTGCTCGCCGGACGGCGATCGGGGTATGTCATCGTCCTCGTCGCGTCGCTCCTGTTGATGGGCGTCCCCGTCATCCACATGAGAGGGGTGGGAATCGGCTTCGGAACCCACCGCAGCGGGGGCTTTTTCTTCATCTGGACACTCCTTGCGCTCGGCGTGACCTCGCTCTTCTCCGTCATCCTCTCGGTGCGCGGACTGTGGAGCCTGCGACGGGGCCAGCCCCAGTAGCCAGAAGGGAGCTCGGTTATGACAAACGACACAGCTGTTCAAGTAGCCCGCGAGTACTGGCGCCTGCGGAGATCGTCGCGCCGAGAAGGACGGATAGCATGACCACGACGACCGTGGCCGGCGCCACAAAGCTCACCCGGATCGCTCCGCAGTTCTTGGTGGAAGATCTTCCCACTGCAATCGAGTATTACTGCGGGAAGCTCGGCTTCGACCTCGATTTCTGCTATGAGTCGTTCTATGCCAGCGTCAGTCGCGATGGTTCTGCGATTCATCTCAAGTGCGCACCGAAGACAATCGCCGACAGGGCGCATCGCAAGCAACATGAACATCTCGACGTGTACATTGACGTAGTGGGCGTGGCGAGCTTGCATGATGAGCTGCGGTCGCGTGGAGCGCTCATTACCAAGCCTTTGGGAGAGAGGCCGTGGTCCTGTAAGGATTTCTACGTCGAGGATCCAGATGGCTATATTCTCTGCTTCAGCGAACCGACGGCCTAAACATGCCGCTGCCTGCCTCCCCTTGGGCGGGCGCGGGGGTGGGGATGGGGGGAGGACAGGACTCGACCCGATTCTCCGGGATCACGACTCGATTCCTTGGGATCACGACCCGATTCCCCGGGATCTCGACCGATTCCCGGGGATCACGACCCGATTCCTCGGGATCTCGACCCGATTCCCCGGGATCACGACCCGATTTCCTCAGGATCACGACTCGATTCCCCGGGATCACGACCTCCGTCGATGGGGCGCCTACCCCCGCAGGCTTTTTCAGAGCAGCGCCGGCGTCCTCGTCGGTTTCTTCTTCCCCCGCCCGGCCGACGGGGACGCCAGCGCTCCCAGGGAAAAATTTGACTCGCTTGTACAGATCTGCCCCAGGTCAGACATCTTCCAAATCCAACGCGGCTGCCCACTCGGCGAGCCCGTGTTCGGCGAGGTCCCGATCCTCGCTGGCCCCTCTCTTGGCCAACCGGTCAAGGGTCCCACCGTCTCGGATCGGGCGGCGTGACCACAATTAGGCCCACTCCGCGACGGTGCGTGCTATCGTCATTGCGGGCTCCCGATCAGCCAGGTCCTGTGCTGGCATGCTCGTGGGTCTGAGGCGGCAGCCTCGTTAGATCTAGACACGCGAACGCTACAGTGATACACTTGAAAGTGTGAATAGATATGTCAGTTAGATTAAAAATGCGGCGGTACTTCGTCGTTTTCTTACTGGCGGTCGCTTGCCTTCACTGCAGCGGCAAGAGCGCTCCGACGGAGCCTAGTCCGCCAACACAGGGGACGCAGCTACTGGCTGGTACAACCTGGTCTGGGACTCTCGTAGTTCAAAGTGTGTCTGGCCAGACGGTTGGTAATGACGACGTCCCTACCGATGGTACGTACTGCTGGGATCGGTACTTGACTCCTTTGCCTTCCCCGGGCAGCACAGTTCAGATAGCATTCCGAACGACAAGCGGGTTGTGGTATGGAAACAGTGATGGCGCATGGGTCACATTCTACAAGTTGGGTCGAATTGCCCTGGCTCCGCAGTCGCCTCTTTCGGCAGTCGTTTGTGAACCAGATCCACGCGACAATCACAAGCCTGTTTCCTTCCAGGGTAGAGACTTTTCCATCAGGATGATCTGCCCATCAACCCACATCAGTGCCGGCATTCAAGGACCCTTTTGGCAGTTCTCTTGCAGAAGAAGTACCCTTGAGTTTCCTTACGCTTACCACACCGTGCGAGGACCTGACAAGGTCACTTATTTGGAAGAAGAGGCTAGAGCGGAGCAGATGACGATAAGCGGGACGATCATCTCGAACCGGATGGAAGGCGATTACGACCTTTCGTTGTATCGGACTTGCGGACCAGGGGACGAAGACTGGCGTTTTCAGTGTGAAACCGGAGGTTGGCCTGGGTTGCCGCATGTGCTTGGAGATTTGAGCGTGCACGGGCACCTCGTCCTTCAGAAACAGTAGAGCACGAGCCTGAAGCAGAATATCGGTTTTATGTCATCACCGAGTTTTCAAGGGTGCCTGTAGCTGGTTCTATCGATACGCTCACGGTCCAGTGGCAAACTGCGATGGAGCGCCTGAAGCATCGCGATGCCTTGACCTTGTTGGCTGGATAATCCTAGCGGCCTCGGCCTACGAAGCCTTTTGAACCTTGCGGTTGCTATAGGCAAATTGGGCTCAGCCTGCGGGTTCGGAGTCTAGTTCGGTCCCGCCGCTCACCGCCATCAGCGTCGTTAGCCATACGGAAGAAGATGACCGCCGAGATACGGGACAACGAGGAATCCGCTCAAGGGCGATCACTGCTGGTGAGCGCGCTTGGACCAGGCTTCCGCGAGTTCGGTAGGTTCCTTTGGGCCGGCGGGTACATGATTGGCGGAGATCGCGTCGCCGGTCGATCGCCTTTCGGGTTCGGGAGCGACACCGTTGTCGGTCTGGCGATCGTCGCGCAGACAGCCGGCGAACTCTCCGCTGGCGCGGCTCTCTTGCTGGCTGGAAGCCGGCAACGACTACAGTGCCGCTGCGCTCATTCGACAGCTGGTTGAGGTCGAGTATCTAGCATGGGCATTTGCCGAGGACGAAGGTGAAGCGGCGGAGTGGCTGCGCTCTACCAGAGACGAACGAATGCAGCGATGGCAGCCCCGCCACATGCGTGATCGCTCTGCGGGTCGGTTCCGAGCCAGAGACTACGCTTTGCATTGTGACCTAGGTGGACATCCGACACGTGATGGGGCTCGGCTGCTCCCAGATCACACGCGCCAGCCGGCTTGGCTGCTGCCATTCGAGCTGGCTGCCCATGGCGCAAGCATCTACGACTACTTGGCGGCCGCGGCAGTCCGAGTCGGCTACACTATTGCCATGGAGCGGCCGGAGTTCGTGAAGCTTGGCGCAGCCGTGTCGGCGTGGCGAAGTACTGACCGTCTTCGAGAACGTGTTCAGGACCTTCGTGGGACAATCGATGGCTAACAACAGTCAATGCACTCGGACGCCGCCGCTTGGTGGGAGTCCCGTGGCGCCGTAGCCGCCCGGTGCCCCGGTCTTGGCAGAATCGGCTCGAGAACCTCGCTTGAAATGCTCCACCTCCATGGTCTACATTTTCTACATGGCGAGCGGGCAGACCCAGGTTTCGGCCTTCATCTCCGACAGCACCAACGACGCGCTTGAGAAGTACGCCGAGGCGCACGGTTTGAAGAAGGCGTTCCTCATCGAGGAGGCGCTCCTTCATCACCTCCAGGCGCTGCGCGAGTTGCCTCTCGACGTGATCATCCCGGCACGGTTGGTCGTGTCGCGCGACAGCGGACAGGCGATGCTCGAACGTGTCACCAAGCCGCAGCGCCCGACCAAGGCGATGAGCGAGCTCTTCGACAAGTAGCGATGGTCATCGCGTTCCAGCAACCTCCGACGAACTAACTGGAAAGAGGCGAGCCCGGTCGCCAGGCTAGGCAGGTCGGACCCGGCCGGCGGGGTGGGGCTCAGGCCGGCCCCACCTCCACCCCTTCGAGCCGCAGGGCCGGAGCGGTCGCCCAGACCGGCATCTTCTGCCCCCCCTTGGCGCACCAGCCGGCGCCGGCCGACCGGGTCTCCCGCCCTACCGCCGTCACCCGGTGGAGGAGGTCGGCCACCCGGCCGGAGAGTCGGCAGGGACCGACCACCTCGCCGGGAGCGCCCGCCTGGATGCGCCGGGCGAACGGAAAGTGGAGGACGAACTCGCCGGACAGGGGGTCCAGGGCGCCGCGGCTCGCCTCCTCCAGGTAAAGGCCGCCTTCGGCCTCGGCGAAGAGGTCGGCCTCGGGGGTTTCCCCGGCGAGCAGCTCCAAGTGGGTCGAGCGCGGGCCGGGAGGGAGGTGGAGGCTGCCGCGACGACCGGCCCCGGGGACGAAGGCGGGCGAGGTGCGCGACCAGAGGGCGTCGGCGAGCGGCTGCTCGACCACCCCGTGGCGCAGGAGCCAGCGGCGGCAGACCGGGCTCCCCTCGTCGTCGGTGGTACGCCGTACCCCGGACGGCCCAGCGGCGGGGTCGTCGAGTACGTCCACCCCCTCGGCCGCCATGGCGACCCCGAGCGCCGACTCCGGGTTGCCGCCCTGGGCCAGGGTGTCGGCCTCCAGGGCGTGCGCCACCGCCTCGTGGAGGAGGACCGCGACGGCTCCCGGACCGAGCACCGCGACCAGGGTGGCGGCGGCGGGCGGCGCCGCCTGGCGGGCGCGGAAGAGGGCGACGCAGGCGGCGGCGAGGCTCGCCGCGGCGGTGGCCCCGAGCTCCGGGTAGAGCGCGCCGTAGCGCCCGCGGGGGAGCTCTGCCGAGCAGCCCCAGAAGGTCTCGCTCTGCGGCTCGGGCACCAGGCGCGCCCCCACCACCTGGAGCCAGCGGCGATGGCGGCGGACGGCGAGGCGGAGGGGGAAGCCGACGTGATGCGCCCGCACCGCCCGGGTCACCGCGCCGGGGAAGTCGAGGAGCTCGTCGGCCGTGGCGGGGGTCCAGGGGGGCAGGGGCAGGGCCGGCTCGGGATAGGTGGCCGAGGGGAGGGCGCGGGCGATCTGGCGCAGGGCCTCGGCGAACGCCCGCGGCTCGATCTGGTCGCGCGAGGCGAGCCAGGTCCGCCCCTCGCGCACCAGGCGGACGGCGAAGCCCTCCTCGCGCCAGACCCGGAGCCCCGGCGGCACCGGCGTCTCCCCGGTCGGGGGCAACTCGACCTCCTCCCGGCGCTCGAAAAAGGCGTCGACCAGGTCCTCCGGTTGCTCGGCGATCTGGGAGAGGGTGCGGGCGACGGCGGCGGTGTCCAGCTGGGCGAACGGCACGACGGTGCATTGTGGCACACGTGGGATAAGATCCGCCCACCATGGCGAGCGTACGGGCAGAGCGGGTCGAGGAGCTGAAGAGCCGGTTGAAGGCGGCGGAAGAGGGCGGCGGCGCGGAGCGCGTCCAGCGCCAGCACGCGGCGGGGAAGCTCACCGCCCGCGAGCGGGTGCACCTGCTGCTCGATCCCGGCTCTTTCGTCGAGATCGACGCCCTGGTCACCCACCGCTGCCGCGACTTCGGGATGGAGAAGAGCGTCGTCCCGGGCGACGGCGTCGTCTGCGGCTACGGCACGGTCGACAGCCGCCTGATCTACCTCTTCGCCCAGGATTTCACCGTCTTCGGCGGCTCGCTCTCCGAGACCAATGCGAAGAAGATCTGCAAGGTCATGGACCTGGCGCTCGAAAACGGGGCGCCGATCGTGGGATTGAACGACTCCGGCGGGGCGCGCATCCAGGAGGGGGTCGCCTCGCTCGGCGGCTATGCCGACATCTTTCTGCGCAACACCCTGGCCTCCGGGGTGGTGCCGCAGATCAGCGCCATCCTCGGTCCCTGCGCCGGGGGCGCCGTCTACTCGCCGGCGATCACCGATTTCATCTTCATGGTCGAGGAGACGAGCTACATGTTCGTCACCGGCCCCGAAGTGATCAAGACGGTGACCCACGAGGAGGTCACCATGGAGGCGCTGGGTGGGGCCGCCACCCACGCCGGCAAGAGCGGGGTCTGCCACGTCACGGTGGGGAACGACGCCGCCTGCCTGGCCGCCATCCGCGACCTCCTCTCCTATCTGCCGAGCAACAATCTGGACGACGCACCTGCCGGCAGCAGCGACGACGACCCCGACCGCGAGGCCGAGGCGCTCAACACCCTGGTCCCCGAGGATCCCAACAAACCCTATGACATCAAGCAGTTGATCGCCGGGGTGGTGGACGACGGCAAGTTCTTGGAGATCCATGCCGCCTACGCCCGGAACCTGGTGGTCGGCTTCGCCCGCTTCGGCAACCGGAGCGTCGGGATCGTCGCCAACCAGCCGGCCTACCTCGCCGGGGTGCTCGACATCGACGCCTCCTTGAAGGGCGCCCGCTTCGTGCGTTTCTGCGACGCCTTCAACATCCCGCTCGTCACCTTTGAGGACGTGCCCGGGTTCCTCCCCGGCACCCAGCAGGAGTTCGGCGGCATCATCAAGCACGGCGCGAAGCTCCTCTTCGCCTACGCCGAGGCGACGGTGCCCAAGATCACCGTCATCACCCGGAAGGCCTACGGCGGCGCCTACTGCGTCATGTCCTCCAAGCACCTGCGGACCGACGTCAACCTCGCCTATCCGACGGCCGAGATCGCGGTCATGGGTCCCGAAGGGGCGGTCAACATCCTCTACCGCCGGGAGATCGAGGAGGCCGCCGATCCGGTCCGCCTGCGCCAGGAGAAGGTGGCCGAGTACCGGGACCGCTTCTCCTCGCCCTACATCGCCGCCGAGCGCGGGTTCGTCGACGCCATCATCGAGCCCAAGGCGACCCGCCGCGAGGTCATCCGCGCGCTGCGCCAGCTCGGCGCCAAACGGGCCAGCCTGCCGGCCAAGAAGCACGGCAATATTCCGTTATGAAACGCCGTTATGAAACGCCGTCATGAAGCCGTTGTGAAGACCGCGAGCCCCGAAACCCCGTGGTTTCCTTGACATCCGACCGGGCCGTGGGGCAAGCTGGCGCCGCGATTCACGCGGCCGCCATACAGACCGGGTCCGGCCCGCCATTCGAGGAGGGTACATGAGAGAGAAAGACCGAGAGCTGAGGCGCCGGCGCCAGCGCCGCTTGAAGCGCCTGAAGAAGCGCCAACCGGCGGCGGAGGACACCGCGCGCAAGCCGGAGCGGGCGCAGGCCTCGAAGCGTGTCCCCAAGAAACCGCCTGCCGACACCGAGGCCCCGCCGGCGGAGGGGGACCACCCGGCCGCCACCGCGGAGGAATCGCCGAAGAAGAAGCCCGCGGCCAAGCGCCCCCCCGCCAAGAAGACGCCGCCCAAGGCCGAGAAGACCGAGGGCGGCGAGGGAGCGGGGCCGGAAGAGCCGCCGAAGCCCTGAAGAGCCGCGGCGCATTCCGTTCCGACCTGAAACCGTAGACACGACGGCGCTCGGGATCGTCGGGCCTGGAGAGACCCGCCGGCCGCCGCGTCGCCTGACGAGAGGCACCGAGGAGAGAGATGCCCGATTTCCGATCGCTCAAGGCCGTCGACCCCGAGATCCACCAGGCGATCGCCGACGAGCGGGCACGCCAGAACTTCGGGCTGGAGCTCATCGCCTCGGAGAACTTCGTCAGCCACGCAGTGCTCGAGGCGGCGGGCAGCGTCCTCACCAACAAGTACGCCGAGGGCTACCCCGGCAAGCGCTACTACGGCGGCTGCGAGTTCGTCGACGTGGTCGAGCGGCTGGCCATCGAGCGGGCGAAACGGCTCTTCGGCGCCCAGCACGTCAACGTCCAGCCGCACAGCGGCACCTCGGCCAACATGGCCGTCTACTTCGCGGTCCTGAAGCCTGGCGACAAGCTGATGGGGATGGACCTCTCGGCCGGCGGCCACCTCACCCACGGCCACCGGCTCTCCTACTCGGGGCGCGATTTCCAGGTGGTCTCCTACGGGGTCGACCGGGAGAGCGAGCGGCTCGACTACGACGAGGTCCGCCGCCTGGCACTCGCCGAGCGGCCGAAGCTCATCATCTGCGGCGCCTCGGCCTACAGCCGGGTGATCGACTTCGCGCGCTTCCGGGAGATCGCCGACCAGTCCGGCTCGCTCCTCATGGCCGACATCGCCCACATCGCCGGCCTGGTGGCGGCGGGCCTCCACCCCTCGCCGGTCGGGCACTGCCACTTCGTCACCACCACCACCCACAAGACCCTGCGCGGCCCGCGGGCCGGGATGGTGATGTGCGAGGAGGCCTTCGCCAAGGACATCGACCGCTCCATCTTCCCCGGTATCCAGGGCGGCCCCCTGATGCACATCATCGCCGCCAAGGCCGTGGCTCTCCGGGAGGCGCTCTCCCCGGAGTTCCGGGTCTACCAGGGGCAGATCGTCGCCAATGCAAGGCGGCTCGCCGAGCGGCTGATGGCGGAAAAGGTGCGGGTGGTCTCGGGCGGCACCGACAACCACGTCTTCCTCCTGGATGTCGCCTCGGCCGGGCTGACCGGCAAGGTGGCGGAGAAGGCCCTGGAGGAGGCCGGCATCACGGTCAACAAGAACACCATCCCCTACGACCCCAACCCGCCGCTCGTCGCCTCCGGCATCCGCCTCGGCACCGCAGCCCTGACCAGCCGCGACATGCGAGAGCCGGAGATGGACGTGGTGGGAGGCCTGATCGCCGAAGTCCTGAAAGCCCCCGAGGACGCGGCGGTCCGCATCTCGGTACGCGGGAGGGTGCGCGAGCTCTGCGAGCGGTTTCCGCTCTATGACGCGCTGACCTAGACCTCCGCTCCTCACCCCCCTCCTAGACCTCCTCTCGTGCCGGCCTACGACGTGGTCATCCCCGCCCGCAACGAGGAGTCCACGGTGGGCGGCGTGGTGCGGGCGGCCCTGGCGGCACGCGGGGTGGGACGGGTGGTGGTGGTCGACGACGGCTCGACGGATGGCACGGCGGCGGCGGCCCTGGCCGCCGGGGCGAGCGTCGTCTCGGCGCGCTCGGTCGGCGACAAGGGGCGGGCCCTGGCTTTGGGAGTCGCCGCCACCACCGCCCCGGTCCTGGTCTTCTTCGACGCCGACATCCTGGGCACCCTGCCGTTCCACTTCGAGGCCCTGGCCGCCCCGGTCCTCGGGGGCGACTGCGTCCTCTCCTGCGGCATCGTCGACTACGGGTGGAAGAGCCCCCTTTTCCTCCGCCTGCCGCCCATCACCGGCCTGCGCGCCCTGCGGCGCGAGGTCTTCGCCGCCATCCCCCAGGGGCGCCAGAACGGCTTCCGGATCGAGATCATGATCAACGAGGTGGTGGCGCGGCGGCGGCTCCCCTCGACCATCCGGGTGCTCCGCGGCCTGACCCACCGCTCGAAGATCGAGAAAGTCGGCTGGCGCCGCGGCCTGCCCTCCCACCTCGCCATGACCGGCGAGCTTCTGGGCTGCCTGCGCACCGTGCCGCTCTGGACCTATGGCGCCTATCTCTCCGGCCTCACCGTCCTCCCCCCGACCGGCCCGGCCCAGGCCGCGCCCGCCGCGCCGCTCTTCCCTCCCTAGGCTGTCATCGTGTAGAGTTGTGGGCTCTCGATTCCAATCGTGTGTAGGTTTCTTTTCTCAGATCTCCATTTCGGAGGGGAGTGGACACATGAACAGTGCGAACCGGAAACGTCGTTTGACCCTGGGAGTCTGCCTGGCCCTGCTGCTCGCGGCGACGGCGGCGGAGGCCTGTGCCCCGTTCGTCGAGTGCGTCATGCCCAACGCGGACGGCACGTACACCGCCTTCTTCGGCTATCACACCATCGCGACGCCGAGGACTTTCCCGCTCGGCCCCTTGAACAACTTCTCCCCCGGTCCCGCCGACCGGGGGCAGCCGACGGTGTTGGCGGCCAACATCACCTATGACTGGCCGAACGCCGCCGTCAGCGTGGTGTGGGACGGCCAGACCGATCTGGTGTGGAGCCTCAACAACCTGACCGCGACCGCGTCTTCCACCACCTCTCCCCCCTGCGCCCGCCACGTCTACCTCGACAAGCAGTGGGTCGGCGGCGGCGGCCCCACCCAGCTCGCGGCCAACCTGCCGCCCGGGCTGGCCTCGAACTATAAGATCACCGCCACGAGCACCCTGGGGACCGCCACCTGCACCTACCCGGCGGGCGCGAGCCAGCTGGTCTGCAAGTATGCGAACCAGAGGCCGCCGGCCACCGACAACAAGGGCCTCTGGGTGCCGGAGGGCGGGACCTACAGCGTCAGCGAGGTCAACCTGCCCCCCAACTCCTTCCCCCTGACCGGCGTCGGCGACTTCGTCGCCCCCAATCCGGTCTGTGCCGCGGGGTACAACGGCGTCGAGAAGTACTGCCTGCACACGGTGCAGAACCAGACCAATCCGCCGGCCCTGGCGAACCAGCGCTGCCTCGTCGCCGCCGACAACAACCCGGGCTACGCCGGCACGTCCCATTCCGCGTTCAAGCTGCCGGGCATCAGCACCGACCTGGTCTTCAGCCCGAAGGGCACCTTCCAGGAGAATTCGGACGGCACCGGCCAGATCGTCGGCAACCTGGTCAGCCTCTCGCATCCCACCCAGGGCTTCCAGCTGAGCGTCCTGGTCAGCGGCTTCACCACCAGCGCGCCGCCCCACAGCCCCCGAAAGCAGCTGCGGACGCCCGCCTACGTCGAAAACGGCGGGCCGATCGACCCCGCCACCTGGTATTACTACACCTCCTTGTCCGGCACTCTGATCGGGTTCGGCGACCTGGACGGCGCGGTGCTCAGCCTGACCGGCACCACCACCTCCTTCCAGGTGGGGACCGGCGCCAGCGGCAAGAACCTGAACCTCGGCGCCTCGGCTCCGTTCAAGTGGCAGGTGGTGTCGCAGCCCACGAACGGCGTCGTTCTCCCCGACACCGGCTCGGGGGACTCCAACTCGGACATCACCTTCTGCTTCGTCGTCGAGATGGCGACGCGGAATCGTTCCCAGCTGCACGGAGTGGGCTCGGCCTTCTTCTGGCGGACCCATCCGGAGGCCTGGCCGGTCGACAGCCTGGTGATCGGCGACACCACCTACAGCAAGGCGGAGGCGCTCCGTCTCCTCTTCCCCGTCGCCGCTGGCGACAAGACTTCCGACCTGGTGCCCGAGCTGATCGCCGCCAAGCTCAACACGCTCGCGGGAGCCACCTCGTCGTGCGTCGCCGCCGAGATCAAACAGGCGGACGGCTTCCTCTTCAGCTTCCCCCTGGGCAGCAAGCTGCGGACGAGCAGCGCCGCCTGGACGGAGGGCGGCGGATTGAAGGCGAAGCTCGAGGCCTACAACAACGGCCGTCTCTGCGCCTCCCGGCGCCAAGGCTAGCCGGTCGACCCACCGCCATCCCGACGCGAGCCCGGTTCCACCGGGCTCGCGCCTTTTGGGGGCTACCCGGCCGGAATCATCCGCTCCGCTGCCGACTCCGTAGGATAGGACATGACGAATACGACGAAATCGATCCTCCAAGTGCTTGCCCTAGCCGTCGGCCTCGGCGGGAGCGCCGCGCCCGGCAGGGCCGCCACCGCTCCGGCCCCTGCCCCAGCGTCCGCCGGCGCCCCCGACTACGCGACCTGGGGCGAGCTGCTGTCGAAGTACTACGACCCCGCCAAGGGCATGAACTACCGCGATCTCAAGGCCAAGGACGGCAAGACCCTGGAGA
>DASQPA010000180.1:0-27343 GCA_035644215.1 Thermoanaerobaculia bacterium
CACCCACCCACACACCCCAGGTAACCGGACGGTACCTGCAAACTGCCCGCTCTGATGAGCTGGCTCAACCAGAGGGGGGGATTTTTAACGTAGAGGAAGGGGGGAAATTTGGCGTCCAGTTGACACGAGGTCGTCCGGGAGATCGAGAGCGAGGCACACGAGGAGCGGCAGAAGACCGGGAAGTCTCCGCTGGGAGCCGCAGCCATCCGCCGGCAGAACCCTCACGACGGCCCACCGAAGCCGAAGAAATCCCCCGCGCCGCTCTTCCACGCGGTCAGCCGGCACGCTCGCCAGGCGCTCCGCGACGCCTACCGCTGGTTCCTGGCCGCTTTCCGCGAGGCAGCGCAGAGACTGAAGGAGGGTGACCGCACTGCCCTGTTTCCGGACGGCTGCTTCCCGCCCGCCTTGCCGTTCGTCGATGGCTGATGTAGGTCGCGCTGAAGTACTCGGCTTGAAGACCGCGATTCAAGGCCTGCCTGGCGAAGGGCAGAGGGAGAGTTCTACCTTGGGGAGATGGCTGAGCTGCCTGGAAGCTCCAAACCCGCTATGAAGCTCGGGGCCGAAGAGCAATTCTCCTGCGCAAAAGGCTGCTCTCACCCATGCTTATGGAGGTCCAGAGGGACGAGATGGTGCCGAGAGTAGCCGAGATGCTTGGTTCGCGTATTGAATCGCCTGGCACTTTTTTAGGGACTCTCACCCGCTGGCCTTCGAGACCCAGAAGGTCCTTCGTGACTTGAACTTAGCTCACTTGGACTCTCCTTTCGTGACGCACTGCCACCCACTTGGTGGGGGCGGCTCCTACGATGAGGGTCCACCGCCAAGTGGGTGGCACCTATCCCCGGGCGTACAACTCGGCCACGGGGGAACGAGGTCGCCATCGCATCGCCGAGAGGACGATCCAGCGAGCCTTCCACGACGTAGCGCGTAAGGTCGGTACGAGCGCCGAAGTCCCCACCCGCCTGATCCCGTCCTCATAGATTAATTTCTATATCTATTCGCTCATCGGCGGAGGTCGTGGGTTGTGTGTCTCGACAGGCACTGCGGTATAATCGGCAAGTCGAAATCACGTTTAGGAGCCCAAGCATGCGGCAGAACCCTTCGCTGTCTGGTCCTCGGACGCCCCAAGGCAGCTGTCGGGGCTTGTAGGTGGCGGCGAGGCCTCTGTGTGAAGGGACCTAGGAGGGATTGAATCGCCATCGGGACCGCCTCGGACTCCCCCGTGGTCTTGTTCAACCAGCGTCTAGCTGAAATCCTACCGGGACAGGTAGAGGACTCCGGGGAGGCTGTGCAGGGAGGACTTCAGATAGACGCTTTAAGAGTAGGCGGCGGAAGCACAGCCGGTGGTATTCGGCTCGATGTGTTCAGAAGAGGATCGAAATCTCACACGGGAGGCCCGATGCGTCAGACACCCGTCCGTGCCCGAAAGCTAGTCATCGCGCTAACCGCAATCGCCTTCGCACTCAGGTGCATCCCTGCTACGGCGATGACTTGGATCACGTCGGAGAAGGACAAGGATCTCTTGACGGGCGAGACATATACATATCTCCGGATCGCCAGCGGCGTTTCGGGCGCCAATCGCCGTTTTGTAGATATCGTCAAGAAGGGTGACGGATACATCCTGAGATTCGTCGTGCCTCAACCCACCAACACGCAGACCACGATCTGGGCACCGGGAGCCGCCACGTCACGATCAGCCAGGGAGTTGGGCGAAACTCTCTCGTGGATGGTCGAGGGCATGAGCCAGCATGACGAGACACCGACACTCTCAAAGCGGAAGCGCCACATGGGTGTCACAGACCACGAGGCTGCTTGGCCCATTGGCTGTGAGGGGCTACGCGAACTCGTGACCGGCAAGACCCTGCGGGTAGTAACACCCGAGTTCAATGGGCAATTCGACTTGGCTAATCTCCCCCAGCAGCTCGAGAAGATCCTCGGCCTCTCACCAAAGTCACTCGTCAAGGGCACCGCCCCGATTTGCTCAATCACGTCACCTCAAGCAGTCACATCTCCCACTGCCTCGCCGCTCTCGCCTCCCTGATGGCGCCTGGAACCCAGAGGTGCCTGCCGTTTGGCGGTTCCCGGTAGGTGCCGATAGGTGCGTGCCGATAAGGCGCCACCCACTTGGGTGGGGGAGGCTCTTGGGGCGTGCTCACGGAGCTTCAAGTGAGACTTGGCCCTCTTCACTCCTGGTGATGACGATCATTCCGCCTGTACGATACCCTCTCTAATGTTGACGCTGATCCTGCAAAACAGAGCTCAAATCTGTTAGGCGATGGTGCCCAGATGGAACTGCCGCAAATCCAACGCCCGATAGCAATATCATATTGCCACAAAGATTTCCCTATCGCTCACACAATCGCGCTCGCGCTAGGGTATGGGCGAAAGCCCCATGTTGGCATGATGGGAGCAATTTTTATGCAATTTCCAAATCCAACAACGATCCCTTCAAACAGGAAGTACGACTACGTCTCATGGGCCGGAATCCCGCTGGAAGGCTACGAAGACCGACCCTGGGAACTGGACACTGGCCCTGCGATGATCAGCGACTCGGAATCGCTAGTGGTCGTGCTCACGAAATACTCATGCCGCTCCAACGCGGTACAGAAAGAGTTCGATTGGTACCCAAAGAGGAAACCAGTATTTATTGTTCCGATAGCTGGCGAACCCGTTCCAGTCGAATGGAAAAACCGTCCGAACCTTCACGTTATAGATCCGCCCGCCTCGCTCGACTTAAACGGACTGTTGAGAATGGCCATGGAACAGGCAGTAGAGGCCGACAACGACGGTAGGACACAAGACGCTGAATTGCTCTACTTTGAGGCCATCAACCTCCAAGGGATAGTCGCTCCGAACAATATCTCTAGGCTTGCACATCTTCATGGAGCGAAGGGAACCCAGGAAATAAAGCTTGGGCTGGGGCAAGGTGCTATACAAACGCTTAGCGCTTGCCTCCGTCTTTGTGACCTGCTGCCCGATGCCGACCAATTGAATCGGCTCGTGAAGCTTGACGAGAGCAGCGGTGGTATTCTGATGCTTGGTATCACACCTGCAAGCGCAATGCGAGCGCACGCCCTTTGCGATCTCGGCGTAGCCCATATGGTTGCGCGTAACGAGACGACTATGGAGCAGCACGAGAAGGTAGAACATCGTAGGCTCGCAAGGGAGTGCTGGGAAAAGTGCTTGGCGATTCTAAGAGCGGACGCGAACCTGCTCAGACGGATGAATGGCTTCCCGTACGATGATCTGCAGGCACGCTGCGAAGAGTTCTTGCAAAGGTCTAATCTCCCTCACACCGACTAACCGAACGTCCAGACGTGGGTTCAAGGCGAGAGAAGGCGAGTGGAATCGCGCACAGAGGGTGATCTGACCTAACTATATAAAGGACTCGGTCGCGAGGTGAGGCTCGCGCCGGCCGGACCAAATAGGTGCCGATAGGTGCCACCCAGTTGGTGGCGGTGGATCCTGAACTAGGGTAGAGTGCCAGCAAGACAAGCGTGCAGAGAGAGATAGCTCGATGCGAGCCGAAGTAGGTAGGCGATTTGGGCCACCCATAGGTGACGCTAAGGCAGACAGCCGAGCGATGGGCGCTGTCGCTCACACCTAGGTTAGGCGATGCTACGCGCTCACTGTAAACGAAAGCCAATATGACTCTTTCCGATGCCACGCGTGACCTGGAACAGTTTCCCAGCGAGCACACCATCTACGCGCTCCGTCCTTGGTCTCTGGCATCACCGGTGGAATAGGGGTGCTGGAGACTTCTTGAGCGTCTCGGGCGCTTCGTGAGTCTCTTGGGCAAGGATGGCGCCTGGACCCTTCGCGGGAAGATCGTTGAGTTGGCGCCGGAGAGCGGCCTGGCTCTCGATCTCGGCGACCATTTCCGCAATTCGCCTCCGATACTCCTCGTGCGAAACATCCCTCCAGCAGGGAGCTGCTCCAACCGTACCGTGTAGGGGGTCGCGTAGGCTAGGCGCTCGAAGGCGATACCTCGGTGCCGCCACTCGCCTGGCACCTATCCTGGCACCTATCTGCCCCTATCGGCTCGAGCTCGGGCCTTCCAGTGCGTTGCTTTGACGTCACGAAGAACTTCGTATGGCGGGCTTCCCGCACGTGGGTGACCTTCCAGCCCGTTCCCTTGCGCACCACCCGGTAGCGCAGTCTGGAGGAGGAGAGCCGACCCGCCTGGCTCCAGCCCTCGACCTCGACAGCGCCCGAGGGGAGGGGGCGGACGTTGGCGATGAAGAGAGCGAGGGCGGTCTTCCCGGTCGCCCGTTCGACGATCCGCCCCTCCTCGACCTTGCAGGCGGAGTAGGCGAGGGCCGGGCGCGGCTCGCCGGCAAAGCGCTGGAGGAGAGTGGCCGGCGGGTCGCCGCTGGGGGTGTAGAGGCCGCTGGGGGTGTAGAGGCAGAGGACCCCGGTTTTGGGCCGGGCGTCGTGCGCCAGTTGGTAGCGGTAGACGGCTTCCAGCACCTGGTCGGTCTCGCTCGCCGAAAGCTTGGGCGCCTGCCGCAACCCGCCGCCGGCACATCCGGCAGCGAAAAGAAGGATCAGGAGAAGAGAAAGAGAGGAAAGGAGGCCGCGCATGGGGACAGTCTACCCCGGCGCGGCCCCCGGGGATCGGCTACGGCGTGAACCGCGCCCCCTCACTTGCCGACGAAGACCCGCTCCATGTACGTGTTGACCGAGCTGCTGACGGTACCGGTCACGGACGGCGCCACCACGATGTTTCCCGACACGTAGCCGGACGCGCCGCCGCTCGCCAGGATGGCGCCGCAGAAGCCGGAATCCGCCTGGGTGATGGTCGGCGGCGCGCCCGGCGCGGCGTAGTTGAAGCTGTTGACCGGGGTGAACGTCAGCGGGTACACGGGGTTGAAGCCGGTGTCCAGGACCACCACGTAGAACCCGCAGGTGCCGCCCTGCCAGCCGGGATACATCTCGAGATAGTACATCGTGCTCGGCTGCACGCCCGGCAGCTGGAACTGCGCCTGCACCTGCTGGCCCGGCTGGTTCTCATGGGTGCCCCAGTAGGCGTAGATGCCGCCGCCGTACCCGGAGAGGAAGAATCCATACTCCCTGGAGGTGCTGCCGTTCGACGTCTTGCCGTCGCTGGCGAGTCCGTAGCACGGATCGTCGTGGAAGAACACCGCCTCGAACAGGTTCTGGTTGGCGTAGTAGGTCAGCGGAACGCCGCCGGCCGGGGCGTTGAACTTCCCGTAGAATCCCACCCCCTTGATCCCCGTTCCGAAGCCGCTCTCGATGAACGACGCGGGGTTGTTGACCGCCCCGCAGCTGTAGGTTCCGGATTGCGGATTGTGTCCCGTGCCGTTGGTCGTCCCGTCGCCCGTCAGGGTCGTGACGGACAACGCGACGGTGTAGGCGGTGGGCTGAAGATCGTGGAGATCCGTAGACCAGGCCGTGCTCGGCTGCGGGATGGCGCCGACCTGGAAGTAGTTTCCGCTGGCGATGTTGCCATAGCCCTGCAGGTTGAGGACGTCCGTCCAGACGGGCGGCGACTGCGCACCGGCTCCATCCGTGACAGCGAGCAACACAACCGCCGCTGCCAGAACGACAAACCCTGTCGACCGATTCATGGTGCCTCCTCGGGAGAGCGGATCGCGTGCGAGTCGCATGGGCACCTCCCTCGCTCTAACGGCATTTTGTTAGATAGGAGACTTACCTGTCAAGCAGCTCGAAGGGAGTCTCTCCCTCCGTCAGGGTGCCAGGCGATTCGCGGGACGGTGGCAGGAAGCCGCCGAAGTGGGCTCACACAGCCACGACCTCGACGAGATCGCCGATCGCACGGAAATCATCCGGGTTGCGGGTGTAGAGCGGCAGGCCGGCAGCACAAGCGGCGGCGGCCAGGAGGAGGTCGATGGCACGCGACCCCCTCGCCTTGCGGCCCGCGGCGACCACAGCGGAATAAATCCTCCCGTAAGCCCGTGCCGCCTCAACGTCGAAGGGCAGAGGATCGAATGCGGCTTCCGCGCGCTGGAGCCGGTCCTGGCGGCGCGCCCGCTCGGCGGGGTCGGGTGTGGCGTGCGGCCCCGCGGCCAGCTCGGCCATCGTGATCGCGCTGACGGCAACCTCGATCGGAAGGCTTGAAGGCTCGATGTGTTCGAGATCGATGACCACCGAGGTGTCGAGGAGCCCGCGAGCGGCCCGGTCAGGCATCGGGTAAAATGTCTTGGCCAGCCCAGGCATCGACATCGGCACGGAAGCGGTCAGGGTCGATGGCGGGAGCATTCCTGAAGATGGCAACGACCGCCTCCGCCGTCACGAATCGGTGGCGCCGCATCGGAGTGAGCTCTCCTACCGGCACACCGTTGCGAGTGACGACGAAGGATTCTCCCTGGTCGAGCCGGCGCATGATCTCGCCGCTGTCGTTGCGGAGCTCGCGCTGGGTGATGGATTCAGCCATGCTGGAATGGTAGCACACCGTGCTACAGTTATTCGACGGCTCCGGGGAGAGCGCGAGACGCCCCGAGTGGGGCAGCATCCGCGTGAACGATCCGTTCCGCTCGCCCCAAATCTCTCCGAACCGGTCCAGAATCCCTCCGGGAGCCCCAGAACCCCTGGAAAGTCCCCCAGAATCCCTGAAAAGTCCGCTGGAACCCCTGCAAAGTCTTCAGGAACCCGTGAAAAGTCCGCCAGAACCTCTCCGGGTCGACTTTCCACCCGTCCGGGTCGACTTTTGACCCGTCCGGGTCGACTTTCCATGCGTCCGGGTCGACTTTCCTTCCGTGGAAAGTAACTTTCGACGCCTCCGGGAAGACTTTTCATGCGTGGTATTTTACTTTTTACGCGTGCAGCTCGACTTTTCGGGCGTGGAAAGTTACTTTCCACGCTTCGGGAAAGACTTTTCACGGGTTGGGAAGCGTCGGGAGAGCTTCTGGAAGCTCCCGGAGGAGTTTTGGACACGTCCGGAGGGGGTCCGGAGACGGCCGGAGAGTCTCTGGAAGCGCCCGGAGGGAGTTCGGAAGCTGCCGGAGAGCGTCTGGAGCCTCCCGGAGGCGTTCCAGAAGCTCCCGGAGAGGTCCTGGAGGACTTTCCAGGGGTTCCCGAAGACTTTGAAGAGGTTCCGGACGCTCCCGGAGCAAGCCGCCCGCTCACTCCTTGGGCTGGAGGATCTGGTCGACCTCGGAGGTCAGGGACTCGAGATCGACCCGGATCGACTCGACCTGGGCGATCGCGGCGGTGACGGACGCCACGTGCATGAGGACGAGCAGGAAGAGGAAGGAGGGAATGATCGCCAGCGCGGCCAGGGAGGCGACCGCTCGGCGCAAGCCCTTGACCGCCCGCTCCCGGCTCTCCGCGGCCGCCCACCGCAAGCCCTTGGTGGGGCGGGCGCCGAAGCCCGCGAGCTCGGTCAGATCGGCGAGGAGCGGTGTGTCGAGCGGCGTGCCGGCAAAGCAACTTCCCCAGGGGTCGCCGGCCTCCAGGCGCGACGCGGCGAGATCGAGCGCCGCGGCCAGCCGGGGCACCGGCTCCCGCAGGCGGGTGCGCCGCAGGGTTTCGTTGGCCGGCAGGCCCGCCCCCTGTTCGAAGGCGAGGGCTTCCAGGATCCGCGCCGTCGCGGCATGGATGGCATGGGCGCGCAGGAACGGCAGCCGGAGCCGCAAATCCTGGCGAAACGCGCGCCAACCCTCCCGGCCGAGAATGCCGATGAAGGTGAGAACCAGGGCGGTTCCGAGGAGCAGGAAGGCGGCGCCCGAGGCGAGCCACAGGTTGCGGAAGCTCTCGAACTGGGCGAGCGCGGGCGGCAGCTCCCAACCGGCCGGCAGGTTCTCCATGCTCTTCTTCAACAGGGCCGGCACGGAGACGAAGGCGAGGTAGAAGGTCGAGAGGGTGAGGCCGGCCAGGGCGAGCGCGAAGAATTGGATCCGCCGGCGGGTATTGCGCAGCGCATCGGCGGTCACCCCCTTCGCCGCGGCATCCGCCCGCAGGGCGGCTTCGAGGTCGGCGCCCCGGGCCTGCGAGCCGTGGATCGAAGCGGCGGTGATATCGAGCCCGAGGTGATCGAGGGCGACGTCGAGCGATCCCCCGGCGCGGAGCGCGGCAAGCTCGGCCTCGAGCTGGCGGACCGCCCGCGGCGGCAAGGACTGCCGGGGGAGGGCGGCGAGCGCCTGCGCCATCCCGAAGCCGGCCGCCACGAGGTCGGCCAGGGCATTGACCGCCGCCGCGGGCAGCTCGACACGCCCGCGATTCCCGCGATTCCAGCCGCGGCCCCACCCTGCGATCTCCCTCCAGCTCATCCGCCACCTCCACCCGGCGGGCGATCCGGGCTCGGCCGCTCCGGGGGTGGGGCGAGGCGAGCGTAGGGCCGCGGTGCCGGTGCCGGAACCCGCGCGGCAGAGGGTGGCGGCGGCGGCGAGGCGCCGAGGACCAGTTCGAGGCGCGCTCCGGCCGGGTTGACGAGTGACACCGAGGACTTGCCGATCCGGCTCAGGCGATAGCCGGAAATCGTCTCGCCGAGACGCACCACCTTCCCGGAGAGGAGCGCCACCCCATGCTCGCCCGGGGACACCCCGTCGAGCCGCAGGTGCGGAGCCTCGCGCGGGGCCACCGCAGAGGCGGTCGGGGCGCTGTGGAAGGGGCTCGCCACCGGCGCGGCGAAATGGAGCACCGGACGCGGGACCGCAGGGTTGTGGGGATCGGCTACGCCGGCGACGCCGGCGACGTCCGGCCGGGTGAAGCTCTGCCAACGGGGCGCCGCCTTCTCCTTCTCCTTGTCGTCGCCATGGCCGCCGCCCGGAGGGGGCGTGCCCGCGTTCTGGGGATCGGCGGCGCCGCCGACGCCGGAGCCGGAGCTCATGCCGCTCCAACCCCGGGCCACCAGAACGACCGCCCCGGCGGCGATCAGGAGCCCGAGCCCGACGAGCAGGAGGCGGCCGGGCGTCATCTTATTTCTTCTCCTTGGCGGCGAGCCGCACCGCGGTGACGTCGAGGGTGAAGGCAACGGTGCCCGGCGCCTCCGCCCCCGCTGATATCGACAGCGACCGGACTCGCGCCTGGTCCGGCCAACTCTCGAGGGTCAGGAGGGCGTCCAGGAGCCGGTCGAAGGGGCCGGTGCCGGCAAAGGTGCGCTCGAACGCCGCCGACCCCGGGACCTTCCACTTGGGCACCGGCTTCCACTCGCTCGACGAGGTCAAGGTGAGGCCGAGCTCGGCGAAGGTCTCCTCAAAGCGCTGGCTGAAGGCGGCCGCATCCGCCCGCCGGGCCACCCGCTCGAGCTCGAGGCGCGCCAGAGCCTCGCCGATCTTCTGCCGGCGGGAGGCGAGGCCGGGCTCGCCGCCCATCTCGGTGAGGATCTTCCTCGCCTCCGCGAGCCCCGCCGGGCCGCGGGCATGGGCGAGCGCCCCGCGCGCCAGGAGCGCTCCAGCCACCATCAGCACCAGGGCGCCGGCGAGCAGGGTCGCGGTGTTTTTCCACAGGGCCTTCATGGCGCGCTCCGGGTGGGTTCGCGGAGGGTGGCCTTGAAGACCTGGCGGAGGCCGGCTCCGGGCGGGTCGGCCACCGGGGGCAGCCAGGAGAGGTTGACGAGGACCGGCGAGCGCTCGAGGGCCTGGCGCAGGAGCGCGAGCCGGGAGAGGGGGTTCGGGCCGGTGGCCGACGCTTCGAGCTCCAGGGTTCCGTCGGCGATCTTCAATCGCTTCCAACCGAACCCCGGCGGCACCTCCCGCGCCAGGCTGGCGACCGCCTCCGCCAGGCGCGGAAAGGGCACCGACTGGCCGGCGAGCTCGGCCTTCACCCGGCCCATCGCTTCCGCCTGAGCCCCGATCTTCCGCAGCTCCTCCATCTGGCGCATCACTCCCGAGGTGGTGGCCGCGAGGGCGCGGCTCCTTCCCCGGCTCGCCCCGGAGATCAAGAGCCCGGCCCCCATCAGCACGACGCCGAGGAGCGCCATCGCGACGGCGACCCAGGTCAGCCGGCGCGCCCACTGGAGGCTCCGGCGCCGGGTCGCGAGCGCGGGGCTGGTGAGAGCCGGAACGGCGGCGCCCAGCGCCAGGCGCCAGGCGAGCTCGCACTCCGCCGGCAGCGGGTGCTCGCGGAGGGTGGGCAGGGGCGCCAGGAGTGCCGGCACGCCGCTCGCGGCGAGGCACCGGCAGAGCTCGCCGCGCCGCGCCCCCAGGACCTGGACGGCCCGGGCGAAACCCTCCGCGGCGAGGCTCTCGCGGGTCTCCCGGGCGGCCTCCTCGGCATCCCAGACCGCCGGGATCGAACGCACGAAGGGCGCCGCGCCGGGCGGACGGGCGGCGACCAGGAGACCCGTCTCACCGTACTCCACGAGGGCCGCGCCGGCCTCCAGGCGAGCCACGGCCAGCAGCTGGTCGACGACGAAATCCGGCGCCACCGCGGTGGCTTCGAGGAGCCCCTCGGAGAGCGGCTGCACCGCGTCCGCCCCCGCCGCCGCCACCAGCCAGGTCGCCGGGGCGACGGCGAGGCCCGCGGTCGCCGGAGCGCGGAGCCGTTCGTAGCCTTCGGCGTGGAGGGCGTCGAGGATCTCGCGTTCCTCGGGCGCCACTCCGGCAGCTCCTCCCGCCGGGCCGGTCAGCAGGCCCACCTGGGCCGCGGCCGAGCCGAGCAGGACCCGCACCGCCCGCGGCCTCACGGCGAGCTGCGTGACCGCGAGCCGGGCGAGCGCCACGGGATCGCCGTCCGCGGCGACGACCGCCCAGGCGAGCAGCGCCCCCTTGCCGTCGACGGCCACCGCGGCGGCCCGCCCGGCGAGGCGCAGATCGAGACCGACGGTCGCCGCGGCGCGACGCGCGGCGGCCTGGACCGGCACGGTCGCGACCGGATCGACGGGATCGACGGGATCGTCGGGATCGGCGGGATCGGAGCCAGCCGCGGCGGCGCCCGGAAACGCAACGGTCATCCCGCGCCTCCTGCGTCGAGCGCTTCCAGAGCTTCGACGTCGAGCACTCGCGCCACCTCTCCCTCCGTGGTCACCCCCCGGCGCACCAGGTCCCGGGCGAGCTCCAGGAGCGACCGGAAGCCGTGCTCGCGAGCGGCCTGCCGGAGCTCGCTCTGCGCGGCTCCCTGCCGGACCAGGCCGGCGAGCCGCGGATGCATCGCGGCCACCTCGTAGAGGCCCGTCCGGCCCTTGAGCCCGGTGCCCTCGCAGGCAAAGCAGGCGGCGCCCTGGCAGTGGGGGCAGATCCGGCGCAGCAGCCGCTGCGAGACGGTCAAGCGGGTGACCTGGGCGAGCAGCGCCCGGTCGGCGCCGAGCTGGGTGAAGCGGTCGAAGGCCGCGAGCGCGCTCGATGCATGCACGGTGGTGAAGACCAGATGCCCGGCGAGCGCCGCCTGGACGACCAGCTGCGCCGTTTCGGTGTCGCGCGTCTCGCCGACCAGGATCACGTCCGGGTCCTGGCGCAGGACATAGCGCAGGGCGCCGGCGAAATCGAGGCCGGACTCGCGGCGCACCGGCACCTGGCGCAGACGCCGCGAGCGGATCTCGACCGGCTCCTCGATCGAGATGACGTTGCGCCGGCTGGCGTCCACCGTGTGAAGGAGCGCGTGAAGAGTCGTCGTCTTGCCGCTCCCGGTCGGCCCGGCGAAGACGATGAGCCCCTCGGGCGCCGAGGCGAAGGAGACGAGCTTGCGGCTTAGATCCTCCGGCACTCCGAGAGCCGCGAGCGAGGGAATGTCGTCCTCGCCGGTGAGCAGGCGGAGAACCACGGCCTCGCCGCGCAGGCAGGGGAGGATCGACACGCGGACGGACACCGACCCCTTCGCGGTCGGGAAGTCGAACACCCCGTCCTGGGCGAAGAGACATTCGCCCAGGGCGAGCCCGGCCAGGGCCTTGATCCGGCCGATCACCCGGCCCACCAGCCAGGCGGGTGGGCTCACGCGGTCGACCAAGATCCCGTCGACCCGAAAGCGGACTCGGGGGGAGCGGGGATCGGGCTCGACGTGGACGTCGCTCGCCCCCTCGGCGAGCGCGGCTTGGAGAGTCAGCTCGAGGAAGCGCGGCGCGGGAGTCGCCTCGATCGACTCTCCTGCTTTCAGCCCGGGCTCGGCTGGCGACGTCGGGGAAAGGCCGGCGACGTACTCGGCCACCGCCCCGGTCGGGCCATACCACTTTTCCATGACCTCCTGGTAGCGCTGGGCCGAGAGGGGCTCGACCGCCACGTCCCGATGACCGAGCCGGCGCAGGGTGTCGAGCGTCCGCTGACTCCGCGGATCGCGGGCGCCGGCGATCAGACGCTCGCCCTCGTAGCGCAGGGGGATCACCTGGTGGCTGCGGGCGACCCGCGAGGGGATCGCGCGGAGGCCGTCGAGCAGCGAGAGCTCCCGCCTGGCGCCGCTATCGGTGCTGCCGCCGCTCTCGCGCAGGGTGGTGCGGCCTCCGGGTATGGACTGAAGCATGAAGTCTCCTCAGGCGGCCCTTTAATGCGGCGGCAGGGCCTGGCCGAGCTGCCTGGCCAGACGGTTCAACTTGGGCCGCGCCCGCAAGAGCCCGTCCTCCAGCGACTCGCCCCGCGCTTCGGGCGGCTCCGGCCAGGGGTTGAGCTCGGCGGTGGTCTCAGGGGTCTCGGGGGTCTCGGGAGTCGCGGATGCCGCCGATGTCGCCGATGCCGGCTCCGTGAGCTGGTGGAGAACGGGGCCTCCATCCGCCGCCAGCTTCGCCGCGTGGGAGGTCAGGGCCTTTTTCGAGTGCTCGAGCAGCTCTTCGTGCAGGCGCGCCACGCGGAGATGGAGGCGCAGCAGGTCGAGGCTCGCCTGGGTCGAGATCGCGCTCGTCTTGACGGCCAGCATGCCCATGCCCCAGACCGCGATGACGGTCAGGGAAACGATCAGAATCGGCACCGTGAGGCTCATGAACTTCATTGCGCACCTCCCTTTGGAGGGGTCGGAACGGTCGGCGAAGGGGGAGGAGGAGGCGACGGTCCCACCCGGGTTGCAGGAGCGTCCAGGGCGATCCACGAGAGCCCGGCGTCCAGGGCGTCCCGGGACGCCGGGGAGGCCATCTCGAGTCGCGATGGGGCGGCCGGCAGGATCGGCGAGCGGGGTGATCGCGCCGAGCGGGGTGCGCTCGCGCAGCCGGAGCCGAGGGCGAGGAGGGTGATGCCGGCGATGCCGGCGAAACCGGAGAGCCTGCGGGTGGCGCTCATCGTCCGCCTCCCACCGCGCCCGCGGACTCGTGCGCCGGCCCTTCCCCCGAGCGCGCGGCCGCGAGCACCTGGCCGACCGTCGAGGCCGCGCGTTGCGGCGAGCAGGGCGCGCCGGTCAAGCGTTCCAGGGCGTGGATCTCCTCCCGCACGGCGCGGGCCAGGTTGCGGTCGCTCCTGGTCGGAAAGCCGCGCACCCGCGATTCGAAGACGAGGGTCGCGAGCCGGACCAGCTGCAGCGCCAGGCGCTCCGGCGTCAGGTCGCGGTCGCCCCCGGCCGTCACGCGGGCGCTGCGGACCGCCGGATCGACGCCGGGGCTCGGGGCTCCGGCTTCGATCGTCGCCAGGCCGAAACCCACCAGGTGGCGCAGGTCCGGGGCGCGCCGGGCCAGGAGGTCGAGCGCCTCGCGGACGAGCGCGCTGCCGGCCGCGTCGCCCCGGAGGACGATCTCGGACGGCGCTCCGCTCCAGCCCAGGGCGGGCTCGGTTTCCGGGGACGCCGGGGGCGTCGGGGTCGCCGATCCGGCGGGCGTGGCGGGCGCCAGGGTGCGGACCCGCGCCACGAGGGGGGCGGGCAGCGCCACCGGCGAGCGCCCGGCGAGCAGCTCCGCCGTCCCCCGGGAGCCCAGCGACCGCACCAACCCGGCGAGGGCGAAGGAGCGCACCTCGGGCGAAGGCGCGTCGACGGCGCGGGCGGCGAGCTCGGCCGCGCTGCCGGGAGCGCCGCTCAGGGCGTCCAGGCGCAACGTTTCGGCCCCCAGGCTGTCTCCGGCCTGTCGCGCCAGGTCACCGATCCGGGCGGCCCTCTCGGCGGCGAGCGCGGGGGCAGCCACGCACAGCGCCTCGCCGAGGTGGAACGCGGCGGCGGAGTCGCCCGCGGCGAGGGCCCCATCGAGGGCCACATCGAGCTGGTGGGCGAGCGCCTCGGCGCCCCCGGCCGACTGGCCGAGGAGCTCGGCGAGGGCGGCGCGCAGGTGGGGTGCCATCGGCGCCGCCAGGGCGGAGAGGGCGACCGCCCGGCTGTCGGCGAACCGCACCAGCTCGCCCAGGGCGTTGGCCGGCCGCTCGTGGAGGAGGAAGAGCGCCGCCGCCACCCGTACCTCGAGGCTCGCATCGGTTCCCAGGCCGGCCACGTCGCGCCCCACGTCCACCCCGGCGGCGAGCAGGTCGCGGTCGATCTGCTCGAGGGTCGAAACGCCGGCCAGGCGGTCCGCCGGCTGCCGGGCGTGAATCTGCGCCCGCGCCGCGTCGACCTGCGCCGCGAGCCCGTTGGGAATCCACGAATCGTCGACGCGCGCCCGGGTCCGCCGCTCCTCAGGCGATGGCAGCTCGCGCGGGGTGACGAAGACCAGGAGCTCGGAGCTCTCGGCGCTCTTCCCTTCCAGGCGGAAGGCCCGCCCGATCCACGGGATGTCCGCCAACCCGGGCGTCTTGCCCTTGGTCTTGCTCTCGCGCTCGGTGACCAGCCCGCCGATGACCAGCGTCTCCCCCCCGCCCAGGATCACCTCGGTATCGGTGCGGCGCCGGGTGACGATGGGCAACCCCTGGGTCAGGCCGCTCTGGGTGAAGGTCTCGACCTGGGGCGAAAGCTCGCTCACCTCGGGGATGACCTTGAGCAGGATCTGCCGGCCCTCCCCCTTGCGCGGCAGAACCTCGAGGGTCGTCCCCACGTCGATCTGCTCGATCCCGGAGACCGTGGTGGTGGCGAAGGCCTGGTTCTGGGTGAAGGTCGGGATGCGCAGGGTGGTGACCATGCTGATCTTCGCCCGATGGTTGTCGAGCGCCGTGACCTTGGGAGTGGCCACCACCCGCGCCTCGCCCGACTGCTCGAGGGCCTGGATCAGCAGCCGGATGCCGGTGCCGTCGATCCGTCCGAAGCGGAAGCCCGAGTCGGAGAACGTCCCGGTCCCCGTCCCGGAGGTCGAGCCGCTCCCCGCGCCGCCCAGGCTGCGGAGCGTCGCCAGATCGCTCGCCGACGGGAGGTAGCGGCGCGCGCTCTGGAGCCCGGAGAGCGGGAAGGTGGTCGCCAGGACGCCGCCGCTCACGTCGAGCCCGAAGCTGCCCTGGGCGCCGAGCTGCTCGAGAGCGGTGCGGGAGACCTCGACCACCCGGACCTCGATCTCGAACTGCGCCGGCGGCCGGGTCAGCTCGGCGAGCAACGACTCGATGCGGGCGATCGTGGCCGGCAGGGCCGACACGGTCAGCAGATGCCCGTTGGCGTCGTAGCTCGCGACCTCGAGGTGGGGTTCCAGGAGCGGCACGACCGCCTTCTGCGTCTCCTCTCCGGAAGCGACCCCCAGGTGGAATACCCGCTCGACGAGCAGGTGTTGCCGGGCGCTGCCGAGCGCCGCCGCGGCCGCCTCGACCGCGCTTTTCGCGCCCTCGAGGAGGAAGGAGCCGTCGTCCATCCTGCGCACCTCGACGCCGGCGCCGCGAAGCTCGGTGAGCCCGGCTTCCGCCCCTTCGGGGAAGGGTCCCTGGACGATCTGGCGCACCGTGGGCTCGCTGCTCTTCGGCGAGACGCGCACGATCGCCCCCTCGACCACCACCGTGAGCCCGGCGGCGACGGCGAGCGATTCGAAAGCTTCCCGGGCGGAGACAGCGCGCAGCCGAACCGTCACCCGGGTTTCCGGCAACTGTCCGGTCACGATCGACACGTCGTAGATCTCGGCGAGCAGACGAAGCGCGCGGCCCACGGGCACGTCGTCGATGTCGACGTCTGCGGTATGGGAGGAATGGGCGATGTCAGCGGGATTGGCGGAATGGAAGGGGTCACCGGTATGGGCGGCTTGGGCGGCTTGGGCCGTCCACAGGGCGAGGAGCGCGATGCAGATCAGCCTACTCAGGCAATGCATGGTGGAGCGTAGGATACCACGGTCTCGGCGGGTCATAAGGGAGCTTGATGATTCAGGTTTCCGAGCGGTTTCGCGCCCCGTTGCCCTCCAGGCCGGCGACCTGTGGCGGTGCCGGCCTGGAGAACGAAGACTTCCGGTAGCGTGCTCACCACTCCAGGGCTCAGCTACTCGATCTGGGCCGGCGGCACGGGGTAGATGGTCGTGTTGGTCGTGTTCATGAAGGAGTTGATCTGGCCTTCGGCGTCCAAGAGCTCCTGGTCGACCTCGTGAACCCAGTGGTTCATGGCGTCTTCCTGAGCCTGGATCTTGACCGCCGAGACGTTGACGATCCGGAGCAGGGTCGCCCGGATGCTGGTCGTGTCGTAGGTCGTGCTCGACTCCCGCCAGGCCAGGGAAGTTACGATCATGATCGCCACGAGGAAGACGACGACCAGGAGGAAAAAGATGGTGAACTGCTTGGTATTGATCATCTGACGCCTCCCTGCTTTCCTTATGTTTCAGCTCGGCCCGCAAGGGAACCGAGCCCGGGGACCGGAGGGGGCCCCGGGCATCGAATCCTCGCGCGGCCTAAGAGCCCTGCCTACGGAGTGACCGTGGGCGGCACGGGGTAGATTTGGGTGTTGGTCGTGTTCATGAAGAAGTTGATCTGGCCTTCGGCGTCCAGAAGCTCCTGGTCGACCTCGTGAACCCAGTGGTTCATGGCGTCTTCCTGGGCCTGGATCTTGACCGCCGAGATGTTGACGATCCGGAGCAGGGTCGCCCGGATGCTGGTAGTGTCGTAGGTCGTGGTGGACTCGCGCCACGCGAGGGACGTCACGATCATGATCGCGACGAGAAAGACTACGACCAACAGGAAGAAGATGGTGAACTGCTTGGTATTGATCATGGAACAACCTCCCAATCCCCAAGGTTTGGCTTGAGTCTGGCGTCGAGGGGAATGACGCCAGCCCGTGAGTTGTGTGACTGCCTCGTCCAAGCCCAAGTGCCAGTTCCATGCCAGCAAATTCGCTCTCTCCCCACCGGCGTGAAGGCTTATGTCGGACACTGTCCGACTAATGTCGGTCTTTATGTCGGACAGTGTCCGACATAACAAAATGAAAAGTGCATACCTGAAAATACATTACTTAGAGCCACGGGTCTATAAGCGATTATTTCTGGCCCGCTGGCGGCGCTGACGTCCCGTATTCGACGCGGAACCGGGCCCTCCCAGAGGTGCTCTCTGGCGGCTCGCCGGGCCTTGATGTTGCGGCATTCGCCCGCCGGCGCCCCGCCCTGGCATGAATCTCGCTGCCACGGCCCATGACCAGATGATCCAAAAGCTACGCGAGATGGTGGCGCGCAGCGGACGACGGCTTCGCCGCCAAGGAGAAACACCGTGCTCCACTCCTCAGAGGGTCGAAACATCGCGATCCGTTCTTGCCTGGCTGCATTGCTTCTTTGCGGTACCCTCGCCGGGGTCACCGCCGCGCCCGTTCGCGCGACGACGTTCGATTGGTCCCAGGTGACGTGGAATCCCGGCGATCTGAGCCACACCTATACGCTCGCGGACGGCACCATCGTCACCTTCACGGTCGCCACGGCGGCCAACGGATCCTTCGGCACGTCTCCTTATAAAGACGGGCCGCCGGCCCCCCCAGGCCCCATGAATCAATTGGGCACGCTTCTCGACCTGGGGGTCATCTTCGATCCCAACTCCAACCAGGGAATGTCACCGGTGATCCTCACCTTGACCCTGTCCCCGCCGCGGACGGGTGTCCGCTTCGAGATCTCCGACATCGACACGAGCGGGAGCGGCGCCCAGCTGAGGATCGACCAGGTGGTGGTCGCCTGCAACGGGGCGGCGCCCAGCTCGCTCACCGCCAAGACAGCGACGTCGATCTTCTCGATCACCGGAGGAAACACGGCCACGGCCGACGGCATCCATTCGGTGGACTCGACGTCGGACGACGGTACGGCCAAGGTCGATTGCGGCTCCGGCAGCGTGGGCACGGCGCAGATCACCTACAACGAGACCTCCGGCGTGTTTGATCCACCCGGACGCGGGATCGGGGTCTTCGGAGCCTTTCAATTCGACACCCCGGACGCCGACCTCGCCATCACCAAGACCGATGGCGTCACGAATGCCATTCCCGGCCAATCGGTGACCTACACCATCACTGCCACGAACGCGGGCCCCAACCCCGCCCCGGGCGCAACCGTCGCCGACACCTTCCCCGCCGCCTGCACCAGCGTCACCTGGACCTGTGCCGGCGCCGGCGGCGGCACCTGCACCGCGGCCGGATCGGGGAGCTTGAACGACACCGTCAACCTGCCGGTCGGCGGCAGCGTCACCTACACCGCCACCTGCGCCGTCTCGGCCGCCGCCACCGGTTCGCTCGCCAACACCGCGACGGTCGCGCCACCCGCGGCGATCAACGATCCCACGCCGGGCAACAACTCGGCCACCGATACCGATACCCTCATCCCGCAGGCCGACCTCGCCATCACCAAGACCGACGGTGTCACCAGCGCCCTCCCCGGCCAGTCGGTGACCTACACGATCACCGCCGCGAACGCGGGTCCCAGCCCCGCTCCCGGCTCGACCGTCGCCGACACCTTCCCTGCCGCCTGCACCAGCGTCACCTGGACCTGTGCCGGAGCCGGCGGTGGCACCTGCACGGCGGCCGGATCGGGAAACTTGAACGACACCGTCAACCTGCCGGCCGGCGGCAGTGTCACCTACACCGCCACCTGCGCGATCTCGCCGACCGCCACCGGCTCTCTCGTCAATACCGCGACGGTCGCGCCGCCTCCGGGAATCAACGATCCCACGCCGGGCAACAACTCGGCCACCGATACCGACACCCTCACCCCGCAGGCCGACCTCGCCATCACCAAGACCGACGGCGTCACCAGCGTCATCCCCGGTCAGTCGGTGACCTACACCCTCACCGCCTCGAACGCGGGTCCCAGCTCCGCCCCGGGCTCGACCGTCGCCGACACCTTCCCTGCTGCCTGCACCAGCGTCACCTGGACCTGTGCCGGAGCCGGCGGTGGAACCTGCACGGCGACCGGATCGGGAAACTTGAACGACACCGTCAACCTGCCGGTCGGCGCCAGCGTCACCTACACCGCCACCTGCGCCATCTCGGCGACCGCCACCGGCTCTCTCACCAATACCGCGACCGTCGCGCCTCCACAGGGAATCAACGATCCCACGCCGGGCAACAACTCGGCCACCGATACCGACACCCTCACCACGGGCGCGTCGGTCAGCGGCACCAAGTCGGTCAACGGCACCACTTTCCAGATCGGCTCCCTGGTCACCTACACCATCGTCCTGACCAACTCCGGTGGAGCTCCTCAGGGGAACAACCCGGGCGATGAATTCTCCGACACGCTGCCGGCGCAGTTGGCGCTCTTCTCGGCCACCGCCACCAGCGGCACCGCGGTGGCGACGACCGGCACCAACACCGTCACCTGGAACGGTGCGATCCCGGTCGGAGGCTCGGTGACGATCACGATCAACGCCACCCTCCTTTCCGGCGCCCCGGGCGCCACGATCAGCAACCAGGGCTGGATCTTCTACGACAGCAACGGCGACGGCGTCAACGACAAAACCCGGCCGACGGACGACCCGGTGATCGTCGGCCCGGGCGATCCGACGTCGTTCCAGATCACCCAGGGGCCGGCCGAGATTCCAACGCTTTCGGAAATCGGGCTGCTGGCGCTCGGATTCGCCCTGCTCCTCGCCGGGATGAGCGTCCTCCGCCGGAAGAGGGCCACGCGGTAGCGTAGGAGCGACGCCCCCGCCGATCTACGCTTCGAGCCCGACGAAAAAGGGGGCCGCATGGCCCCCCTCCGAGACTCGGCGCGGCTCGCTTCCCCGATGAGAGGTGCCAGGCGCTTGGTCGGAAACGCGCGCCCCCGGTTTCGGAGACGCGCGCGAAGACCTTACCAATTACAGGCGCAGGTGTCGCAGGTGTCTGTGTACCAGCCGCCGACGACTTTGCGGGTCTCCTCACGGGCCAGCTCCCGCAAAACCTCTCGACTCAGCACCAGCTTCTTCTTTCCGGCTTTCTTCTCCATGCGGACTCTCCTTTCGCGTTCGCGAAGGAAGGCCTGGGGCGTTCCAGTCCTCCACCAGTACTTCGTGCTCTTTGTGTCTCCATGCGAGATTCGACCACCGCGGGTAGCGTCTCGATCGAGACGAGCTCGATCGTCTGTTCCTTTTCCGGGCGATCACGGACGACGTAGAACGCGCGGTAACTCCAGCTGAGAGGCTGTGAAAAATCGCCCTGCCGAGGAGAGGAGTAGAGACGGCCAGCCGCTACCCCAGGCATGCCTTGACCTCGAACGCCAGGCCGTCTCCAACGCCGCCGGTACCTCTCGGATCAGGATCTTCCCGCTACACCCTCTTCTTCGGTGCCCACTTCTCCAGGAACGCGAGGATCTTGTCCGCCACGTACTTGTCTTTGTCCATGAAGGAGTCCGGCGTCTCCGAGAGCAGGAACGTGCCGTCGGTCTCCAGCACGAAGAGGTGCGGATAGGACGGGATGGACGGGTAGCGGGCGAGGAAGGTCTCATTCTTCACGTCATCGCTGAAGTTGACCTTGAGCACGATGAAGCCATCCTCCAGCCGCTTCACCAGGCGCTCGTCCTCATGGACCACCTTGTTGAGCAGGCGGCAGTAGACGCACCACTCGCCGCCAACCTCGAGAAGGATGCGTTTGTTCTCTCTCTGCGCCTGGGGGATGGCGGCCGCGAGATCGGCCGCAGGATCCCGGGTCTTGTCGTAGCCCGCTGGCGGCAGCTTGGAGGGAGTGCTGGCGTGGGCGGCGAAGGAGCAGAAGGAAACCGCGAGGGCCAGCAACGTCGTCATTCGTCTCATCAGGATCTCCTCGCTGAGAACCGGTACGACGCTGCAGCTCGACGTCCCAACGAAAGCTGCCGGTGAAGCACTCTAGCATCCGGGCTTACCAGAGGCAACGGGCGGCGGGTCCCCCAGAACCCCTGGAAAGTCCTCCGGCACCCCTGCAAAGTCTTCAGGAACCCGTGAAAAGTCCGCCAAAACCTCTCCGGATCGACTTTCCACCCGTCCGGGTCGACTTATGACGCCTCCGGATCGACTTTTGACCCGTCCGGGTCGACTTTCCATGCGTCCGGGTCGACTTTCCTTCCGTGGAAAGTAACTTTCGACGGCTCCGGGAAGACTTTTCATGCGTGGTATTTTACTTTTTACGCGTGCAGCTCGACTTTTCGGGCGTGGAAAGTTACTTTCCACGCGTCGGGTAAGACTTTTCACGGGTTTGGAAGCGTCCGGAGAGCTTCTGGAAGCTCCCGGAGGAGTTTGGGACGCGGCCGGAGGGGGTCCGGAGACGTCCGGAGGGTCTCTGGAAGCACCCGGAGAGGTTCCGGAAGCGGCCGGAGGGCTCCGGGAAGCTCCCGGAGACGGCCCGGAGGACTTTCCAGGGGTTCCTGAAGACTTTGGAGAGGTTCCGGAAGGTCCCGGAGGGGTTCTGAGGCTCCCGGAGAGCTTCCAGAAGCTCGCGGAGGACTTTTGAGCCCGCGGCTTCGTCCTCGACCGGGAGATCGACAGGGCACGGCGCACCTCCTCCGCTCGGCGGTCTGTGCGTTGCCCGGTGCATCATCGGTGCTACCCTTGAGGTGAGGAGGGCCCTATCGATGCCGGCGAAGCATCCCCGCATCATGACCGTCGTGGATGAGGAAATGGCTCAGTGGCTGCGCAGGCGCTCGGAAGCCGAGGGTCGATCCATCTCCCTCGTGGTCCGGGAGATTCTGGCCAAGCAGTACGCCGAGGACGAGGAGAGGTTCTGGGTGAAGGAGGGCGAGGAGAGGCTCAAAACCTTCGACCGGACGGCTGCCGTGTCGCATGAGGACGCCTGGTCCTGACCGATGGCCGAGCTCCGGATCCTCTACCATCCCGAGGTGATCCGGAGGGACATTCCCAGCCTCGATCCTCCCGTCCGTAAGCGCATCAAGATTGCCATCGAGCAAAGGCTCGGGACGCATCCTGAGGAGTTTGCGAAACCCCTCGCTTACAACAAGTCCGGGCTCTGGTCGCTCCAAGGCGAGGAGCTAGACCCTGGTGTACCGCCTGGCGACCGTCTGCGCCAGAGCCACCACTTCCTCCTCGCTCAAACCCAGCCGGTCGAGGTTCTCGTAGTACTGGCGGATGAAAGAGGATGGCTCCAGCTCGGCACCAACAGCGTTTCGCAGCTCCTTGATCGCCTCCAAGACCTCGCGGGCGAACTCGGAGTCGACGGGGCACCCGATCTCCTGCTGGCGCTCGCGCAAAAGCGTGAGCAGGCTGGCGCTGCCCGAATGCTTGCCATACACGAAGCGGGTGTTGCCGCCGACCTCCTCGTAAGGGATCGGCTCGTACATGCACCGGAAGATCCCCACCCCGTGGGTATGGATCCCCGATTCGTGGGAATAGACGTTGCGGCCGATCACCGGCTCCTTGGCCTGCACCGGGATGCCGGTGAGGTTCTCGACCAGCTGCTTGGCGACCTGCAGCCGCTCGTAGTGGAAGCCCGGGATCTCCAGGCCGTAGAGATATTTGAGGGCGGCCACGACGCAGTGCAGAGGGGCATTGCCCGCCCGTTCGCCGAGGCCGTTGATGGTGGTCGTAAAGACGTTGAAACCACTGAGAATGCCGGTGATGGTGTTGATCGTCGCCAGGCCGAAGTCATCATGGAAGTGGGTGGCGCGCTCGATTCCGGGGAAAGCCGCGGTGAGCCCGCTGCAGTAGTACCGCGTCGCCTCCGGAGTGAGGCTGCCGGTGGTGTCGGCGAAGACGTAACGGCGGGCGCCGGCGTCGATCGCGGCGCGGGCGACGTCGATCAGCAGATCGAGCGGCGTGCGGCTCGCATCCTCGACCCCGAACTCGATCCGCGTGACCCCCCGGTCTACGGCATAGCGTGTCACCTCGTCGATCATCTTCCGGTTGGCTGCATGGAAAAACGACAGCGGGAGATCGCCTACGTCCGCGGCTTCCAGGCCCTCCCTCTTGAGCAGCATGGGACCCAGCTTGTATTTGACGTGCAGGCCGCTCCCCGAGGTGAACAGCAGGAAGGTCACCTCGTCGAGGCTCATACCGGCCCGGGTGACGATGTCGATCGTGCTGTCCACGTCCCGCGGGTTGGCACGGCACATGACCAGAATCTCCAGATCCTTCCGGATCTCTCCCTTGCGTCGGCCTTCGCAGACCAACCGGAGGAGCTCGTGCTCGCTCGGTGAGACGGTGGGGAAACAGAGATCGACGACGTGGCAACCGAGCCGCGAAACCTCTTGGGCGATCAGGTATTTCTGTTTCGGCGACAACGCCACGCCGGGCATCTGCTCGCCGTCCCGTAACGTCGTGTCATAGATCTTGAGAGTGGCGGGATCGGGCAGCGCCTGCGTAGACGTATAGTGCTGCGGATTCACGAACAGTTGATTCCAATCTTCTTGGGGATTCATGGGACTCGCTCTCCGCAGAGGAATTCACACACTTCAGTCAATTTCTACAGCAGAACATGACGAAGAGTGAAAATTTACAAATTCTCTGCAAAGTATACCATGCGGCTGGGCGAGGAGTGAATCGGGCGCCAGCCCGAAGCAGCAGAATTTGAGCGACGAGGAGACCCGGCGCTTGAAGTCGCTCGGGTACAACTGAGGGGACGACGGACCTCCCGCCTGAGGGATTTCCCCTGCCCGGCGCCCGCCCCGACGTGTTAACCTGTAGAAAATTATCTGGCTCCACCTTCACCGCGCGCATCCAGGCCAAAGAATTACGTAATTTGGTACCCGCGCAAGGAGACTCCGAAGCTTGAACGAGGTCGAAACGCCTTCTGCTGGTGATGCACCGGCGCCGGCCGCGGCGGCGGAGCGGCAGCCCGCGGCTGACCGCCGACGGCCGCGGCTAGGGAGCTTGGCGTGGCAGGGAATGGTCGGGCTCCTGGCGCTCTTCTCCCTGATCCTCATGGGCATCGCGCTGGTCATGAACACCTATGGCCGGCAGCAGGTCGCGGAGCAATCCGCCGGCAAGGTGGAGGAAGTCGGCAGGCGGAGAGTGGAGGAGGTGCGGCGATGGCTCGCCGGCGAGAGGCCCCTCGACTCGTCCAACCTGCTTCGTCTCTCTCAGGCGTGGCAGGCCGAGGCCAGCGGCTACGCCTTCCTGCTCGATCGCGATCAACGGTTCCTCTCCTTTCCCCGGCCCGAGCTTGTGGGGTTGACGAGCCGAGGCGGGGCCGAGAAGGCCGGTGCGACGCTCACCGCCAGCGAGGTGGCGGATCGCCATCCCGGTTTCCGGCCGGTCGCGGACGCCCTAAGGCGGCCGCAGGCGGGCGGCAGCGCTGCGGCTCCCAAAAAAATGGCGGCGCCGGTCCACGTCCCGGTCCGTATCGAAATGCCGGCCGATCTGCTCAACGGGGAGCCTTCCCTGGCCCTCGTCTTCCCGGTGCCCGAGACCGACTGGAAGCTGGTCCAGGTCTCGCCCAAGCGCGAGCTGGAACAGGCAGCCGTCCGCATCTCCCGCTCGCTGCTGCTGCTGATCTCCGGCATCCTGCTCGCCGTGCTGCTGCCCTCTTATCTGTTTCTCTCCCGCCGCTGGATCACGCCCGTCACCACCCTGGCAGAGGCCGCCACCCTGGTGCGCGACGGCGAGCTCGACGTGCGGGTCAGCATGCCGGGGCGGGACGAGATCGCGGTGCTCGCGGACTCGTTCAATCAGATGGTCGACCAACTGGCTGCCAATACTGCCGGCCTGAAGCAGGCCAACGTCGAGCTCGGGCGCTCGCTGGGCCTCACCGACACCATCATGGGAACGGTGCGCGAGGGCCTGTTCCTGCTCACCCCCGAGCTCGCGATCGAAGCCAAGTACTCGGCCGCGACACGGCAGATCTTCGGCCAGGAGGAACTGGCGGGGGCTGACTTCCTCGACCTGATCCAGCGGATCACCCCCAAGCGCACCCACGAGCTCACCGCCCGCTTCCTGCGCTTGCTGCTCAACCCGGCCAAGACCGACAGCGTGATTGCCAAGATCAACCCCTTGAAGGAGGTCGAGGCCTCGTTCCCCAGCCGCAGCGGCCAGCTCGAGCAGAAATTCCTGACCTTCACCTTCGAGCGCATCCGCGAGGGCGGCGAGATCCGCCACGCGATGGTGACGGTGGCCGACATCACCCCCCGGGTGCTGCTGGCGCGGCAGCTCAAGCAGTCGCAGCAGCGCATGGAGCGCCAATCCGAGCTGCTGCTGTCGGTGATGCACGTCGAATCCCAGGTGCTGCGCGAGTTCATCGAGGACGCCCACAACGAGCTCGAGACCATCAACGCGCTGCTGCGCGAGGGTCGGTCAGCGGTGCTCTCGATTCCCGATCGCAACACCTTCTACCGCCACCTGGCGGACGACATCTTCAAGAGCGTCCACACCATCAAGGGCACGGCGGCGATGCTGCGCATCGACTATTTCGCCGCCGCCGCCAACCGCTTCGAGGAGAAGCTGGCCGCGCTCCGGGGCCGGACCATCGTGGACGGCAGCGACTTCATCCCGATCGTGCTCGAGCTGTCGGAGATGGTCGACAGCCTGGCCGAGATCCGCGACGTGCTGGCCCGCTTCGCCGAGACCCAGCGCAGCCTCAAGGCAGCCCCCGGCGCCAGCGACACCGAGGGGCTCTCGGCGCTGGTGACCCGCTTCGTCAACGACCTGGCGGAGAAGTCGGGCAAGAAGGTCGTGGTGGCGTTCCGCGCTCCCGGCGACCTGGCGATCCCGTTCAAGTACAAGAGCGCGCTCCGCAACGTCATGGCCCAGTTGGTCCGCAACTCGATCGTCCACGGCATCGAGACCCCGGCCGAGCGGCAGAGGGTGGGCAAACCGGAGGAGGGGCATATCCTGGTGGCGGCCCGGCAGAACAACGGCCACCTCGAGTTTCTGTTCAAGGACGACGGCCGGGGCATCGACTACAAGCGGGTGATCGAGCGGGTGCAGGAGCTGGCCAAGAGCGAGCCCTCGATTCTCGAGCCGCTGGTCGACCGCGAGCAGAACCGGTGGAAACGGGACGCGCTCGACCAGATGATCTTCCATCCCGGCTTCTCCACCGCCGACCAGGCGACCGAAGACGCCGGGCGCGGCGTCGGCATGGGCGCCGTGCACGACGCGCTGGCCAAGCTGGGTGGGCGGATCTCGCTGCGGCAGAAGACGGGCCAGTTCTGTGAGTTCTTCATAGTGCTGCCAAATGGAGGTTAGAACCATGCTGGGGACCAGGGGCAAATTGTTGATCGTCGACGATTCGAGCACCATCCGGCGGAGCATCGAGCGGCACATCCTCTCGGACCGGGTGACCGAGATCTACCAGGCCGCCAACGGTCACCAGGCGATGGAGCTGTTCGAGCGCTACGGCCCGGAGTTCGTCACCATGGACCTGACCATGCCCGAGATGGACGGCCTGACCTGTATCTCCAAGATGATGGCCCTGAAGCCGGACACCCGCCTGATGGTGATCTCGGCCCTGGGCGACGCCGAGACCGCCATCGAGGCGGTGGAACGGGGTGCCAACGAGTACGTGGTCAAGCCGTTCTCGGCCGAGGACTTGAACCTGGCGCTCGCCAACCTGGTCGCCGGATCCTGAAGGCTTGGGGGAGCGATGAACGACGAGGAGATCAAGGTCTTCATCGACGGCGTGGTGCGCTATTTCCAACGGGTCACCGGCGAGCCGGCGGCGGTCGATCCTCCCTACCTCAAGGGCGAGGCCTCGGTCACCCTGGACTTCACCGGCGTGATCGGCATCTCCGGGCGCCGCCGCGGCGCGGTGTACTTCACCTCCGGCGCCGAGCAACTGACCGAGCTGCTGCACCGCCTCGGCGAGAAGAAGGTCGGCTTCTCCGATCACCAGGACCTGGTGGGCGAGGTCGCCAACACCATCGCCGGCAACGCCCGCCAGTACTTCGGCAGCGAGTTCCTGATCTCGGTTCCGATCGTGCTCTGCGGGCGGTCGGACAAAATCTCTTTTCCCCGCCACCTGAAGAGCTTCGTCATCCCGATCACCTGGCGCAGCCATCGGAGCTACCTCATCATCTGCCTCGAGCGGGCCGCGGCCGATCGCGACGCCCCAGGACCGAGCTCACGGTCGGACGTGATCGTCGCCCGCCAAACCTGAAACCGGGAGGTGTCATGGACGCTGTCATGGAAACAATGCCGCAACACTACAACCTGCTCCTCGTCGCCCTCTCCTACGTGATCTCGGTCCTGGGCTCCTTCACCGCGCTCAGGCTCTGCCGCCAGCACGCCGGGATCCGCGGCGCCGAGAAGTGGCGCTCGCTCCTGGCCGGGGCCCTGGCGATGGGGGCGGGGGCGATCTGGTCGATGCACTTCATCGGCATGCTGGCCTTCGACATGGG
>DASQPA010000181.1:0-19441 GCA_035644215.1 Thermoanaerobaculia bacterium
CCAGGTGGGGGTGGAGATCAAGAGCGGCGTGCGGTCGCTGGGGCCGATCGGCGCCGACCGGCCGATCCCGACCTGGGAGGAGATCCAGCAGGTCGACGAGCGCTCGCCCCTGCGCGCCATCGACCGCCAGCTGGAACCCGAGATGATCCAGCTGGTGGATCTGGCGCAGAGCAAGGGGGACACGCTCGGCGGCTCGGTCACGGTCATCGCCCACAACGTGCCGGTGGGGCTCGGCTCGCACGTCCAGTGGGACGAGAAGCTCGACGGCCGGCTGGCGCAGGCGGTGATGTCGGTGCCGGCGGTCAAGGCGGTCGAGATCGGCGCCGGGGTGACCGCCAGCAGCGGCTTCGGCAGCGCCGCCCACGACCCCATCGGCTGGCTCGACGCCGAGCACAGCGGCACCAAAAACGGCCGCTTCGTCCGCCTGACCAACCGCGCCGGCGGCCTCGAAGGGGGGATCACCAACGGCGAGGACCTGGTGATCACCGCCTACAAGAAGCCGATCGCCACCCTGCGGAAGGGGCTGCCGAGCGTCGACCTCGACACCCTGACCGCCCACGCCGCCCAGTATGAGCGGAGCGACGTCACCGCCCTCCCCGCGGCCGGCGTCATCGCCGAGGCCATGGTCGCCCTGGTCCTGGCCGACGCCCTGCTCGAGAAGCTGGGCGGCGACTCGCTCGCCGAGCTCAAGGCCCACTGGCAGGCGAGCCTCGCGCAGCAGGAGTCCTGGCCGCGGGGGTGAGGCGGGCGAAATCTCAGCCAGGCCCCTCCACGCCCAGGGGGCGGCATCCGTATGCTATGCCTTGAGAACATATATGGATAGAATCGCCCGGTCCGGGGTCCCGACTCCCTGGCGAACGACCTCCAAGTGACCCTCTCTCCGAGCCGATCGTCCGCAGCCCTGGCGTACCTCCTGGCCCTTTTCGTCCCTTCCGGCGTCCCCCTCACAGCGGGGGAGCTGCCGGCGCCGGTGCCCGCCGGGCCGACGTGCTCGCTCGACGATCCGGCGAACCAGGTGGGCGAGATCGAGATCGACCCGCGGAACATCTTCGACCTCGCCCGGCCGGGGGAAAACGTTCTGCTCTTCCGGCTCGCCAACCGGCTGCACTGGACCACCCGGCCGCGGGTCATCCGGGATCAGCTCGTCTTCCGGAGCGGCGAGCCGTTCTCCCCCGCCGCCCTGGCGGAGTCCGAACGGGTGCTGCGCGCCAACCACTACATCTACGAGGCCCACGTCGAGCCGCTGCGCTGCGTCGATCACCGGGTGGACGTGGCGGTCCTCACCCGCGACGTCTGGACGCTCGAAGGGGGGATCACCTTCCACCGCGCCGGCGGCGCCAACAGCTCGAGCTTCGAGCTCCAGGACATCAACTTCCTGGGCACCGGCAAGAGGATCGAGGTGGCGCGCACGGCGACCGTCGACCGCACCTCGCGCCTGGCGCGCTACGAGGACCCCAATCTCCTGGGGAGCCGCGTCCGCCTCGAGCTCTCGCTCGCCGACAACAGCGACGGCCGGCAGGAGAGCGGCCTCCTCGAACGGCCGTTCTACTCGCTCGACGCGCGCTGGGCGGCGGGGGTAGAGGGGTTCGCCAACGACCGCGTCGACTCGCTCTACGCCGCGGGGAAGATCGCCGAGCAGTTCCGCCACCGGCAGGACTTCGTGGAGGTCTACGGCGGCCTCTCGCCCGGGCTCGTCGACGGGGACACCCGGCGCTGGCGCCTGGGCTTCACCGTCGACCGCAACCGCTTCGGCCCGGCCCCCGGGCAGGCGCCGACCGCCCTCCTTCCCCCGGCGCGCAGCCTCGCCTATCCCTGGATCGGCTACCAGTGGATCGAGAACGGCTATACCACCGAGCGCGACCTGAACCGCCTGCGGCGCACCGAGGACTATAACCTCGGCCGCCAGCTCGACCTGCGGCTCGGCTTCTCCTCCCCCACCTTCGGCGGCGACCGCGACCGGCTGATCGCGAGCGGCACGGCCTCGGCCGGCTGGCGGCCGCTCCCGTCGACGCTCGTCTTCGGCTCGCTCTTCGCCGCCGGCCGCTACGCCGAGGGGCGGGCCGAAAACGCCCTGCTCTCGGCCGATCTCCGCCTCTACGCCCGCGACCTGGGCACCAGCGTCACCTACGTCAACCTGGAGGGGGTCCTCGCCCACCGGCTCGACCGCGACTCCCAGCTCCTCTTAGGCGGGGACAACGGCCTCCGCGGCTATCCCCTGCGCTTCGAGCAGGGGGACCGCCGGCTGCTCCTCAATCTGGAGCAGCGCTTCTACTCCGACCGCGAGTACTTCCACCTGGTCAACTTCGGCGCCGCGGTCTTCTTCGACGCCGGCCGCGCCTGGTTCGTCGGCACCCATACGGCAGAAGAGCGGCTGCTCAAGGACATCGGCGTCGGCCTGCGGATCGGCTCCAGCCGCTCGGCCCGCGGCTCGGTCGTCCACCTGGACATGGCCTACCCCTTGGGTGCCGAGCGTTCGATCAAGCGCATGCAGTGGCTGGTGTCGACCAGTGAGAGCTTCTGATCACTCCAGCCGCAGGGCCTCCATCGGGTCGACCCGGAGCGCCCGGCGGGCCGGGAGGTAGGAGGCGAGGAGGGCGACCGCGGTGAGGACCAGGGCGACGCCGCCGAAGGTCAGCGGATCGGTCGCGCTCACGCCGTAGAGGAGGCTCGCCAGGAGGCGGGTGAGGCTGAGCGCCGCCACGAGGCCGACGAGGACGCCGGCGAGCGCCATCCTGACCCCGCTCCCGAGGACCAGCCCGAGCACGTCTCCGCGCCGGGCGCCCAGGGCGACGCGGAGGCCGATCTCCCGCGTCTTCTGGCCGACCAGGTAGGAGATCACGCCGTAGATCCCGACGCTCGCGAGGACCAGCGCGAGGGCCGCAAAGACGCCCAGGAGGTCCATCGAGAACCGCCGCGCGGCGAGCGTGGCGGCGACGATCTCTTCCATCGTCTGCGGCCTGTAGACGACCTGCTGGCCGTTCATCTCCCGGAGGAGCCCCCGGATCGCATCGAAGAGCCCGCGGGTGGTGCCGGCGGCGTGCACGACGACCCCCACCGACCCCCGCGGCGCCAGCACCACGAGGGAGTCCGGGACCTGGCGGAAGGACATGTACATCTGGGCCTGGAGCGCCTGTTGGCCGTCGCTGTCGAGCCCCCACTGCTTGACGTGGCGGACGACGCCGACGATCTCGACCGGCGTCTCGTAGTCGTCGACGTTGAGGCGCTGGTGCAGCGGCTCGGCTTGGCCGAAGTACTGGCGCGCGAAGACCTCGTCGACGACGGCGACGAGCGGGGCGTGCTCGTCGTCGTGGAGGTCGAAGAAACGGCCGGAGAGGAGCGGGATGCCCATCGCCTTCAGGTAGCCGGGGCCGACGGTGTAGGCGAGCGCCCAGCTCATGTCGTTCGGGCTCGCCGGTCGGGGCTGGCCGACTTTCCAGAAGAGCCGCTCGTCGTCGTCGCTCAAGGGGAAGGCGCCGGACCAAAACGACATCGCCTGGACGCCCGGCAGCGCTCCCAGGCGGCGCTCGATCTCGTCCAGGTGGGCGCGGATGGCGGCGGGAGTCGCCTCTTTCATTGCCGGCGGGAGGGCCAGCCCGAAGGTCAGGACGCCACCCGGCCGGAATCCCGGGTTGACGTTCCACAGGGCGGCCAGGCTGCGGATGAGGAGGCCGGCGCCGATGAGGAGGACCAGCGCCATGGCGACCTCGACGAGGACGAAGACCTCCTGCGCCCGGTGGCGCAGGCCGCCGCGCCCCCCCTCCTGCATCGTCCGGTGGGAGTCCGGCCGCGAGGCCCGGAGGGCCGGCGCCAGGCCACAGAGGAGAGCGGCGAGCAGCGAGACGGCGAGGGTGAAACCGAGGACACGGCCGTCGACCGCGATCTCGCCGGCGCGCGGCAGGGCCGTGGGCAGCACCGCGAGGGCCGCCTTCGTCCCCCACCCGGCGACGAGGAGGCCCAAGCCGCCTCCGGCGACCGCCAGGAGGACGCTCTCGGTCAGGAGCTGGCGGAGGACCCTGCCCCGGCTCGCCCCGAGCGCTGTGCGGATGGCGAGCTCCCGCGCGCGACCGGTCGCCCGCGCCAGCAGGAGGTTGGCGACGTTGCCGCAGGCGATGAGGAGGACCAGCCCCACGGCCCCGAGGAGCACGAAGAGGACGGGGCGGACCTCCCCCACCATCTCGTCGGAGAGCGGGGCGAGCTTGGCGCCGATCCCCTTGTTGGCGTCGGGGTAGGCGGCGGCCAGGCCGCGGGTCACGGCATTCATGTCGGCCTGGGCCTGCGCCAGGGTGACGCCGGGCTTCAAGCGCCCGAGGCAGTGGATCCCCAGGCCGGCGGTGCGCAGGGAGAGGAACGGGTTGCCCCACTGGCCGATGGGGACGTAGAGCTCGCTGGCGCGGAAGGCGCCGACGCGCAGGTCGAAGCTCGCCGGGATGACGCCGACGATCGTGAAGTCCCGGCCGTCCAGGGTCAGGCTCTGGCCGAGGGCCTGCGGCCGGGAACCGAGCTTCTGCCGCCAGAAACCCTCGCTGACGAGGAGCACCGGGCGCGCCCCGATCTCGTCCTCGCCCGGCGCGAAGGTACGGCCGAGAAGCGGCTTCACCCCCAGGAGGGGAAAGAAGTCCGTGCTCACCAGCTGGGCGTCGATCCGCTCGGTCTCGCCGACGCCGACCAGCGTGTAGGAAAAGCCGCGGGAGACGGCGAGGGCGGAAAACGAGCGGTTCATCTTCTGCCAGTCGCGGAAGTTCGGATAGGAGATCGATCCGGCCGCGAAGTTCTGCTTGCTCTCGTGCAGCCGGACGAGCCGTTCCGGATGGGGATAGGGCAACGCGTTCAGAAGGACGGCGTTGACGATCGAGAAGAGCGCCGTGTTGGCGCCGATGCCGAGCGCCAGGGTGAGGACGGCGGTGGCGGTGAAGGCCGGGTGCTTCCCCAGCACCCGCAGGCCATAGCGCAGGTCCTGAAGCCCGGTGTCGACGAGCTCCACCCCGCGCGCCCGGCGGCAGTCCTCCTTGACCTGATCGAGACCGCCGAAGGCGAGGCGCGCTTGGCGTCGCGCCTCGGCGGGCGTCGCTCCGGCAGCAACGTGCTTCTCGACCTGGCGCTCGAAGTGGAACCGCAGCTCCTCGTCCAGCTCGCGCTCGACGGCGCCGCGGCGGAAGAGGGCACGGAGGCGAAAGAGAAGATCGCTCAGCATGGCGCGCCTCCTAGGCTAGGGAGTCTCCAGGACCTGCGCGACGGCCGCGGTGAGCTTCTTCCAGGCGCTCTCCTCCACCGCGAGCTGCCGGCGGCCGCTCTTCGTCAGCTCGTAGTACTTGGCGCGGCGATTGTTTTCCGACGTCCCCCAATGCGCCGCGATCCAGCCCCGGCGCTCGAGCCGGTGGAGGGCCGGATAGAGGGAGCCCTGCTGGATCTGGAGCACGTCGCGCGACACCTGCTGCACCCGCTCGGAGATCGCCCAGCCGTGCCGGGGCCCCAGGGCGAGGGTCTTCAAGATGAGCAGGTCGAGGGTCCCCTGCGGCAGATCGATCGCATCGGTATCGGCGGGCATCCACTCCCCTTTCACTTCTACAGGGGAAGATACCGCCTCTCCTGTCGAAGCGCAAGGGGTCGCTTCAACCTGCTTCGCCGGCCGCCGCCCAGCGCGCGACGGCGCCGACGAACGATTCGATCGCCTGGATGCCGGCGCGCCAGACCGCCTCGGCGGCGGCCAGGTCGCCGGCGCGCGCCGCCCGCTCGACCTGGGTGATCGCGGCGGTGAGCGCGGCGCCGGAGAACTGCCCCACGACCCCCTTGAGCGAATGGGCCACCCGGGCCACCTCCGCCGCCACCTCTGGCGTATCCCCGGCCGCGAAGCCCTGATCGAGGAGCTCGCAATGGCGCGGCCACTCCTCGGCGAGGACGCCGGCCACGTCGCGCAGCAGCTCCTCGTCGCCGGCCAGGCGGGCGATCGCCTCGGTGGGATCGAAGACCTCCGGCCCGGCGTTCGCGGGGTCTGGCGCGAGGTCCGGCTCGCCGTTCATGCCGGCGGTCTCCGCTTGGTGAGGGACAACACGTTCCACCCGTCCTCGACGCCAAAGGTGATCTCGTCCATCAGGGTGTGCATCAGGAACATGCCGCGACCGCCCTCCCCGAGCCGGCTCAGATCGCTCGGGTCGACCTCGACGAGCTCGGGAGAGGTGCGGTGCTCCGGCGGGACCGGCAGGCCGCGATCCGCGATCCGCATCTCGATCCGCTCGGCATCCACCATGATCCGCAACCGCACCGGGTGCCCCGGCTCGCCGCCATAGGCGTGACGGACGGAGTTGCTCGCCGCCTCGACGAGGCAGAGCTCCAGGTGGTAGCGCTCGCTCTCGCCGAAGCCCAGCCCGGCCGCGATCCCGGAGAGCGCGGCACCGAGCAGGGCGACGTTCTCCAGCCGGCTGTCGATCGACAGCTCGACCTCCCGGGTCGGCAGGTCAGTCGAGGCCATGGTACTCCAGGGCGAGGAAGGAGATGTCGTCCCCCGCGGCAACGCCGGCGCCGAAACTCTCCAGGGCCTCGCGCAGGCGCTCGCGTGCGCCGGCGAGGGGCAGCGGGCGCGCCGAGCGCAGGACGTCGCGCAACCGGCCGTCGCCGAAGAACTCGCCGGTCGCAGACTCGAACTCGACGATGCCGTCGGTATAGAGGAAGAGCCGGTCGCCGCGTTCGAGGACCACCTCGCCCTGCTCGTACAGGCCGAGGCCCAGGCCGACGATCGAGCCGCCCTCTTCGAGCGACTGGAGCGTGCCTTCGCGCCGCAGGAGGAGAGGGAACGGATGGGCCGCGGTGCTGTAGGTCAGCCGGCCCGACGGCACGTGGAGCAGCAGGTAGGAGATGGTGAAGTAGCGCTCGAAGCGTTCGTAAGGATATTCGGTCTCCAGCCGGCAGAGCACCTCGGCGGGCGCCACCGCGGCGCCGTGATGGACGACGAGCCCCATCGCCGGCGACAGGCTCTGCCAGGCGAGGAGGGCGATCATGGCGGGCGGCACGCCGTGGCCGTTGACGTCCAGGATGTAGAAGGCGACGTGCTCGGCGTCCAGCTGCAGGGCGTTGAAGATGTCGCCGCCCACCGCCGAAGAGGGGACGAAGAGCCAGCTCAAGGCCACCCCCGGCAGGGTGAAACCGGGCCGGGGGATCAACGCCGACTGGATGTGGGCGGCGGCCTGCAGGTCCTCGTCCAGGCAGCGCTGCTTTTCGATCAGGTGGTGGTTCAGGCTCTGCAGCGAGCGGGTGAGCTGGCACATGCGGAGTTGCGTCTTCACCCGCGCCAGGACCTCGCCGGCGTCGAACGGCTTGGCGACGTAGTCGGCGGCGCCTGCCGAAAGGCCCCTGATCTTGTCCGCCGCCTCGTCGAGCGAGGAGAGGAAGATGACCGGGATGTCCGCCGTCTCCGGATCGGCCTTGAGCTCGGCGCAGACCTCGTAGCCGTTCTTGCCCGGCATCACGACGTCCAGGAGGACGAGGTCCGGCCGGCTCTCGCGGGCGCAGCGCAGCGCCTCGCCGCCATCGCCGGCCAGCAGGCACTCCAGCCCCGCCTTGCCCAGGATGGACGCCAGGATCTGCCGATTCATCACCCCGTCGTCGACGACGAGAACGCGCTCCGTCATGTCCGCCGGCGGCGGCCCCCGACGGCGACTCCGTCGATGGGCGCCGCCCCCCTCCTGTTCGTGATACCTTATACTAACATACTGAGTGATCCCCCCTGGGGGCGATATGGCCCAAGACAAGACACCGCCGCCGCGAGGGTTGGCGTTTCCGATTCTCCAGCACGCCCGGTACGGCCTCGCCCTGCCGCGCGGCGCGCTGACCGCCCGCGAGCTGCTGACCGCGACCGCTCTCACGATCCGCGATCGGGCGGTAGAGGGTCTGCTCGACACCGAGGAGCGCTACCTGGAGGCGGACGCCAAGCGGCTCTACTACCTCTCGATGGAGTTCCTCCTCGGCCGCTCGCTCGAAAACAACCTGCAGAACCTGGGGCTCCTCGCCGAGACCCGGCAGGTGCTGGCCGAGCTCGGCGGCGATCTCGAGGCGGTCCTCGCCGCGGAGCACGACGCGGCGCTCGGCAACGGCGGGCCGGGCCGGCTGGCGGCCTGCTTCCTCGACTCCCTGGCCAGCCTCGACCTCCCCGGCTTCGGCTACGGCGTCCATTACGAGTACGGGCTCTTCCGGCAGGAGATCGAGCACGGCCGGCAGCGCGAGCAGCCCGACAACTGGCGGGCCTACGGCAGCCCGTGGGAGATCGAGCGCCCGGCCGAGACCTGCCTGGTGCCGCTCTACGGCTACATCGAGCACACGGTCGACGCGGAAGGGCGCTACAACCCCCTGTGGCTGGGCTGGAAGGTGCTGGTCGGGATCCCTTACGACCTGCCGGTGATCGGCTACGGCGGGCGGACGGTCAACTGGCTGCGCCTCTTCGCCGCGCGCTCCTCGCAGGAGTTCGACATGGAGATCTGGAACGAGGGGGACTACCTGCGCGCGGTGGCCCAGAAGCTCGAATCGGAGAAGATCTCCAAGGTCCTCTACCCCGCCGACACGGTCGCCGGCAGCCGCGAGCTGCGCCTGCTCCAGGAGTACTTCCTGGTCGCCTGCGCGGTGCGCGACATGGTGCGCCGTTTCGAACGGCGGAAGGCAGCCGACTTCGCCGATTTTCCCCAGAAGGTCGCGATCCAGCTGAACGACACCCATCCGAGCCTCGCCGTGCTGGAGCTGATGCGGATCCTGATCGACGAGAAGCGGTTGCCCTGGGAGGACGCCTGGCAGATCGTCGCCGCCAGCTGCGGCTACACCCACCACACCCTGATGTCCGAGGCGCTGGAGCGTTGGCCGGTGGCGCTCTTCGAGACCATCCTGCCGCGCCACCTGCAGATCCTCTACGAGGTCAATCACCGTTTCCTGGCCGAGGTCGCGGCGCATTGGCCGGGGGACGTCGACCGGCTGCGACGGATGTCGATCATCGAGGAGAGCGATCCCCGGCAGGCCCGCATGGCCCATCTGGCGATCGTCGCCAGCCACTCGGTCAACGGCGTCGCCGCCACCCACTCCGAGCAGGTCAAGACCGCGCTGGTGCCCGACTTCCACGAGCTCTGGCCGGAGAAGTTCAACAACAAGACCAACGGCGTCACCCCGCGGCGCTGGCTGCTCACCGCCAACCCCGGCCTCGCCGCCCTGCTCGACGAGGCGATCGGCCCCGGCTGGGCGGCCGACCTCGGGCGGCTGCGCAAGCTCGAGAGCCTGGTGGACGACACCTCTTTCCGCGCCGCCTTCGCCGCCGTCAAGCGCGGGAACAAGGAGCGCCTGACCCGCCTGATCGCCGAGACGACGAGGGTCGAGGTCGATCCGGGCACGCTCTTCGACGTCCAGGTCAGCCGCATCCACGAGTACAAGCGCCAGCTCCTGAACGTTCTCCACATCGCCCACCAGTACCTGGCCCTCTGTGAGGACGGCGAGCTCCCGCCGGTGCCCAAGACCTACGTCTTCGCCGGCAAGGCCGCGCCCGGCTACTGGGCGGCCAAGCAGGTCATCCTCCTGATCCACAGCCTCGCCGGGGTGATCCGCCGCGATCCCCGGGCCCGCGGCTGGCTGCGCGTCGTCTTCATCCCCGACTACCGGGTCTCGCTCGCCGAGGTCATCATCCCCGCCGGCGAGCTGTCCGAGCAGATCGCGACCGCCGGCACCGAGGCCTCGGGCACCGGCAACATGAAGCTCGCCATGAACGGCGCCCTGACCGTGGGCACCCTGGACGGCGCCAACGCCGAGCTCCGGCAGGAGGTGGGGGCGGAGAACCTCTTCCTCTTCGGGTTGACCGGCGAGGAGATCGGCGCGCTGCGGGCGAACGGCGGCTACCGTCCCGCCGAGATCTACGCCAACGACCCGGCGCTCCGCCGGGTCCTCGACACGTTCGACGGCGAGCGCTTCTCGCCCGGCGACCGCGGGCGCTTCGACTGGGTGCGGCGGAGCCTGGTCTCAGACGGCGACCCCTACTTCGTGCTCGCCGACTTCGCCGCCTACCGCGCCGTCCAGGAGCGGGCGGGGCGCGCCTACCTGGAGCCGGCAGCGTGGTGGCGCGCCGCGATCCTCAACGTGGCGCGCACCGGAAGATTCTCGAGCGATCGCACCATCCGCGAGTACGCGGAGGAAATCTGGGGGCTGCAGAGCATCGCCCCCTGAGCACGTCCAGCGAACTTTCATCCCGAGGAGGGCCTCATGAACATCGACTTCGACATCACCCGCGGCGTCACCGTCGCCAAGCTCCACGAACGGCGGCTCGACGCGGCCGGCGCACCGGACCTGAAATCCCGAATCGGCCGGCGGATCGCGGAGGGGGAACGCCTCATCGTCCTCGACATGACCCCCGTCGAGTTCGTCGACAGCACCGGTCTTTCCGCCATCCTCTCGGCCCTCAAGGGTGTGGCGCCCGACGGCAAGCTGGCGCTGGCCGGCTGCCGGCCGGTGGTGCTCGAGCTGCTCAAACTGACGCGGCTGGACCGGATCCTCCAGCACTTCCCCACCGCGGAGGAAGCCACCCAGTCGATCGCCATCGCCTGACCCGAGGACGGACGCCGCGGCGCGTGGCTAGTGGCTCATCGCCTCGCTCCGCGCCACGGCGAGCGCCTCTTCCCGGGTGGGGACCAGCTGGATCACGCGGTCCATGCGGGTCAGGCGGAAGAGGTCGGCGACCGCCCCGCGCGCGCCGCAGATGACCAGCACGCCGTAGAAGCCGAGGCGTTTCAGGATCGACACCACGGCGCTCAGGCCGGTGCTGTCCATGAACTCGACGCCCGCCAGGTCGAGGACGAGCTGGTGGTGGCCGGCGTCGACCAGACCGGTCAGGGCGGTCTTGAAGGGGCCCGCCCGGTAGGCGTCCAGACGCGGCTCCTCCGGTACGACGACGAGAATTCCACCCTCGCGGCTCTCTTCGACCTGCATACGAGCTCCACCGGCTCAAAGCCGGAGATGTATTTCAGGGACCTGCAGCGCGGTGGCTCTCGTGGCGGCGCAGGGCCGCCACCAGCTCGTCCACCCGCATCGGCTTGCTCACGTAATCGTCCATGCCGGCCGCGAAGCAGCGGTCGCGGTCCCCCTCCAGGGCGCCGGCGGTCATCGCCACGATCCACGGCTGTGCCGCGTCGGTGCGCGCCCGGATGCGGCGCGTCGCCTCGCAGCCGTCCATCTCGGGCATCTGCACGTCCATCAGCACCACGTCGTAGGGTTGCCGGGCGAGCGTCTCCACCGCCTCGCGGCCGTTCTCCACCAGGTCGGCGCGCACCCCATAGCGGCTGAGGATGCGCAGACAGACCTTCTGGTTCACCGGGTTGTCCTCGACGAGGAGGACCCGGAGGCCGCCCGCCGCCCGCCAATCGCCGGGCGCGGCCGCCGGCTCCTGCCGGGCGGCGGGCGGCGCACCGGTGCCCGTCAAGGCGGCGACGAGGGCGGCGTAGAGCGCCGCTTCCTTGACCGGTTTCGCCAGGCTGACGCTGAAGAGGTCCAGCCCGTCTCCCCCCGGCCGGCTGCCCAGCGAGCTCAAGAGGACCAAGGAGAGGACGTCGGCGCCGCGCAGCTCCCGGATGGCGCGCGCCAGGGCGAGGCCGTCCATCTCCGGCATGCGCATGTCGAGGATGGCGAGGTCGAACGGCGCGCCCTCCCGCAGCCACTGGAGCGCCATTCCAGGAGCCGCCGTGGCGTGCGCCGTAAGCCCCCACCGGCTGCACTGCGCAGTCAGGATCCGCAGGTTGGTGGCGTTGTCGTCCACCAGGAGGACCCGCTTGCCTTCGAGCCTGGGGGTCCGGCCGGGGCGCCGGGCGGGGCTCGGAGCGCCCTTCGGCGCCACCAGGCTGAAGAAGAAGACCGACCCGCGGCCGAGCTCCGAGTTGACGGACAGCCCGCCGCCCATCGCCTCGGCCAGCCGCTTGGAGATGGCGAGCCCCAGGCCGGTGCCGCTGAAGCGCCGGGTGGCCGAGGTGTCGACCTGCGAGAACGACTGGAAGAGCCGGTCCATGCGGTCGGCGGGGATGCCGATGCCGCTGTCCTCGACGGCGAAGAGCACCTGGTACCGCTCCCCGTCCATCGGCTGGGCCTCGGCGCGGACGAAGACCTCGCCCCGCTCGGTGAACTTGACCGCGTTGCCCACCAGGTTGAGCAGGACCTGCCGCACCCGGCCGACGTCGCCCTGCAAGGTGGCGGGGACGTCGTCCGCCAGCTGGTAGAGAAGCTCCAGGCCCTTCTCCGCGGCCCGCGAGGCGACCAGGTCGAAGACCTCCTCGACGCACGCCTGCACCTCGAAGCTCCGCTCCTCGAGCTCCGGGTGGCCGGCCTCGATCTTCGAGAAGTCGAGGATGTCGTTGATGATCTCGAGCAGCCCCTCGCCCGCCCGGCGCACCGTCTCGGCGAAGTCGCGCTGCTCGGCGTCCAGGCCGGTCTCGAGCAGCAGGCCGGTCATGCCGATCACCGCGTTCAACGGCGTGCGGATCTCGTGGCTCATGTTGGCCAGGAACTCGCTCTTCGCCTTCGCCGCGCGCTCCGCCACCTCCTTGGCCTGGCGGAGCAGCCGCTGGTTCTCCGCCCGCTCGGTGATGTCGCGCACGATCCCGGCGAAGGCCGGGCGGCCGCCGACCTTGAACTCGCTGATCGCGAGGTCGAGCGGCACCTCGCTGCCGTCCCGCCGCCGGCCGACCGCCTCCCCGACCCGGCCGAGGAAGCGCCGGCCGCGGGAGCGCAGGAAGCGGCCGACCCCCCCGGCGAGCAGCGGGCGGAGCTTGACCGGCAGGAGGATCTCGACGTCGCGGCCGATCACCTCGGCCGCGCGGTAGCCGAAGATCCGCCCGGCGGCCGGGTTCCAGGACGAGACGTTGCCGCGCTCGTCCAGGGTGACGACGCCGTCGACGGCGGTGTCGACGATGGCGCGCAGGCGCTCGTCGCGGTCGCGCAGCTCGGAGGTGCGGGAGTTGACGCGCCGCTCCAGCTCGACGCGCCGCCCCTCGCTCGTCGCCCGGCTGCGGCGGGCGAAGCCGACGATCGCCGCGAAGAGCAGGAGGATCGACCCCGCCACCAGGCCGTCGACGCCCAGCACCTGCCGCGAGCGCCGGAAGGCGAGCGCCCGCTCCTCCGCGGAGACGGCCTCGACGAAGGTCGCGAGGCGCCGGAAGGCCTGGTTGTCCTCGGCGGCCCCACCGCCCTGGGCCGGATCGTTCAGCCGCCGCTCCGTCCGCCGTCTCTGGTCGCCGATCAGCTGCGCCAGGAGGGCGACGTGCTGGCGCAGCGTCGGGTCGGTGAGCCGCGGGGCCGGCGACAACGTCTCGCCGGGTCTCTCCACGAGGATCTCCTGGACGAGTTGGACCGCGGCGTCCAGGTTGCCGTAGACCTGGCGGGGGACGTCGACCGCGGTGTCGCCGTGGAGCGCCTGCTCGGCCCCCAGATGCGCGGCATAGAGGCGCAGGCCGACGGCGTGGCCGAGCGGAGCAAGCCGCGCCGCCTCGCGCGAGGCCCGCACCGTCAGCCACCCGGAGAGCCCGACGAGGAACAGGGCGACGGCGCCTCCGACGAGCGTCGCCAGGGTCAGGAAATCCCGGACGCGGAGCCGGCTGCGGTACGTGGCAAGCATAGAGACCCGAGCTCCGCTGGAGCACGGCGCTCTCAGTCCACGGGACGCCGGGCGACTGCGAGAGGAGGTCGCCCGCCCAGGATGCCGGCTGCAACGGTGCTCTCTAAGTATACGCGCATCCGCCTGGAGAATTCACTCTCCAGGCGGGTGCGCGCCGCGTCGGGCTCCGGCCCGGGTCGATTACGGGAGCTTCGAGGCCAGAATGTCGACCTTTTCGATGACGGGGGGTTGCGCGAGCAGCTCGGGGGCCTTCGCCATCAGGGCCGCGGCGACCCGGCCCGCGAGATGGGCCTGGCGTCCGGCGTCGTCCGGGAAGGCGTCGAAGATCCCGAACGTCGACGGCCCCAGGCGGAGGGCAAACCAGACGGTCGTCGCCGGCTCCTCCTGGACGATCGGCAGCCCGCCATGGAGGAAGCTCTCGACCTCCGCCTCTTTCCCCGGTTTCGCTTCCAGCCGAACGAGCAGTGCCACCTTGACCATGTCCTCACTCCTTTCTGTGCATGCATCGCTACGATAGCACGCAGGGGCTGTGTCCGCTGTTTCAACGCATTCTCGGGTCGGATCGACGTTCCGCCTGTCCCGGGGGCACTGCCACCGTACACCCCTACAGAGGAGGGCGGTGATCGCGGTCGCCCTCCCCCGTCGGGGATGGTCCTCGACGAACCGCCGCACTGGAGGTGCAATGAAGAAGCGGATCCGGAAACTGAAGTTACATCGCGAGTCGTTGCGCTGCCTGACCACCCCGCCCGAGGCCCTGGAGGCGGTCCAGGGTGGGGCCGCCACGTTCCCGCCGGTCTGCGAGAACAGCAACTTCATCAGCTGTCGCACCAACTGCGCCGCCACCATCTGCCAATGAGTGGCGCGCCGAAAGGAGGATCGTATGAAGAAACTCGCGTCGCCCAAGCTCAAGCTGCACAAAGAGACTCTGCGGGAGCTGGAGGCCAGTGACCTCGCCCGGAACGTCGCAGGGGGGGTGATCACTCGCATCAACTGTACGACCGTCACCTTCACCAACTGGCCGACCTGCGACCCGATCACGTAGCCCCAACGCGGCCCGCGCTCGCCGGAGCCGGGCCGCGCTCACGGCGGCGAATGGGAGACCCAAACCAGAAGTACGGGACTGCTGCAGCGGAAGTACGGAGATCCGAACCAGAAGCACGGGGCTTCTACGACAGAAGTACGGAGATCCAAGCCAGAAGCACGGGGCTTCTACGGCAGAAGTACGGAGATCCAAGCCAGAAGTACGGGTTTCTGCGGCAGAAGCACGGAGATCCAAGCCAGAAGTACGGGCTTCTGCGGCAGAAGCACGGAGATCCAAGCCAGAAGTACGGGGCTTCTGCGGCAGAAGCACGGAGATCCGGATCCGACCAAGGCTTCCCGCCCTGCCGGCTCTCAAGCGAAGACTGCGCGCCATGAAACTGCCGGATCCCACTCGCCCGCCGCGGGTGTTCGTGAGTTACAGCCACGACTCCCCAGTGGAACGATGGTCAGGCGTCATCGCTTGGCAGGGTCGCCCTGTCCCACTGGTGCCAAGCGGCATGCGCGTCAACGATTCCCTGCGCTACGCGCGAGAACAACCCGTAGAGTCCATCCCAGTAGTCGCGATGGGCTGTGTAGTCTTGTTCAGCAATTAACTCCTGTCGATCTGGATCTAAGACAAATAGATCTAGGGGTAATTCGCGCGCCACCCATCGGGGCAATCGCTCAGCGTCACTGAATGGCAGAAAAACCGGATACATCCTATTGACGTTGACACGATCTAGAGCTGCACCGGTGAGGAACCAACCCATTTCATCTCGGCACCACTTCCGCGTTTCGATGGTTTCCGAAGTCACAACGATCAGCACGGCCGCATCGCGAAGTCCCTCACGTATCTGGCGCTCCAAATCTCCCTCAGCATCGAGCGACCGCTCGTCAAGCCACACCGAGGGCTCCCATGCGAGGTACGAGAAGAGAAACTCTTCTAGTTGCGCATGAAGCGCGCGCACAGCCCCTCTCTCGTTGTCCCGGTGCGCGTAGCTAATGAAAGCGTCGTGCCTGAAGAATCTGTGCGAAGGTTGCGTATCCATGCGTCGCCCAACCTAGTAGATTCCTCACCGTGACTGGCTGGTGCGCCCCTTCAAGACCCTGGCGGTCGAGGACCGCGACTCGATCACCAAGAGGCTGCGGGACCTTCAAGCCGAGTTCGTAACGACGAGCGAGCCAGTGAGAGGACGGCAAGGCGCACGAGACATTCGTCAAACGGCCCCCGCTCTTGCCCTTCCGCCCTGTTCCTGCTATCTTCCATGCATCGGGAGGAACGTCCTCCCGTCCAAAAAACGGGACCGGCCCGAGCTGGAACTCGAACCGGCCCCTGACTCCGCAAGAGGTCAACGCTCATGCGAAGCTCCCGTGATGGTAGCAGCACACCCGTCTCTCCCCTCGACAACGCCTTCTCCCCTTCCTACCTGGCCCTCCTCCGCGACCGCGACGACGTCCTGACCGCCGCCGAGGCCGAGCTCGCCGGCCCCTGGAAGATCGAGCCCGTTCCGGGACGGCCGGGTGCGGTCGCCATCCTTCGGCTGTGGGAGGATCTCGCCATCGGCGATCCGCCGGTCGCCGTCCTCTGGCATCTCGAAACGGCACGGCTCCTCTCCGTGCTCCTGCCGGTGATCGACCGCGAGCCGCTCTTCCATCTCGAGGAGCAGGCGAGCGCCGAGGGCTATCCGCTGGTCGCCGTGTACGGAGAGCAGGGACCGCAGGAGGCGGGCTGGTTCGACCGGTACGAACCGCGGTGGGCCGAGGGGCTTCACCTGCTGGAGGCAATCGTCCGGTCGCCTTGGGCGCTTGCCACCCTGCTCGAAGCGGCAGGGCCGGGCGCCGAGGAGCAGGTCGGTAGAATCCGCGCCCGCCGGCAGGCGGGGTAGGTCCGATCGGAGGCCGGGCAGGCACAGGGGCACGGCCCCTACCTGCCCGGCCTCGCGGTCATCGCCGCACGTCGCGCGGTCATCACCCGAATAGCACGTGCCCAGATTGCGGCGCCCCCCTCCTGGCCTCCCCCCTGATCCAACCGCCCCCCTCCCAGGGGGGAGGGACCCGCCCACCCAGGACGCGACGACCGGAACGTTGACGCAGAGGGCGAGCCGCAGCCGAGGAGGGCGGCTCCGCCGGGCTTCGGCGACATACATTCGAGGACCGGCGCCCTGCCCGCCGGGCATCGGCGGCATACATCCGGTGATCGACACTCTGCTTGCCGGGCATCCACGACATACAGCGGGTGATCGACACCCTGCTTGCCGGTCATCGGCGGCATGCAGCCGGTGACCGGCACCCTGCTCGCTAATCATCGACAGCATGCAGCCGGGGACCGACACTCTGCTCGCCAATCATCGACAGCATGCAGCCGATGACCGGCACCCTGCTCGTCAATCATCGACAGCATGCCGCCGATGACCGACACCCTGCTCGTCAATCATCGGCGGCATGCAGCCGATCCTCCACGGCACGACGCCGATCACCGGCTGCAGCCCTCAGCGCGGCCGCCCGCGGCGTTCCTTCATCCGCGCGAGCGACTCGCGGCGGGTCTGCGTGCGCGCGAGGTCCGCCGCCTGCTTCTCGGGGGCGCCGGGGACGGCGCCCTCCGCGCGCGCCAGGTGCTCGGCGAGGGCGCGGATGGTGGGGTGCTGGAAGAGGTCGACCACGGCGACGTCGCGCTCCAGGGTCTGGGCGAGGCGGCTGCGCAGGCGGACGAGGAGGAGCGAGCTGCCCCCCAGCTCGAAGAAGTTGTCGTCGATCCCCACTCTTTCGATCCCCAGCACCTCCTGCCAGACGGCGGCGACCGCGCGCTCCAGGGGGGTGCGCGGGGCGGCCTCCAGGGCGGGCCGGGGCTCGGGGGCGGGGAGGGCGCGGCGGTCGACTTTGCCGTGGGCGCTCTTCGGCAGGGCTTCGAGGACGACGACGGCGGCGGGGACCAGGGCCTCGGGGAGACGTTCGGCGAGCGCCCGCCGGAGGGCGCCGATCTCGGGGGCCTCCAGCCGCTCGCCGGGCCGCGGCACGACGTAGGCGACCAGGCGCGCCGCGCCGCCCTCGCCGCGGAGCGCCACCACCGCCTCGGCGATCGCCGGCTGGGCGACGAGGGCGGCCTCGATCTCCCCCAGCTCGATGCGCTGGCCGCGCAGCTTGACCTGGGTGTCCTGCCGGCCGAGGAAGAGGAGCGTGCCGTCCGGCAGGTAGCGGGCGAGGTCGCCGCTCCTAAAGAAGCGCCGGCCCTCGCGTTCGACGTAGCGGTCGGCGGTGAGCTCCGGACGCTGGAAGTAGCCGCGCCCCACGCCGCCGCCGCCGACCCAGATCTCGCCCGGCACGCCGAGCGGCACCGGGTTGCCGGCGCGGTCGAGGAGACGGAGGACGACGTCCGCCACCGGCCGGCCGATGACGTCGCCACGGAGCGGCCCCACCGCCGGCACCCGGTGGGCGATGCAGAGCATGGTGGTCTCGGTCGGACCGTAGATGTTGCGCAGCACCGCCCGCGGGAAGACCCGCCGCATCGCTTCCAGGAGATCGGCGCCCACCGAGTCGCCGCCGGCCGAAACGTTGCCGTAGTGCTCCCAGGCGCCACGCTCTCCGGTCTCCTCCAGGTGGAGGACGATCTGGCGCAGCAGGGCGGGGACGGCGACGAGGGAGGTGGCGCGGGAGAGGGCGCCCGCGACCAGGGCGGGCAGGTCGAGGACCCGCTCGTCGGGCACCAGGAGCACCGTGCCGCCGGTGAGCAGGGCGTAGGACCACTCGATGAGCGAGAGGTCGAAGGTGACCGGCGCCCAGGACGGCACGACGTGCCCGGAGCCGGTCATCAGGAAGCCGGGGACGGAGCGCAGGTAGCAGGCGAGGTTCCGGTGCTCGACCATCGCCGCCTTGGGGGTGCCGGTCGAGCCCGAGGTGTAGATCAGGTAGGCGAGGTCTTCCGGCCGCGCCCGGGGGGGGAAGGCGTCGCCGGGGAGGGCGAGGAGCGCCGCCCGCTCGCCAAGCCGGTCGAGGCAGACGACGCGGGCCGCGGGCGGGAGCAGAGCCTCCAGGTGGCCGACGCGCTCGACGACGCGCTCCCCGGTGAGCAGGACGGCCGGCGCGCTCTCGGCGAGGAGGTGGGCCAGCCGCTGCCGCGGGTAGGTGGGCGCCAGCGGCAGGTAGACGCCGCCCGCCCGGGAGCTGGCGAGGAAGGCGACGAGGAGCTCCGGGCAGCGGTCGAGGAGGACCGCGACCCGCGACCCGCGCTCGACTCCGAGGGCCACGAGGCGGAGTGCCAGCCGATTGGCGGCGGCGTCGAGCCCGGCGTAGGTGAGGTGCCGGCCTTCCATCTCGACCGCCACGCGGTCCGGATGGCGGCGGAGCGGGACCGCGAAGAGGTCGTGCGGACACTCCCCGGCGCCCCCGGCATCGGGGACCAGGGCGGTGTCGTTCCACTCGGCGGCGAGCTGGTGGCGCTCGGCGGCGCCGAGGAGCGGCAGGGCGGAGAGCGGGCGGGCGGGCTCCTCGGCCAGGCCCTCTAGGAGAATCGAGAGGTGGCCGGCGAGCCGGAGGACGGTCGAGCGGTCGAAGAGGTCGCGGCGATAGCTGAGGCTGGCGCGAAAGCCGCCCTCGCCGCGGTCGTCGTCGGCAGGAGTCAGGACCAGCGAGAGGTCGAACTTGGCGGTGGGGTCGGGGAGGTCGAGCGGCGCGCTCGCCAGGCCGGGCAGGGCGGCGGCGCCGAGGAGCGGCTCCTCCAGGGTGAAGAGGACCTGGAAGAGCGGATGGACGGCGAGGTCGCGCCCGGGCGCCAGCTCGCCGACCAGGCGCTCGAAGGGGAGGTCCTGGTGGGTG
>DASQPA010000182.1:0-4516 GCA_035644215.1 Thermoanaerobaculia bacterium
CAGATCGGGGCCAGTCCGGGGCACCAAGTAGAAGGTGGTGAGGAAGTAGCCCCCGTGGGAGCGCCAGGGCGCACTCACAGGAGGTGCTGTGAAGGGAATCGTGCGTTCAGCGGTGCGAGAGATCGTCCTCTGCAATGCCTCGACGCAACAGCGCTATGACCGCATCGACGACATGGGAGAGAGATGCAGGTTTCAACCTGCCAACCTGGGAAGTCAGCAAGGTGTCGCTGGCGGTAAAAAGCTTGCCGGGCCGTAGATAGCTCTCGACTCGCAGGGAGCCCGTCTCAAAATCCGCGTCCTCAAGCTTCACTGCACGTGGATCGGCGTAAGGATTGCTGGTGATCTGGCACAGCACCCAATCGCCCCGTCCCGCATCGGCCTACACCAAAGCCGGTCGCAGCTTGGCTCGCGATAGATCAGAGAAAGGAAAAGGCACCAGCACTACCGCACCGGCTGCAGGTGAGACCAAGCTTCGTCCTCCTCAGGACGGTTCCAATCCGATAGCGCCGCTTCGCTGAGAAGGGCGGTCGCCTCGGGATGGACGGTTGGCTCTTCCTCCAGAATCGTCACCAGCGCCCGGTATTCCCCTCCAGCCGGACGGGCTCAAGTAGCTGAACCCGTCCGTGCGCGTCGATGACAGCCTCTAGTGTACGGATCACGATCAGCTCCCCGGCGGTGGCGGCGACGGCGGGGGGACGGCGGCCGGGGGGCCGGGGTCGGTCGGTTTGGGGGTGGGCAGGGCTCCCGGCGTGTTCGGAGCGGGAGCGGTGGGCACCTTGGTTCCGGGCGGCAAGTCCACCGGCACCTGCGGCGCGGCGGGCGCCTTGGCCGCCGGGGCGGGAGAGCGCAGGGCCTCCAGGGGGTCGGATCCCGCCGGCACGGGGCCGAGCAGGTTGCGGAACCCGGCCGCCTCGGCGGGTGGGTCGGCGACGATCAGCGACTCTTTCTGGAGATCGGCCATGTACTCGGCCAGCTTGTCCTTGTAGACCCGCTCCTCCTCCTTGGCCTGGATGGCGCTCGACACCTCGCTGAACGGCTTGATGTAGCTCTCGTGCCGGTCGGTCGCCTGCAGCACGTGAAGGCCGCCGCGGCCGGCGACCGGCACGGAGACGGCGCCCTTTTCGAGGCTCCAGGCCGCCTTCTCCAGGGCCGGATCGAGGTCGCCGGGCGAGACCCACCCGAGGTCGGTCAGGGCGCCCACCTGCTTCGTCACCAGATAGGGCTCGATCGCCTTGTCGAAGGGCTGGCCGCCGGCGATGGCGGCCTTGATCTCGGCGGCGAGCTTCGCCCGCTCGGCGGGGTCTTTCACCGTCGCTTCGAGCACCACGGTCTCGCGCAGCTGGACCTGCTCGGGGACCCGGAACTCGTCGACGTGCTTCCGGTAGTAGCGCCGCAGGTCCTCCTCGTCGACCTTGATCTTGCTGTTGACCTCCTTGCCCAGCACCTCGCGCAGGCGCAGGTCGCCGCGCAGGCGCTCCCGCAGCTTGGGCAGGGTCAACCCGGCCTGGCCGAGGGCGGCCTGAAACTCCTCGTCGTTCTTGATCCCGTTCGACTCCCGCATCTGCTGGACCGCACGGTCGATCTGGTCGTCGGTGATCGTGACGTCCAGCTGGGTGGCGCGCGAGCGCAGGAGGAGCTCCTCGTAGAGGTCCTTGAAGACGATCTCCCCCGCCTGGCCGAGGAGGCGCTGGCGCTCGGCGGGGTCGCGCTCGCGGTGGCTGATGTCGTCGATCATCTCCGCCTTGCGCTTCTCGTAGTCGTAGAGGGTCGCGATCTCGTCGTTGATCCGCAGCACGATGCGGTCCACGACCTCGGCGCGCGCCGGGAGGGCGCTGCCGGTGATTCCCAGGCTCACGAGCCCGGAGACGGTACCGGCGAGCAGGAGGCTAGCGGCGCGGGTTCTGTTTTTTCGATCCACCGTAAGTACCCTCGTAATTGAACGGGAGGTTCCTCCCGTAGACCACAACAGTGTAACGGCTGCGGCATTCCTTCACCAGCGCGGCGAGCCGGCGGTCGGCCCGCTCCTGGCGCAGGCGGGCGAGGATGCCGTCCTTCACCTCGTCGAGCGGAGCGACCTCGGCGGGCAGGCGCTCCAGGACCTGGAAGAGGTGGAAGCCGTACTCGGCCGGCATCACCCGGGAGACCTCGCCCGGCTTCAGGTTGAAGATCGCGTCCGCGAAGGCAGGGGGGAGGTCGGCGCGCGACAGCACTCCCGAGAATCCACCGCCCGCCCCCTTGCTCGCCCGCCGCGCCACCTCCTCGAAGGCGGTGCCGGCGGCGAGGTCGTGCGCCGCCCGGTCGGCCGCCTTTTTGTCCTCGACCAGGATCTGGCGCAGGCGCACCCGCTCCGGCCGGGCGAAATCCTGGCGGTGGGCGGCATACCAGGCGGCGATCTCGGCCTCCCCCGGCTCGGCCTCCGGGTCGGACCGAAGGAGGGCGTCGGCAGCCTGGCGCGGGTGGTCGATCGAGGGGACGAGCCCGCGGTCCAAGGCCAGGTGAGCGAGGAGCTGCTCGTCCAGGAACTGGTCGAAGAGCTCCGACAGGACGTCGCTCGCCAGCACCGTGTCGGGATCGCCCATCGAGCGCTGGAGGTAGCCCTCGAAACGGGCGTAGTGGACGTCCTTGCCGCCAATCCGCGCCACCACGTCGGGCGCCGGCGGCTGCTCGCGCCGGCAGGCGAGGGCGGCGAGCAGGGCGAAGGCCAGGTAGCCGGCCACGAAAGAGGTTCTCTGCCGCATGGTCACACCGCGAGTGCCTGGAGCGTCTCGCGCGCCACGGCGACCATCTGGCCGCCGCGGCCGGCGGCGAGGGTCAGGACGCCGCTCGGGCTGAAGGCGGCGCCGGGGCGGGTCGAGACCATCTCGATCAGGCGGTCGATGTCGATCCGGGCGTCGCGGCGCAGGCGAATCACCAGCTCGCCCCCCTTGGCCGAGATCGACTGGACGCGGAGCGACTCGGCGAGGCGCTTCAAGGCCGCGATCTCGATCAGCGAACGGACGGAGGCCGGCGGCGGTCCGAAGCGGTCGGTGAGCTCGGCCAGGACCTCCTCCTCGGCCTCTTCGGCGGCGGCGATCTTCCGGTAGAGCTCCATCCGCAGGTTGGCGTTGTCGACGTAGGTCTCGGGGATCGACATCGGGATCGGCAGGTCGATGGCGGCGGACGGCGCCTCCGCCACCTCCTCGCCCCGCATCTCGCGCACCGTCTCTTCGAGCAGCTTCAGATAGGTCTCGATCCCCACCGCCCCGATGTGACCGCTCTGCTCGGCCCCCAGGAGGTTGCCAGCGCCGCGGATCTCCAGGTCCCGCGCCGCGATGCGGAAGCCGGCGCCCAGGTCGGTGAACTCGCGGATCGCCGCCAGCCGCTTCCGCGCCTGCTCGGAGAGCACCCGGTCCTCGGAGACCAGGAGGTAGCAGTAGGCGAGCTGGTTGCTCCGCCCCACCCGGCCGCGCAGCTGGTAGAGCTGGGCGAGGCCGAAGCGGTCGGCACGGTGGACGATCATGGTGTTGACGTTCGGGATGTCGATGCCGTTCTCGATGATCGTCGTCGCCAGCAGGACGTCGAAGTCGCCGCGGGTGAAGGCGTGCATGCGGCGTGAGAGCTCGTTCTCCTCGAGCTGCCCGTGGCCGACGGTCACCCGCACCCCGGGCACCATCTCCTTCAAATCGATGAGCATCTTCTCGATCGACTCCACCCGGTTGTATACGTAATAGACCTGCCCGCCGCGCTCGATCTCGAACTCGATCGCCTCGCGGATCACCTCGGAGTTGTGGGGGAGAATGGCGGTCTCGACCGCCATCCGGTCCTTGGGCGGGGTCTCGATCACCGACAGGTCGCGCACCCCGGCGAGCGAGAGCTGGAGGGTGCGCGGCACCGGGGTCGCCGACATGGCGAGGACGTGCACCCCCTTCTTCATCTGCTTCAGGCGCTCCTTCTGGGCCACGCCGAAGCGCTGCTCCTCGTCGACGATCATGAGCCCGAGCTTCGGCAGCTCCATGTCCTTCGACAGCAGCCGGTGGGTGCCGATGAGGATGTCGACCTTCCCGTCCTTCAGATTCTTCTTGATCTCCTTGACCTCGGCCGGCGAACGGAAGCGGGAGATCATCTCGATCGAGACCGGGAGGTCGGCGAAGCGGCGGCGGAAGGTCTCCAGGTGCTGGTCGGCGAGGATGGTCGTGGGCGCCAGAACCGCCACCTGGTAGCCGCCGTCGACCGCCTTCCAGGCGGCGCGCATAGCGACCTCGGTCTTGCCGTAGCCGACGTCGCCGCAGAGCAGGCGGTCCATCGGCCGTTCGCGCTGCAGGTCCTCTTTGATCACCGCGATCGCCTCCAGCTGGTCGGGGCTCTCCTCATAAGGGAAGGCGGCCTCGAACTGGCGCTGGAGGTCGGTGTCGCCGGGGAGCGCCGGGGCCTTGGCGATCTGGCGCTCGGCGTAGAGCTTCAGCAGCTCGCCCGCCATGTCGCGCATGCTGCTCTTGACCCGCGCCTTGGTCTTGTTCCACGAGGTCCCCCCCAGCTG
>DASQPA010000183.1:0-16423 GCA_035644215.1 Thermoanaerobaculia bacterium
CCTCACCGCCTCCCACCCAACACAACACCCGGGTACCAGACGGTACCTGCAACTGCCAGCTCTGGTGAGCTGGCTCAACCAGAGAGGGGGGGATTTTTAACGTAGAGAGAGGGGGGAAATTTGGCGTCCAGTTGACAACAACCTCACCTCACCGCACAGGATGCCGGCAAGTTTGTTGCCATCGATATCGAAACGGGCGCTTTCGAGACCGATGCGGACGAGATTGCCGCCTCGCATCGGCTGCTCGCTCGCAACCCGGAGGCCCAGATCTGGTTCCGGTTGGTCGGTTCTCCCTATACCCGTCGCTTCGGCCCCCGCAGCAGAACCGCAGCTTAGCCCGAAGCCAGCAAGGATCTTGCTGGCTTCTACGTCGTGACGAACGTCGTGGATCGCGACCTGCAGACTCCGAGACCCTGCTCAAGCGTCTGCCAGCAGGGCAGGCACGGGAGCGGCGAGCTGAGCACCTCATGAATCGAGAACCTCATATTCTCATCATCACCGGCACGTGCGGGAGCGGCAAGACGACGGTAACGACATTGCTGGCGAAGCAGCAGAATTGGGCGCGTGTATCCGAGGATGACATTTGGCCTCGACTCTTCGGCAAGAACCGGGGGGCATTCGGTACCGAGGAGCACCGCCGCAAGCGTCGGGAGGTCCAAGAGATCGTCTTCGGCGCGTGCTTGGCGGCACTGGCGGAGGGACGAAATGTTGCCATCGACGCTACCATTCACGAGACTCCCCCGGAGGCGTTCGGGGAGTACCGAGAGTTCTTCGAGGCACGGAGCATCCCTTGGACTCTTCGGGTACTCCACCCGCGATTGGAGGTGGCCGTCGTTCGGGACGCCACTCGTCGGACGGGGCGACTCGGTGCAGAGCAAGTGGCGAGTCTGTGGGCGAAGTTCACGGGTGCAATATTCCCTGAACAGTGTTTCATCGATACGTCTGACGAGACGCCAGAGCAGACGGTCCGGCGGTTCCTGGACGACGAAGCTGCCTAACCCCGCCCTGTTGGGAGCGGCCGTCGATCCGATGGCGGAGCACGACGCCGAAGCAGCCGCGGCAGCCTGATCGGTGGGCTTCCCGCTGGGCCGTAGGCACAACGGCCGGTCCTCCAAGGTCCGCAGGAGGGGTTTGGAGACACTACGAGGGGCGTTGTAGACACAAAAGCCGGCATTGAGACACTGGCGGCCGTCGTTGAGACACCGCCGGCCGGCAGCGAGTGTCTCAAACTCCGCGGCGAGTGTCTCAACACAAGGCGGCAGTGTCCCAACGCGACGCCGTAGTGTCTCAACGGGGGCTCGCGGTGTCTCAAACCCGGGTTTCCGGGCCGCGGGCGGCGTTCCTTGTGTCTCAAAGCAGCCCGGGGGGACCCCTGAATCGGAGCTGTGGTGTCGCTTCGCAGGGTTCGGAACCTGAAAGGCGGGGCTTTCGTGTCTCAATCGGTGCCGGCGGGAGGCGGCGAGCAGGGGCGGATCGAGTTCTAGTAAGGTCTCCGACCTCAAACCGACGAGTTGGTTTTCCTGGGAGCGCTGGCGTCCTCGCCGGCTTCTTTTTTCCCCCGCCCGGCCGGCGGGACGCCAGCGCTCCCAGGAAAAAATCTGGCTTGTTTGTCCAGATGTGCCGCGGCGCCCGGCGCCGCCTCTCCGTATACCTGCATGGAAGCAGCACCCAAGTTCCCTCGATCGAGGAGATCTCCGTGTCCAGGCTCGCCGGTCCCGCGTTCGTCTGCATCCTCGCCCTCTTCCTCTCCCTTCCGGCCGCTGCACTCGCTCCGCCCGTGCCGGAAGGGCCGCTCGCCCAGGTCGCCAGCACCGACGGTTTCGCCGCCCTGCCGGCGCTCGCCTACCGGCCCGGCGGCGACCTCCTGTTGATCACCAACGGCGCCTCCTGGGATTTCGAATCCTGCCTGCGGGGATTCGCCCCCTGCGCCGGGGGGCCGCTCGCCGGCCACGTTCTCGATCGTTTCGCTCCCACCCCTTTCGGCGTCCCGTCCGCGGTCGGGGAGACCCTCGGCCGGCCGCAGATGGCGCGACAGATCGAGATCGCGCCCGGCCCCGGCTCGGCCTTCCTCGTCGCCTGGGAGGACGACCTCTATTGCAACATCCGCGGCAACAGTTGCCAGGGTGGCGACGTCGGGAGCTCCGGGATCGCGGCCCGGCTCTTCGCCGACGTCGGCCGGCCGGCGGGATCCACCCTGCGGGTCAACACCACCCTCCCCGGCGACCAGACCCATCCGGCGGTCGCCGCCCTCGGCAGTACCGGCTACGTCGTCGTCTGGCAGAGCCGCGCCTCGGCGGGGACGAATTGGAACGTCCTCGGCCGGCGTTTCGACCTCCAGGGGGAACCGCTGGGCGGGGAGCTCACCCTGCCGGAGGGGAGCGCCGGGGATCGGCAGGAGCCGGCCGTGGCCGCCGCGGCCGACGGCTCCTTCCTCGTCGTCTTCCGGCGGACGGTCGACGGCTCCCCGGCGATCTCGGGCGTCTCCGGCCTCTCCGGCCTCTTCGCCCGCCGCTTCGCCGCCGACGGCACGCCGGCGGCGGGCGAGGTGCAGATCGACGAGGGTGGCGCCGAGGGCGCTCCGGCCGCTCCCGCCGTCGTCGCCCTGGCCGGCGGCGGCTTCGCGGTCGCCTGGCGCGGCGATGTCGGGTCTCCCCTCGTCGCCAACCTCTGGGTCCGTCGGTTGGACGCTCTCGGCGTTCCCCAGGGCGAGCCGCTGCGCGCCAACGTGCAGGCGGTCGACGCCCCGGACCCCAGCGCTTCCAATCCCAACCCGGTGCGACCGAGCCTCGCCGCCGACGGGACAGGCGGCTTCCTCGTCGCCTGGCTGAACCACGCCGCGGCGACCGGCGGCGGGGCGGTGGTCCCGGTCTATGCCAGCTATTTCGGTCCCCCCGCGGAGACGCCGGTGCGCGAGATCGAGGTGGCGCGCGCGGGAGCCCCCTTCGCGCTCCGCGTCGCCGCCGACGGCGATCACGCCTACACCGTACTCTGGGGCCGGTTCGCCCCCGGGCTCCCCGGCAGCTCGATCGACCTCTACGAGGCCCGCCGCTTCACCCTCCCCGGCGGCGCCTGCACGCCCGGCCCGGGCACCCTCTGCCTCGCCGGCGGCCGCTTCCGGGTGGAGGCACGCTGGCACGACCAGCACAACGAGAAGCTCGGCGACGGCTCCGCTCTCCCCTTCTCCGACGCCACCGGCCTCTTCTGATTCTTCGATCCCGGCAACGTCGAGCTGATCGTCAAGGTCCTCGACGGCCGGACCCTCGACCAGAGCTTCTGGTTCTTCTACGGCGCCCTCTCCGACGTCGAGTACTGGCTTAGGGCGACCGACACCACGACCGGCGAGCTCGCGGCCTACCACAATCCCCCGAGCCGGATCTGCGGCCGCGGCGACACCCTGGCCTTCCCCCAGACGGAGCCGGCCGCCGCGAATCGGCTGGCACCTCTCGGGATCGCCCCTCTCGGCGAAACGCCTGGCACCCCGCAGAGCGCCCCCCGCAGAGCGCCCCGCAGAGCGCCGCGATCTCCGCGATCTCCGCGATCTCCGGCTGCGTCCCCGATGCGGAGACCCTCTGCCTCCTGGGCGGGCGCTTCGCCGTGCGCGTCGCCTGGCGCAACCAGCACGAGGGCGGCGGCCAGGGCAGCGGCCAGGCCCTCGCCGGCACCGACGCCTCGGGCTTCTTCTGGTTCTTCGATCCCGGCAACGTCGAGCTGGTGGTCAAGGTGCTCGAAGGGCGGGCTCTGACCGGCAAGTTCTGGGTCTTCTACGGAGCGCTCTCGGACGTCGAGTACACCCTGACGGTGACCGACACCGCGACCGGCGCGGCGAAGAGCTACCACAACCCGCCGGGCAACCTCTGCGGACGGGGGGATACGACGGCGCTATAGCGTACGACGGATGGCTGCTCCCGGGCCGTCCTCGTCCTGCGGGCGGCACTATAGTAGACGCGGCATGTCGGCGATCTACACCCTCGGCCACTCGACCCGCCCCCTCGCGGAGTTCCTCGCCCTCCTGGGAGAGAACGGGATCCGGCTCCTGACCGACGTCCGCCGGTACCCGGCCTCCCGAAGGCATCCGCACTATTCGCGGCAGGCCCTGGAAGCAAGCCTCCAGGCGGCCGGAATCGACTACGTGCATGAGCCCGATTTGGGCGGCCGGCGGGCGGCGCGCCCCGACTCCCCCAACACCGCCTGGCGGGTCGCGGCCTTCCGCGGCTCGCCGACCACATGGGCACCCCGGAGTTCCAGGCCGCTCTGGCGCGGCTGATCGCCCGGGGCGTGGGTGCCGCCGCCCGCCCCACGGCGATCCTCTGCGCCGAGTCCGTCCCCTGGCGCTGCCACCGCCGCCTGATCGCCGACGCCCTGGTGGCGCGGGGCGCCCCCGTGCTGCACATCCTGGGACCGGGGAGACTCGACCCGCACGCGATGCAGCCGGAGGCCCGGGTGCTGCCGGACGGGAATCTGGTCTACCCGGCAGGAGGCGGCGAGCAGGGGCGGATCGAGTTCCAGTGAGGTCTCCGACCTCAAACCGACGAGTTTGTCTCCCTGGGAGTTCTTCATGCGGCTACGCCGTATCAGAGCAGCGCTGGTGTCCCGCCGGCTTATTCTTCTCTATCCGGCCGGCGGGACGCCGGCGCTCCCAGGGAAATTTTAAGCACAGATCGACCCCTCGCTCGCCGGTCGCGCGCACGCATCCGGCGACCGCGAACCCGGAGCGGGGATTTCTGACGAGACATGGGGAGATCCACGCCAGACATGGGGGGCTCCACGCCAGACATCGGGAGATCCACGCCAGGATGGGGGGATTCCGAGAAAAAGATGGAGGACTCCAGGGCAGAAATGGGGGGACCCAGGCCTGGATGGGGAGATTTTGAGGAAAGATGAGGAGCTCCAGGACGGAAATGGAGAGACCCAGGTCTGGATGGGGAGATTTTGAGGAGAGATGGGGGACTCCAGGACGGAATTGGGGGCTCCCACGCCAGGATGGGGTGGGTTCTGGCGAGAGGCGGGGGCTCCCACCCGAGAAATGGGGAGATCCGGTCCGGGATGGGGGGATTCTGGAGGAAAGATGAGGCCATTCAGGACGGGAATGGGGAGATCCACGCCAGGAGAGGGGGATTCTGGCGAAAACTGGGGCGCTTCAGGACCGACGTGGGGAGCTACGCAGGGGGGACCGCGACGCGGCCACTCCCCGCGCGGCTGCGGAGCACGAGGAGCTCGCGGCTCATCGTCACGGCGAGGCCGGAGAGCCCTGCGGCCCGCTCCCGCTCCCGCGCCCGGGCGCCGCGGTAGGTCGAGGCCAAGGCATCGCGGAGGGCCGCGGCGTCCAGATCCGCGCTCCAGCGCACGTTCCGCCGGCCGGCGAGCGTGAAGCCCTCCCCCAACGCCTCCACCACCGCCTCCACCCGGTCGCGCCGCACCCGCTGGCCGAGCACCGCCTCCCGCAGCTCGACCAGGTCGTCCGGCCCGGGCACGGCGACGAGGAGCGCCCCGCCCGGCGCCAGCACCCGCTGGAGCTCAGGGCCGTTCCGCCGCGAGGTGAGCGACAGCGCCAGGTCGAACGAGCCCGCGGTGTAGGGCAGGAAGCGGTCGGCGTTGGCGACGACGAAAAACGCCTCGGGATGCCACTTCGCCGCCAGCTCGATCGCCGGCACCGAGAGGTCCGTCCCGTGTGCCTCGGCTCCCCCGCTCCCGGCGAGCGCCGCAGCGACTTCCCCGAGATGGAACCCGGTGCCGCACCCTACGTCGAGGATCGCCGGCCGCGACGGCAGGCCGAGCGCCGCCACGGTCGCGAGCAGCGCCTGGACGAACGGCGCCTCATGCCCGGCGGCGAGGAAGCGCTGCCGCGCCCCGACCGCCACCGGCGAATCCCCAGCCTGGGGCGACCGCCGGTCCTGCGGCTGGAGGAGGTTGACATAGCCGCTCCGCGCCACGTCGAAGGAGTGCCCCCGCGGACAGGCATACGAGCGCTCCCCCCGCGCCAGGGGCTCGCCGCAGCCGCGGACCGTGCAGAGGAGGGTGACCATGGGGGGTAGACTACGGCAAAAGGACGGCCGCGCTTGCGGCGCCGCCTGGGGTGGAATACCCTTAGGACATGAAAACCCTTGAGATCCAGGCTACTGTCGACGCAGACGGCGAGCTACGGGTGGTTGCCCAGGCACCGCCGGGGATCGCGAAACCGCCGCTCCGACTGAAGATGCTGGATCTCCGGGGTTTGCCCGCAAACACTACTTTCCGCCGCGAGGACATCTACGGTGACGACGGCCGCTGAAAAGTGGTTCGCCGATACCAACAACTTCCTGCCACCGCCCCCTACGGAATCTTCCGAGGCCTGATGGCGCAGGGCCTCCCTCCATGAGCGACGCAGCAGTGCGAACCCCCTCCGGCGCCGCAATTCCGGCGACGGTCGTCACCTATGAGACCGGCGACATCGAACGGCGGCAGGACCTGGTCGCTGCCGAGGAGCCGCTGGAGCTGCGGGTCACGGTCGAGGAGGGAGGGCACCGGGTGCGCCACGGCGTCGCCGTGACCATGCGCACCCCGGGCCACGACTTCGCGCTTGCCGCCGGCTTCTTCCTGAGCGAGGGAATCGTCGCGGCGCGGGAGGCGATCTGGAACATCGCCTACTGCCCGGAGGCGGAGGAGCCGAACGTCGTCGACGTCCACCTGAAACCGGGCGTTTCCTTCGATCCCCAGCGGTTCAGCCGCAACGTCTACACCAGCTCCAGCTGCGGGGTCTGCGGCAAGACCTCGATCGATCTCGTGCGCACGGTCTGCCCGGCGCGGCCGATCGGCCTCACGCGGATCGCTCCCGCGGTCCTGACCAGCCTGCCCGACACCCTCCGACAGGCGCAGCCGGTCTTCTCGCGCACCGGGGGGCTCCACGCGGCCGGTCTCTTCGACGCCTCCGGCCGTCTCCTCCTCCAGCATGAGGACGTCGGCCGCCACAATGCTCTCGACAAGCTGATCGGCACGCTCTTCCTGGACGGCGCGCTGCCGGCCTCCGATCGGGTGCTCCTGGTGAGCGGCCGGGCCAGCTTCGAGCTGGTGCAGAAGGCGCTCGCAGCCGGCATTCCGGTCCTTGCCGCGGTCGGCGCGCCGAGCAGCCTGGCCGTCGAGCTGGCGCAGGAATTCGGCCTCACCCTGATCGGGTTCCTGCGCAACGGCCGGTTCAACGTCTACGCGGGCGAGGAGCGGATCGGCTAGGATCGCCTTACGAAGATTACTTCCAGCGGAAGATCTTGAGCGCGACGACGAAGCTCGCGACACCCCAGGCGGCGACGATGGCGAGCTGGGGGGCGAGGGCGGAGAAGGGACGGGCCTCGTTCATCACACCGCGCAGGGCGTCGTTCAACGCGGTCAGGGGGAGGGCGCGGATGAACGGCAGGGCCTTCTCGGGGAAACGCTCGTAGGAGAAGAAGACCCCGGAGAGGAGCCACATCGGCATCATCACGACGTTGGCAATGCCGCTCGCCCCCTCGATCGTGCTCACCCGCGAGGCGATCAGGAGCCCCAGGCCGCAGAAGGACATGGCGCCGATCAGGCAGGTGACGAGCATGAGGAGGAGCGAGCCGCGCACGCCGACGCCGAAGAAGATCCAGCCGAACCCCACCAGCACGACGAGCTCGACCAACAGGAAGCTCAAGCGGGCGAAGACCTGGGACAGCAGGTAGTCGGTCTTGCTCATCGGGGTCGCGATCAGCCGCTTCAAGATCTTCCGGCTGCGCGCCGTGGTGATCGAGAAGGCGAAGCTCCAGATCCCCGTCCCCATGAGGTTCATGCCGAGGAGGCCGGGGATGAGGAAGTCGATGTAGCGCGCCCCGCGCTCGGTCACCCGTACCTCGCGGACGGCGAGCGGGTCGGGGCGCCCCGCCGCCCGCTCCAGGGCGTCCCCGGCCTCCAGGCGGGCGATGTGCGACTCCGGCCGGGTCTCGTCGAAACGGAAGACGACGGGCGGACCCGGGTCGACGAGGAGCGAGATCTGCCCGGTGCGCAGGGCCTCCCTCCCCTCTCCCGCCGGGAACACCTTGGGCAGCAGGCCGGGAGCGCGGGAGAGCGCCGCGACCGTCCGTGCCGTCGCCTCTCCCGGCGCGCCGGCGGCAGGCGCGACGACCCCCACCGGGATCTTGTCCGGCGGCTTCTCGCGGAAGGCGAAGCCTAAGGCGACGGCGAGGAGGAGGGGGAAGGCGAAGACCCAGAAGACCGCCTCCGGCTCGCGCAGGAACTCCTTCATCCGGCAGGAGGTGAGCTCGACGAGCGGCGGACGCGGACGCATCGGGCTCAGTCCTCGCGCAGGGCGCGGCCGGTCAGCGAGACGAAGAGGTCTTCGAGTGTCGCCTCGTGGGTCGAGAGGTGGACGAGGCGGGCGCCGGCCTGCTCGACGGCGTCCAAAAGGGCCGGCACGCTCTCGGAGAGCGAGCCCACGGCGAGCATCCAGTTGGGGCCGCGCCGCCGGTGCTCGGTGACGCCGGGGAGAGCGGCGAGCGTCGCCTCCGGCATCTCGGGCGTGGTCGCGAACTCGATGACGTTGGCGGCGTGGAGCGCGCTGATGAGATCGGGCGGCGTCCCCAGGGCGATGATCTTGCCGTGGTCGACGATCGCCACCCGGTCGCACAGCCGCTCGGCCTCGTCCATGTAGTGGGTGGTCAGGAGCACCGTGCCGCCGCCCCGGCGGAACTCGCCGATGTGCTCCCAGAGCTCCAGCCGACTCTGCGGATCGAGGCCGGTCGTCGGCTCGTCCAGGAAGAGGACCTCGGGGTTTCCCACCAGGGCGCAGGCCACGGCCAGGCGCTGTTTCTGCCCACCCGAGAGCTTGCCCACCCGGGCGCTCCGCTTCTCCTCGAGCGACAGACGCGCCAGCACCTCGTCGGGGTCTCGGTGGTCCTGGTAGAACGAGGCGAATAGGCGCAGAACCTCATCCACCGTGAGCTTGTCGGCGAGCTGCGTCTCCTGGAGGGAGATGCCCAGCTTCTCGCGCAGGTACGAGGCGCCCTCGGCCCAGGTGGTGCCGAGGACGAAGACCTCCCCCGCGTCCGGCGCCGTCAGCCCTTCGAGGATTTCGATCGTCGTCGTCTTCCCCGCCCCGTTCGGCCCCATGAGCCCGAAGCACTCCCCTCGCGCCACGTCGAGGTCCAACCCATCGACGGCGACGACGTCGGCGTAGCGCTTGACCAGGCCGCGGCAGCGGATGGCGGAGGGGGTGGGGGGGGCATCAGCGGCGGCCATGGTGGCGGGGAGGGTAGCACAGCCCTTCACTCGCGTGCCGTGCCGACGCCGGTACGATAGGATAGCCCCCTTGATGCTGAACCTTCCAAGGAGGTTTCTATGCTGAGAAAGATCGCGCTCGTGGTCACCGTGTTGCTGGCCGTGGCATGGTTCGCACAGGCGGCGGCGCCCCCCTCCGACGCGCATCCGGGGGTCTTCACTCCCAAGGACGTCGCCTGGGGCCCGGGACCGCCGTTCCTGCCGGCGGGCGTCAAGCTGGCCGTCCTGCAGGGCGATCCCGGGCAGGCCGGGCCCTTTGTGGTGCGGCTCTCGATGCCCAACGGCTACAAGATCCCCCCGCACTCCCACCCCACCACCGAGAACGTCACCGTCGTCTCCGGCGAGTTCCATGTCGGAATGGGCGACACGTTCGAGGCGGCCAAGGGTCTGAAGCTGCCGCCCGGCAGCTTCGGCTCGCTGCCGGCGCAGATGAACCACTACGCCTGGGCGAAGGGTCCGACGGTCGTCCAGGTCCACGGCGAGGGACCGTTCGCCATCAAGTACGTGAAGGACGCGGACGACCCGCGGAACGCCAAGCAGTAGGCGCCGAGCCCCACGCGCCGTGCGGTTCCCTCCAGAACCGCACGGCCCGCTCACCCCCGCCCGCGTCCCGCTCGCCCCCCGGTCGTCCCGCCGGTCCCGGATCGCTTGGGCATCCGGACGGGATCGGCGATCCTGAGGGTATCCAAGGAGACCGCCATGGAACCCACGATTCCGGAAACCGTACCGCTCCCCGCCGCCCGGCGCCTCGTCCTGGTCGGTGGTTCGACCCTCGTCGCCGTCCTGGCCCTCGCCAAGCTCCTCCTCCACTTCGCCTCGACCGGCCGCTTCGGCTACGGCTTCTTCGTCGACGAGCTCTACTTCCTCGCCTGCAGCGAGCACCTGGCCTGGGGGTACGTGGACATGCCCCCCCTGTTCCCGGCCGTGACCGCACTCGTCCGCGTCCTTCTGGGCGACTCGCTCTTCGCCATCCGCCTCGTTCCGGCCCTCTCCGGCGCAGCCCTGGTGCTGATGACCGGACTCATGGCCCGCGATTTGGGCGGCCGCCGCTTCGCCCAGGGGATGGCGGCCCTCGCCGTGCTCACCGCCCCCATCTGGCTGGTGATGCACAGCCTCCATACCATGAACGCCCTGGAGCAGCTGTTCTGGACCGCCGCCGCCTGGATCGTGATCCGTATCGTGCGCGACGACTGGCCGCAGGGTTGGCTGTGGTTCGGCGCCGTCTGCGGGCTCGGGATGCTCAACAAGCACTCCATGGCTTTCTTCGGCGTCGCCATGGTGGTGGGGCTTCTCCTCACCCCCGAGCGCCGGGTCCTGCGCTCGCGCTGGCTGTGGCTCGGCGGCGTCCTCGCCGGTCTTCTCTTCCTGCCCAATCTGTTGTGGGACGTACGACACGGCTTCCCGCACTTCGAGATGCTGCGCAACATCCAGGCGGAGGGTCGCGACGTTCAGCTCAACCCGCTCCAGTTCCTGCGCGAGCAGGTGCTCTTCCTGAACCCCCTGGCGGCGCCGCTCTGGTTCGGCGGGCTCGGCTGGCTCCTCGCCGGGCGCGAGGGGAAACGCTACCGGATTCTCGGGATCGCCTACCTCGCGGCGCTCGCCGAGATGTTCCTCCTGAACGGGCGGGTCTACTACCTGGCCCCGGCCTACCCGATGCTCCTCGCGGCGGGCGGCGTGGCCCTGGAAGGATGGCTCACCGGCCGGCGCCTGCGGTGGGGAAAGCCCGCCTATGCGACCCTCCTCGCCCTCTCGGGGGCGGTGATGGCGCCCCTCTGGGTGCCGATCCTGCCGCCCGAGACGCTGATCCGCTACTCGCAGGCGATCGGGATGTCGCAGCCGCGGATCGAAAACCACAAATTGGGACCGCTGCCGCAACTGATGGCCGACCGCTTCGGCTGGCCGGAGATGGCGGCGGAGGTGGCGCGGGTCTATCGCTCGCTCCCTCCCGAGGACCGCGCCAAGGCCGCCATCTTCGGCCAGAACTACGGCCAGGCCGGAGCGATCGACCACTTCGGGCCGGCCCTCGGCCTGCCCAAGGCGATCAGCGGTCACCTCACCTATTTCTTCTGGGGGCCGCGCGGCTACACTGGCGAAGTGATGATCGTGATGGACGACGACCGGGAGACGCTGGAGAAGAAGTTCCAGAGCGTCGAGCTGGCCGGGCACGTGACCCACCCCTACTCGATGCCCTACGAGCACTTCGACGTCTGGATCTGCCGCGGCATGCGCCCGCCGCTCCCCGAGATGTGGCCGCGGCTCAAGAGGTACGGCTAGGGGCCGGCCATGGCGAGCGCCACCTTGAAGCGTCGGCGGCTCCTCCGCGGGACGGCGCTCTGGCTCGGCAGCGTCGCCGTCCTCGGGCTCCTGCTCTTCCTCTATCACTACCTCGCGGTGCTGGCGGAGGGGGGCTCGGAGACGCCGTGGAGACCGTTCGTCAACGAGCTGACCGGCGCGCTCGTCGCCGGGCTGTTCTACTTCCCCATCCGCGCCCAGGTGCGGCGCCTCCCCCTGACGCCCGCCGCCTGGCCGCGCCGGCTGCCGCTCTACCTGGCGGCGCTCCTCGTCTACGGGGCGACCGCGACCACCCTGATGTGGGGGCTGCGGAGCCTCCTCTATCCGCTGGCCGGCCTCGGCCGCTTCGACTATGGGGTGATGCCGTTGCGCTATCTCATGGAGCTGCCGCTCCAGGCGATCTGGTTCACCCTCGTCGCGGCCGCCCTCCACGCCTGGTCGGCCCTGGAGCGAGCGCGGGAGCGGGAGCTGCGCGCCGCTCAGCTGGAAGGGAGCCTCGCCCGGGCGCAGATCCGCAACCTGCGCCTCCAACTCCAGCCCCACTTCCTGTTCAACGCCCTGAACACCATCTCGGCCACCATGTACGACGACCCGCGGGCGGCCGACGAGATGCTCGACCAGCTCGCCGAGCTGCTCCGCGCCTCGCTCTCCACCGCGCAGTCCGACGAGGTGCCGCTCGCCGAGGAGCTGGCGCTCCTCGACCGCTACCTCGCCCTCCTCGCCGCCCGCTTCGGCGAACGGCTCGCCGTCTCGATCGAGGTCGAGCCGGGGACCGAAGAGGCCCTGGTGCCCTCCATGCTCCTGCAACCGCTGGTCGAGAACGCCGTCCGCCACGGCGGCGCCGAGCGCTCCGGCCGGGGAGCGGTGACCGTGCGCGCCCGGGAAGAGGACGGGCGGCTGGTGCTGGAAGTGGAGGACGACGGACCAGGGAATCCGGAAGAGGGCCAGCGCGGCCGCCCGGGGACCGGCCTCGGGCTCGCCGGCACCGCGGAGCGCCTGCGGCTCCTCTACGGCGACGACCAGGGGTTCGGCGCCGGTCCCGGCGAGGGCGGCGGCTTTAGGGTGCGCGCCTCCCTGCCGCTCCGGCGGGCCGAGGCGCCGGCGTGATCCGCGCCCTCCTCGCCGACGACGAGGCCCCGGCGCGCAAGAAGCTCCGCAAGCTCCTCGCCGCCGCGCCGGATTTCGCGGTCGTGGGCGAGGCAACGGACGGCGTCGAGGCGGTGGCGGCGATCCGGACGGCAGCGCCCGACGTCGTCTTCCTCGACATCCAGATGCCGCGGCTCGACGGCTTCGGAGTCATCCAGGAGGTGGGGGTCGAGGCCATGCCGCTCACCGTCTTCGTCACCGCCTACGACGAGCACGCTCTGCGCGCCTTCGAGGTCCATGCCCTCGACTATCTGCTGAAGCCGTTCGCCCCCTCCCGTTTCGCCCGCCTCCTGGACCGCGTGCGCCGCCAGCTCCCGTCGGCTTCGCCCAACTCCCCTGCCGCTCCCGGCGGCGACCTGGCCCTACGCATCGAGCGCCTGCTCGCCGCGGTGCGGCCGGAGCCCGGCCACCTGCGCCAGCTCCTCGTCGAGCCCGTCGCCGGACCCGAGGGCCGGCAGCGGCTCCTCGCCGTCGAGACGATCGACCGCATCGAGGCCGAGGGGAACTATCTCCTCCTGACGACCGCCGAGGGAACCTTCCGCCGCCGCGGCACCCTCTCGGAGATCGAGGGGCGCCTCGACCCCGACCGCTTCCTCCGCTTGAACCGCTCGACGATCGTCCGTCTCGACGCCCTGCGCGAAGTGCAGCCCTGGTTCCACGGCGACGCGCGGGTGGTTCTCAAGGACGGCTCGGTCCTCACCTGGAGCCGGCGGTATCGGTCGAAGGCGGAAGGGCGGTTCTGAGGAAGGCGCCGGGCGAAATGCTTTCGCCACTTTAGACACCAAGAAGTACAGATAGGGACCGGTCTTCCCTGCGCTCGGACATCCTGTCCCGGCCCGCAGCACGGGCCGGGTGCGGGGGCCTGCCATCCCGGCGGTCTCATTCCATTTGCAGTTTCCGAGGAGGAACCTTGAGCAAGCACCCACTCTCATCCTGGCTCGCGGGCGTCGCAGCCCTCCTGGTCGGCACCGTTTCAGTTTCAGCGGCAGCGGTCACACCGGACCCACCGACACGGGCGAGAGTCTCTGCGGCGTATGGCAGGCTACCCTTGAGCTTCGAGGCCAATGCCGGGCAGTCGAGCCCAGGCGTCCTGTTTCTCTCCCGGGGGCCGGGGTATGCCCTGTTCCTGACCGAGGACGAGGCCGTCTTGAGCCTGCGCGGAGCGGGCCGTGAGGAAGCCGTCGTGCGGATGGAGGTAGCCGGAGGCAGGCGGGCGTCGCGGATCGTCGGGCTCGATCCCCAGGCCACGAAGAGCAACTATCTCCTTGGCAACGACCCGAGCCGGTGGCATACCGGCGTCCCGCACTTCGCACGGGTGCGCTACGAAAACGTCTACCCGGGAGTCGATCTGGTCTTTCGGGGAAACCAGCGGCAGATCGAGTACGACCTCACCCTGGCCCCCGGCGCCGAACCCGGTACGGTTCGCTTGGCCTTTCACGGAGCGGATTCGATCACGCTCGGCGCTCGGGGTGAGCTGATCCTCCATACGGCGCAGGGCGACCTCGTGCAGCCTCCGCCCGTGGTGTACCAGGAAATGGGAGAGGAGCGGCGGCCGGTGGAAGGCCGCTATGTCCTCCTGGCCCGGCGCGCTGCCGGCGATTCCCGCCTGCCGGCCGAGGTCGGTTTCCGGGTTGGCCGCTACGATCGGTCACGACCGTTGATCATCGATCCCGTGTTGCGGTACTCGACCTTTCTGGGCGGCGATGGGGACGACGTCGGAGCGGCCATCGCGGTCGATGGCGCGGGAAATGCCTACCTCACGGGTGAGACCGAATTCGGCACCACGTTCCCCGGGGTCGACGGCAACTCGATTCAGCCGACTCCCGGCGGCATTTTTGGCGATGTCTTCGTGACCAAGCTCAATCCGACGGGAACGGCGATCCTCTACTCGACCTTCCTCGGCGGCAGCGGCGTGGACGTGGGCCGTGGAATTGCGGTCGATGGCCAGGGCAATGCGTACGTCACCGGAGGTACCTCCTCGACGACCTTTCCCGGTGTCAATGCCGGCTCGCTTCAGCCGGCGAACGGCGGCGGCCTCGACGCCTTCGTGACCAAGCTCAACCCGGCGGGCACGGCGATCGTCTACGCGACGTTTTTGGGCGGCGCCGGCGACGAGCAGGGCTTCGCCATCGCGGTCGATGGTCTGGGGAATGCGTATGTCACCGGAGGCACCAATTCCACGACGTTTCCCGGCGTCAACGCCAGCTCGATCCAGCCGGCCTACGGCGGTGGCACCGAGGACGCCTTCGTGACCAAGCTCGATGCCTCCGGCACGGCGATCGTCTACTCGACCTTCCTGGGAGGCCCGCAGTTCGATGAGGGTGACGCGATCGCGCTCGACGCTCTGGGCGAGACCTACATCACGGGATCCACCTCCTCGCCAACGTTTCCCGGCGTCAACGCCAGCTCGATCCAGCCGGCCTACGGGGGAGGCTCCGAGGACCCCTTCGTGATCAAGCTCAATCCCTCGGGCACGGCGATCGCCTACTCGACCTTCCTGGGCGGCAGCGATTTCGACCGCGGCACCGGCATCGCGGTCGATGCCACCGGCAGCGCCTACGTCACGGGCATGACCTCTTCCATTGCGTTCCCCGGCGTCGACGCCAACTCGCTCCAGCCGGTCTATGGAGGGGGCACCGAGGACGCCTTCGTGACCAAGCTCAGTCCCGCCGGTACGGCGATCGCCTATTCGACCTTCCTCGGTGGCGGCGGGAGCGAGACCGGCGGGGGCATCGCCGTGGATGCCGCCGGCAATGCCTACGTCACCGGTGCGACCTCCTCACTCACCTTCCCCGGCGTCAACGCTGGTTCGCTCCAACCGGCCAACGGCGGTCAAGGGGACGCCTTTGTGGCCAAGCTCGATCCAGCCGGCAGGTCGCTCCTCTTCTCGACCTTCCTGGGCGGCGGCATGGACGACGGTGGTAATGGCATCGCGGTGGATGCCATGGGCAATGTCTACGTCACGGGTAGGACCGCTTCGCCGACGTTTCCGGGCGTCAACGGCAGCTCGCTCCAGCCGGCCAGCGGCGGCGGCGCGTCATTCTTCAGTGACGCTTTCGTGACCAAGATCGCGGCCGACTCGATCGTCACCGTCCCCGCGCTCGATCCCCTGGGTCTGTCGATTCTGGCCCTGCTCCTCGCCGCCCTGGGGGTGGGAGCCATGAAGAGGAGGAGGAACGGCTGAAGCACCGGGACGTCCGGGTCGAGGTGCTGCCGTCGACCTCACGGCCGGCAAGCTCGATCTCAATCTGACTCCGCCGCCGGCGCCACCGTAGAAGGCATCGGCGCCGCCCGCGCCGCGTACTCCGCCAGCAGCTCGAACAGCCGGTCCGGATCGACCGGCTTGACCAGGTGGTGCTCGAAGCCGGCCTCCACCGCCTGGCGCCGAGCGTCCTCCTCGCCGTAGCCGGTGATCGCCACCAGCGGGACACCGGCGGTCGACGGGTCGCCGCGCAGCGCCCGCGCCACCGCGAAGCCGTCCAAGTCGGGAAGCCCGATGTCGCAGAGGACGACGTCCGGCCGGGTCGCCCGGACCGCCGCGATCCCTCCCTCCCCGGTGTGGCCGACCGCCACCTTGTGCCCGAGGAGTTGGAGGAGGAGAGCCAAGCTCTCGGCGGAGTCGAGGTCGTCCTCGACGATGACGACGGAGAGCGGGCGGCTCGGCCGCAGGCGGCCGCCGGGCGCGGCCAGCCCGGTGTGCGGCTCGGCGGCAGAGGCCAGGCGG
>DASQPA010000184.1:0-13031 GCA_035644215.1 Thermoanaerobaculia bacterium
CGCGCGGACCGCGGCGGAGAACAGGAAGGGCTCGGCGACCGCGGCCAGCCGCTCGGCCCGGGGGGCGAGCTCGATGCGCCCCAGGGAGTCGACGCTCACCCCGGAGAGGGTGCCGGCCAGGAAGGCGCTCTGGCTCTGGGCGCGGAAGATCTTCACCTGGGTGGCCGCCAGCGGGGACGCCAGGACCAGGAGAAGGACCGTAGAGACGCCCAGCCGCCCTCCGGAGCTTCCCCGGAACCACCGCCGCCAGGGCGTCTCCGCAGGCTCTTCACACCCCCTCACTGGATCGCCTCCCCACTCTCGCTCCCCATCGGCACCGCGCCAGGACCGCCGGAACCGCCGGGAGGTCCGCCCGCCGGCGCGTCGCGGCGCCGCACGTCCAGGTCGACCCGCACCAGCCCCTCGACGGGGATGGGCATGGGCTCGCGGAGCGTCTGGACGATGGCGAGGCGCAGCGGCACGACCCCCGCCGAGCCGGCCACCCCCCAGACGGAGCGCAGCGAGGCCGGCAGATTGGGCATCGCCTCCCCGGCGACGGAGAGGCCGGGGCTCCCCAGGACCCCGAGGACCATGATCTCGTGGTGCGAGTGAAAGGAACGCAGAAGGGCCAAAGCCTGGTCGAAGCTCACCGGGTCGACCGGCTCGATCGACAGCCGGGCGGCGTCGGCGCTCGCCCCGTCGCCGATCAGCAGAGAGTACTTGCCGTCGGACAGATCGGCCGGCAGGTCGATCGCCATCGAATGGCGCACCGGCTGGCCGCGGTAGGGCAGGAGGTCGAGGCTCAGGTTCACCCGCTCGCCCGGGCGCACCACGGTGCGGTCGGCGTGGGCGTCGGTCAGGGTCGCCGCGCGCGGCTCCTTGACCTGGGAGATGTCGACGTCGATCGACTCGATCTTCACCCGCTCCAGCGGGTTCTGCACCAGGTAGGCGGCGACGGCCAGGAGGTGCGAGGCGGTCTCGGCGCCGGCGTTGTCGCCGTCGAAGCTCTGGGCGATGGCGAGGTCGCCATGGCCGGCGATCTTGAAGTGGGCTTGGAGGTCGATTCCCTGCGGGCCGGCGGTGTAGCTCGCCGATTCGAGGCTCCCCAGAGACGAGCTGCCGACGAGGAGGGGCATGAGCTGGGGGACGTTCGCCAGGCGCATGTGGAACTCCCGGTTTTCCAGCCCATGGACCCGCACGGTCATCGGCACCATCGGCGCCTTGGCCCCGATCCGGCCGGCGATACCGGCCTGGCGGTCCTGCTCGAAGGCGCCGACCACCTCGCCGATGTTGGCGATCTTGAACGACGAGTACTGCGAGGAGAGGACGGTGAGCACGTCGGCAGTCGCCATCGGCACGCCGGTCGGCCCGAGGCCGAGGAAGGGATGGCCGAAGGCGTAGACCTGGCCGCCGATGCGGTCGGTGACCGTGCCGGTCGCCGCCAGGGAGAGGTCGCCGTCGACGAGCACCGCGGCCACCGAGCCGCCGGGGGTGATCTGCGATTCCGCTCCCGGCTCTCCCGTTCCCCCGCCCGCCCCCGACATCCCGCTCGCCCCGCTCCCCCCCGACATCCCGGAGGACACCGTATGGCCGGCCGGCGCCACCGCGCCCAGGGCCTCGCGCAGCATCCCCATCGAGCGCTCGCCGAAGCCGGCGGTCGACCACTGGACGCTGGGCACCGCCCCGCCCGCCATCGCGGGCCGCAGATTGGCGAGCTGGCGGACCAGGAGGTCCTGGGGGACCCGGCCGGCGAGCAGGTCGGAGAGCCCGACCGGCGGCAGGGGGGGCGCCGAGTTGAGCGGCACCGCTCCCGCCTTCCCCAGGTGGTGCATCGACTCGATGGGGGTGATACCGGCGATCGCCTCGTGGGAGAACGGCCAGCTGAACGCCACCGCCCCGGCGAGCCGGCCGTCCAAGAAGACGGGGCTGCCGCTCATCCCGGCGATGACGCCGCTCTTCTCCAGCCCGTGGCCGGTCAGGCGGGCCAGGATGTAGCTGTTGTCCGGGTTGACGTTGCGCATCACCCCGACGACCTCGACCTCGAAGCGCTCCGCCGTGCGGCCGGTGAAGACCGAGAGGCCGTAGCCCCGCTGGCCGGAGCGAATCTCCTGGAGCCCGAAGGTGGGCAGGGCCGCGGCGACTGCCGAGGGCGCCGGGGAGGCCGGGGCCGGAGTGCCGAGGGCGGGAGCGGGCGGCGGCGTGGATTCCGCCGGTACCGCCGCGAGGACAACAGGGAGGCCCGCTTGCAACAGCAGGCCGAGCGGGAGCGCGATCGAGAGGCGACTGGGTCTCATGAGATTTCCTCTACTGCTGCTACGGCGCCGTTCAAGAGCGCCGAGACGGTGCGTAAACCTATACAACCGAGAAACTTGGGCGGCGATTTCTTCAGGCATCGAGCCGCCCCCCGGGAGCGAGCAGCGCCGCCAGGCGCGCCCGCCCGAAGCTCCCCTCCCGCAGCACCCTCACCCCGGACGCGGTCGGCTCGACCAGGGTCGAGGGCGGACCGCCGGGCAGCCGGCCGTCGTCGATCACCACCGCGTCAAAGCCAGCGAGCAGCGCCGGAAGGGCGGCGGGATCGAGGATCGGCGCCTCGCCGCTCCGGTTGGCGCTCGTCGCCGTCAGCGGCCGGTCGAGAGCGGCCAGGAGGCTGCGCAGCCGGGCATGTCCAGGGATGCGGACGGCGAGCGAGCCCGCCCCCGCGGCCGCCGGCAGCGGCCGGGAGAGCGGCAGCAGCACCGAGAGTGGGCCAGGCCAACCCTGCGAAAGCCGCTCCAGTATAGGGAGATCGGCGGCGATCCCCAAGCCCGGGAGCTGGTGGAGATCGGCGACGACGACCGGCAGCGGCTGGTCCGCGGAGCGCCCCTTGAGGCGATAAACGGCTGCCACCCCCCGAGAGTTCCCAGGATCGGCCCCCAGGCCGTAGCTCGACTCGGTGGGGATGGCGATGAGGCCGCCGCGCTCCAGGCAGGCGGCGAGCGGCTCGACCGGGTCGCCCCAGTGCCAGACGGGAACCTGCGCCGCCCCGGGAGTCATCGGCGGTTGTCTCGGCGGGAGCGGGCGGCGCCCGCGATCAGCTCCTCGGCGTGCGACCGGGAGAGGGCGGTCACCTCCTTGCCGGCCAGCATCCGCGCCACCTCGGTCACCCGCTCCTCGGCGGCAAGCTCCTGGACCTCCACCTGGGTCCGCCCCTCCCGCACCCGCTTGCTGACCTTGAAATGGAGGTCGGCGTGGCTCGCCACCTGGGGCAGGTGGGTGACGGCGAGGATCTGCCCGCCCCGGGCCAGGCGCTGGAGCTTCTTGCCCAGGGCCGCGGCCTCGGCGCCGCCGATCCCGGCGTCGACCTCGTCGAAGACCAGGGTGGCGGCGGTGTCGAGTTGCCCCTCGCCGCGGGCGGCGAGCTGGAGGGCCAGGTAGATGCGCGACAGCTCGCCCCCCGAGGCGATGCGGGCGAGCGGCCGCGGCGCCTCGCCAGGGTTGGGGGTGAAGAGGAAGACCACCTGGTCGATCCCCGTGGGGCCGAAGTCGATGGGGCCGTCCTCCTCCCCGGCGAGCGTCAGCGGGCTGTCGGCCCGGTGCCGGCGCTCCAGGGCGACCGCCAGCCGCGCCTTGCCGAGCCCCAGGTCCTTGAGCTCGGCGCCGATGCGAGCGACCAGCGCCTCCCCCCAGGCGGCCCGCCGGACGGAGAGGGCGAGGGCCGCCGTGCGGTAACGCGCCAGCGCCTCCCCCACCCGCACCTCCAGCTCCCCGCGGTCGTCGCCGTCGCCCTCCAACTCGGCCAGCTCGGCCGCCATCTCGGCCCGCCGCGCCAGCACCTCGGAGGGGGTCGGCGTACTGCGCGCGTACTTGCGACAGAGCCGCTCGACCACCGCCAGGCGCTCCTCGACGGCGTCCAGCCGGGCGGGATCGGCGGGGAGCCCCTCCACCCTCCGCGCCAGGGCCTGGGCCACCTCGGCGGCGCGGATGCGCAGCTCCTCGATCTCGCTCCCCCACTCCGCCGCCTGGGGCTCCCAGGCCTCGACCTCAGCGAGGAGCGTCCGGCTGCGCGCCAGGCGGTCGACCGCCGCCCCCTCCTCCTCGGAGAGCAGGGCGAAGGCGGTGCCCAGGGCGCGGGCGATGGCGTCGGCGTGGCGCAGGACGCCGCGCTCGGCGTAGAGGGCGGTCTCCTCGCCGGCGACCAGGCGCGCCTCGTCGATCTCGCCGACCTGGAAGCGCAGGAGGTCCAGCCGCTCGTGCCGCAGCCGCTCGCCGCCGGCCAGGAGCTCCAGCCGGGCCGCCAGGCGGCCGTGCTCGGCCCAGGCGGCGGCGACCTCCGCGGCCAGGCGCTCGGCCTCGGCGCCGCCGCTCTTGTCCAACCAGACCCGCTGCAGCTCGGGGTCGACGAGGCCCAGCTCCTCGCGCTGGCCGTGGATGCGCAGCAGGGCGGGGGCGAGCTCGGCGAGGAGGCGGAGGGTGGCCGGCTGGTCGTTGACGAACACCCGGTTGCGGCCGCTCCGCGCGATCTCGCGCCGGACGAGGACCTCGTCCCCCTCCATTTCAATCCCGGCCTCCTCCAACATCCCCTGGAGGGCGCTGCCGGGGACCGCGAAGACGCCGGAGACGGTCAGGGTGTCGGCCCCGGTGCGGATCAGGTCGGTGGTCGCCCGCACGCCGGCGAGGAGAGCCAGGGAGTCGACGACGATCGACTTGCCCGCCCCGGTCTCGCCGGAGAGGATGTTCAGGCCCGGTCCAAACTCGACCGCCGCGGCGGCCAGGACGGCGAGGTTCTTGACGTGGAGCTCGCGAAGCACGTGGGAGGGCAGGGAGTCGGTCCGGGCAGAGTCTACCAGAGGCGGAGACAGGATATCCTACCCCGCGTCGATCCCGCGGCGCCGTGGAGGCCGCGGCGAGCTTCCGGAGATCCCATGAACCGAAGAACCGCCCTTTCGCTGCTGCTCCTGACCGTTCTCACCGGCCCGCTCCTGGCCCAGACGGCCCAGACGGCCCACCCGGCCCCCGCCGGCACCGGTGCCGTTCCGGTGCCGGAGGGCCTGGCGGTCCAGAACGTCCCCCCGCTCCAGCCGATCGCCGACCTGGAGCCCTACGAGAACACCCGCGCCGCGACCTTCGCCGACTGGCACCCGACCGAGCGCCGGCTCCTCCTGCGCACCCGTTTCGCCAACACCGTCCAGCTGCACGAGGTGGCGATGCCGATGGGAGCGCGCACCCAGATCACCTTCTTCAAGGAGCGGGTCGACGCCGGCCGCTACCGGCCGGGCCACCCCGACCAGGTGGTCTTCGGCTCGGACGTCGGGGGCAGCGAGAACTTCCAGCTCTACCTCCTCGACCGCACGACCGGCCGCAGCCGGCGGCTCTCCGACGGCACCCACCGCTACCTGGAGCCGCTGTGGTCGCACGACGGCAAGCTCCTCGCCTACTCCAGCAACGCCCGGAACGGCCGCGACTCCGACCTCTACGTGATCGACCCCGACGCCTCGGGAGCCGCCGGAGGTGAGCGCCGGGTGGCGGAGCTTGCCGGAAACTGGGCGCCGCTCGAATGGAGCCCGGACGACCACCGCCTCCTGCTTGAAGAGGGCATCTCGGCCAACGAGTCCTACCTCCACTGGGTGGACGTGGCGAGCGGCCAGGTCCACGACATCACGTCCCGGCCCCCCCGGGCGGGCGGCCCCACCATCGCCTACGGCGGTGGCCGCTGGACCCGGGACGGCCGCGCCGTCTACACCACCTCCGATCGCGACGGCGAGTTCCGCCGCCTGGTCCGCCTCGAGCTCGCAGGCGGCAAGGCGACCGTGCTCTCCGGCGACATCCCCTGGGACGTCGAGGACTTCGACCTCGCCGACGACGGCTCGCTCCTCGCCTTCTTCACCAATGAGGACGGCTTCTCGAAGCTCCACGTCGTCGACGCCGCGACCGGCGCGCCGCGGCCGGTCCCCGAGCTGCCGGCGGGGGTCGCCGGCGCGCTCACCTTCCACCGGGGCGGCCACGAGGTCGCCTTCCAGATCTCCTGGGCGCGCTCGCCCTCGGACGTCTACAGCTACGATCCCGACCGCAACCAGCTGACCCGCTGGACGGCGAGCGAGGCCGGCGGCCTGCCCACCGCCAGCCTGGCCCTCCCCCAGCTCGTCCGCTACCCCACCTTCGACCGCGGGGAGAAGGGCGCCCCGCGCACCATTCCCGCCTACGTCTACCGGCCGCCGGCCGACCGCTTCCCGGGGAAACGTCCGGTCTACGTCGACATCCACGGCGGCCCCGAGGCGCAGGCCCGGCCGGGCTTTCTGGGGAGCGGCAACTACACGGTGAGCGAGCTGGGGATCGTCCTCATCTACCCCAACGTGCGCGGCTCCTCGGGCTACGGCAAGACCTATCTGAAGCTCGACAACGGCGAGAAGCGGGAGGACACGGTCAAGGACATCGGTGCCCTCTTGGACTGGATCGCCACCCAGCCCGACCTCGACGCCTCGCGGGTGATGGTGGGCGGCGGCTCCTACGGCGGCTACATGTCGCTCGCCACCCTGGTCCACTACAGCGACCGCCTGCGCTGCGGCTACGAGGCGGTGGGGATCAGCAACTTCGTCACCTTCCTGGAGCACACCCAGGAGTACCGGCGCGACCTCCGGCGGGTCGAGTACGGCGACGAACGCGACCCCAAGATGCGCGCCTTCCTCCTGACCATCGCCCCTTCCGCCCACGCCGACCGCATCACCAAGCCGCTCCTCGTCGTCGGCGGGGCGAACGACCCGCGGGTGCCGATCTCCGAATCCAACCAGATCGTCGCCGCGGTCGAGGGCAAGGGGGTCCCCGTCTGGTACGTGTTGGGGAAGAACGAGGGGCACGGCTTCCAGAAGAAGGAGAACACCGACTACCTGCGGGAGGTGGTGATCGAGTTCATTCGCCGGTACCTCCTGGGGAACGGCGGGTAGGGGGCGGGGGGGAGTAAGGCCCTCCCCCCTACCGTTCCTGCTCCACCGGATCCACCCCGGCCTTCATCGCCACCCGGTTCCGGCCGCCGCGCTTGCCCTGGAAGAGGGCGTGGTCGGTCGCCTGGTAGAGCTCCTCGGGGGTCGTCATCTCGGGACCCAGCTCGGCCACCCCGAACGAGCAGGTGATGGCGATCGGGACCTCGCCGTAGTGGTAGTTGAGCGACAGGATGCGCTCGCGGATCTTCTGCGCCAGCGCCTCCGCCCCGGCGCCGTTGGTCTCCGGCGCCAGGATGACGAACTCGTCGCCCCCTACCCGCGCGAACACCTGCTCGGGGCGCACCAGGTCGCGCGCTGCCTGGGCCACCTGCTTCAACACGAAATCGCCGCAGAGGTGGCCATAGGTGTCGTTGATCCGCTTGAAGTCGTCCAAGTCGAACATGATGAGCGCCAGCGGCCGGCGGTGGCGGACGGCGCGCGACAGCTCGCGCTGGAACTCCTCGTCGAACTTGCGCTTGTTGTAGATCTCGGTCAGCCCGTCCTTCGCCACCAGCTCGTAGATCGCCAGGTGGTAGGCGTTCTCGACGTCCTGCTCGTGGAGGAACTTGAAGTGGACGGCGGCGGTCTGGAAGCGGTCGCCGCTCTTGAGCGTCGCCCGCCCCTTGACCGGCACGCCGTTGACGTAGGTGCCGTTGGTGCTCCCCAGGTCCTCGATGGTGACGTGGCGCCCCATGTAGCGCAGGCGGGCGTGCTTGCGCGAGATCGACTTCACCTCGGGCAGGCTGATCCCCACCGCCGCCGAGCGTCCGATCTCCAGGTTCGAGCCCGGCGAAAGGCGGTAGCGCGAGCCCAGCCGCTGGCTGTCGGGGTGGGCGATGAGGATGATGTCGGCCTCGACCTCGGCCTCGCCATACCCGGTGCCGCCGCGCTCCAGGTTGGCGCTCTCGAAAGTCTGGGTCAGCCCGCTGTCATGGAGCGCCGCCAGCTCGATGCTGTCGGTGTCGGAGTCGCGGGGGAACCGCCGTTCGCGCTGATTCTGATCTTCCATGGAAGCTTGCGGTCTGGCTCGACACCACCCCGGGAATCGTTCGATCGGGTTTGAGGATTTTCCTCATTCTAGCATAGGGGTTTCACCGCCGGGCGAGGACGGCGCGCAGCACGTGCCGGGCGACCTCGGGGTTCTCGCGCAGGCGGCGCATCGAGTACGGATACCAGTCGCGGCCGTAGGGGACGTAGACGCGCAGCCGGTGCCCGTCGGCGATCAGGATGCGGCGCAGCGGCTCGTCCACCCCGAGGAGCATCTGGAACTCGTAGGCCTCGCGCGGCAGGCGGTGCTCCTCGATCAGCCCCACCGCCCGGCAGACCAGGTACTCGTCGTGGGTGGCGATCGCCGGGTAGACCCCGTTCCGGATCAGCTTCTGGAGCGCCTGGACGTAGTTCGCCCGCACCGTCTCATAGCCCTTCCAGGCAATGTCTCGTGGTTCGACATAGATTCCTTTGCATAACCGCACGCTCGCCTTTTCTTTCGGCAGCGCCTCGATGTCGGCCAGGGTGCGGCGCATGTAGGCCTGGAGCACGACCCCCAGGTTGCCGTGGCGCGCCTGCAGCTCCTGGTAGATGCGGAGGGTGGGATCGGTCGTCGTGTGGTCCTCCATGTCGATCCGCACGAAGTTGCCATGGCTGGCGGCGGCGGCGGCGATGCGGTCGACGTTGTCGCGGCAGAAGCCCTCGTCGATCTTCAATCCCAGGAGGGTGAGCTTGATCGAGACGTTGGCATCGAGCTTCTCGCGGTCGATGGCGGCGAACAGCCGGACATACTCCTCGACCGCGGCCGCGGCCTTCTCGCGCTCGGCGACCTCCTCCCCCAGGACGTCGACGGTCGCCATCGCCCCCTGGGCGTTCAGCTTCCGCACCGTCGCCAGAGCGTCGTCGAGCGTCTCCCCCGCCACGTAGCGGGAGGCGACCCGGCCGACGATGGCCTTGGGCACGAGCGGCAGGGTGGTCACCAGCAGGCGATTGAACGCGCTCATCGCGGGCCCTCGTCAGGTCAGTGGGCGATCGGTTCGAACGTACGCTGGCTCGGGTTCCCGGTCAATGCGCCTGGACGGCCGTGACTCGGGGGGCTTCGACGGCCCCGGCCCCGACGACGCCCCGCGGCGCGTCGACCACCCAGCGCACCGCCTTCGAGCAGGAGCAGGCCCCGCCGACCCGGCGCAGGGCCGGCATCCGGCTGGTCGCCGCGGCGACGTCCATCTCGCCCCGCTGGACCTGCCCCAGCGCCTCGGCGTAGTCCTTGAAGTCGCGGCTGGCGAGGTAGGACTCGGGGAGGTGGGCGGCCAGGTGCCGCCGATACTCGGCGAAGTCGGTGAAGGTCTCGCCCGCGGCCCCCACCCTCTTGAAGGCGGGAACGCCGCGGCGGCGGAAGAACTCGGGGTGCGGCATGTGGAGGAGGTCCTCGCAGCGGATGCCCTGGCGGGTCTCGCGGTCGGCGAGGACCTGGTCGAGGAGGGTCTCGGCCTCGTCCCGCCCCAGGTTGGGGAGGCGGGCGCGCAGGTAGCGCAGGTTCAGGTCGCGCACCACCTTGCCGACCTCCTCATAGTAGAGGTTCTGCGCCTCGGCGTTCTTCATCGGCTTCAGGCCATAGCGGACGTTGGTGCCGCCGCCGCGCTCGTCGCCGAACATCTCGAGCCCCCGCGGGAGCCACTTGTTGAGCGCCCGCTGCAGCATGTCCATCGTCACGTAGACCTCGTCCTTGGCCGCCTCCTGCACCCAGCGGCGCATGGGGACCACCCCGGCCGCCAGATGGAAGGCCTCCTCGCGGAGCATCTTCGGCATGCTCTCGGCCATGGGCTGGTAGGCGGAGGAGCGCTGGAGGGTCAGCTGGTACTTCCCCACCCGGTCGATCAGGGCGCAGAAGACGACGTTGTCGACGAAGGAGTCGAAATCGATGTTGAACGCCCCCAGGAGGTGGGAGCCGGTGGTCATCGAGAGGATCTCCTCGACCATGTCGGCGCCCGAATCCTTGGAAACCGAGCTCCAGTCGTCCTCGGCGAGGAGATGGAGCATCTGGTAGCCGTGGCGCAGCTCCTCGGCCATCATGCGGAGGATCCAGAACTGCTCCTCCTCTTCCTGGGCGCGGGCGAGAGTCAGGCGGTGCTGCTGGATGGAGCCGAACTCGGTCGAGGCCTGGGCCTTGATGGCGCCCAGGAGGTGCCCGGCCTGCTCCGGGTGCATCTCGGAGGCGCGCTGGTACTTCGGCTTCCCCTTGAACTCGCCGCACTCGATCTCGGTGCACATGCCCAGCTCGCGGAAGGCGCAGAGCTCGAAGCGGGGCTCGTGGGGGAAGTGCTTCTCCCAGTTGTCCATCAGGAAGTCGTAGTCCTGCAAATACGTATCCCGCCACCGCTCCACGGCCGCGTGGAACCGATCGGGCAGGTAGGTGGTTCTGGCGTTCATCCTCTTCTCCTCGGTCACAGGGGCCGGGCGAACGGGCGCAGGGGCGAGGGCGCGAAGCCCAGAGAGGTGAAGAAGCCGGCGATCTCCCCCATCCCCTCATCTACCAGGGTGCGCACGGAGGTCGCTCCCTGGCCTTTGAAGTATTCGAGCATCGCCTCAGCCATCCGCCGGCCGATCGCCTGGCCGCGGTGGTCGGGATCGACGCCCAGCACCTCGATCCAGCCGGTCGGCTCCTCGAGCCCGAACTCCCCGGAGCGGACCTCGCCGAGCATGAAGCCGACGACCCGTCCCGCGTTCTCCGCCACCACCGAAGCCTCGGGGTCCCGCCGCAGGTAGTAACCGATGCGCCGTTCCCAAACTTCCGGCCGGTACCGGCCGCCGATCTTCTCGTCGATGGCGACGATGGCGTCGATGTCCAGCTCGTCGACCGGACGGATACGAAGGGCGCTGGCGATCTCACTCTCAGGCATGGATGCCCCTAGGCCGTGCTGCGTCCATTGTCAGGGACCCCGAAACCGACCGGTCCCGGGGTCGCCCGATTCTATCGGGAAGGAGGCGGGGGCGCAAAGGGCACCCGGCGGTCGCTCCTCCCCCCTGTCGGAAGGCCGAGTCTAGAGTCCGGCCGGACGCCAGACGCATCCGGACTCCAATTTCCCCCGGACTGGACGCTAAACCCCCTTTCTGGACGCTACGGGGCTCCAATTCGGACGCTAGAGCCTCCTTTTGGACGCTACGTAGGTCCATTCGGACGCCAAGCTGCTCGCTTTGGACTCTAAACAGTTCTTACTGGACTCCGGATGGTTCCGCTCGGACTCCGAACAGAACCTTCCGGACTCCACGCTGAACGTTCCGGACTCCAAAGAGTTCTTTCCGGACGCTAAACAGCTCTGTCCGGACTCCAGAGGGTACAGTTTGGAGTCCAAACGGAGCTGCTTCGCGTCCAAAATGACCTGTTTCGCGTCCAGACAGTCGCCGTAGCGTCCGGATGGACGCTCTTAGCGTCCGGATCGGAGCCGTCTAGCGTCCGAAGAGGGGCGGTGGGTGTCCGGTTGCCTGTCCCGGACCGCCGTCGAGAGGCGGCGGGGGCGCTCCAGGGACGTTTTCGCCGCGATCCTCCCCTGTCGGCCGCGAGATCGAGTAGAGACGCCCAGCCGCTACCACAGACCTTTCCTCGACCCCAGGCGCCAGGGCGTCTCCAACGCCGCCAGGACCACAGGCATCTCGGACCCTGCGAGACGGCCTCCACAAGGCCCTTCCGTGGGTCGGATCAGTCCGCCCCAGAAGGGCGTGTGCATATGACTCCGGGAGTACCGCGTGTACTACGATGTCGACGCGGAGGCCAGCCCCGTGACCCTTCGCGCTGTCGGCCAAAAGGATCACGACACCCTCATGCACCTTCGCACCTCTCGCGAGTATGCTATTAGGGTGCGAGCACAACAGCCGGCGCCTACGCCCTTCGCCGGATCATGCCTGAGGGCGCATCCACATCTACCGAACGCTCGACGGATGTGAGCTAACAAACAGCCTGAGAAAGGGAGGCACGAACCCATGAGAGCATGGCGTCTTCTGAGTTCCCTCGTTGCGTTCTCGCTGCTAGCCGTTCCGATGGCCTCAGCTCAAGTGACGACTGGCCGCGTGACCGGTACTGTGAGGAGCGACCACGGAATGGTATTGGCCGGTGTGGCAGTCTCGATATCCTCGTCTTCGCTCATCGGCGGTCCTAGAGCGACCCAGACGGGATCTGACGGCAGCTTCTCCTTCACCCAACTCGCCCCAGGCTACTATGACATCCGTTTCGAGCTGTCTGGCTTCAAGTCCCAGGATATGAAGGGAGTCGAGGTTTCTGTGGGCCGTGCAGTCGAGGTACTCCCCAAGCTGGAGGACGGCCCGTTTGTCGAGTCAATTACCGTCACCAGCGACCTGCCCGTGGTGGATGTCACGCGAATCGGGATCAGCACAGTCTTCTCCGCCGATTACCTCGACCATACCGCGATCGGTTCGCAGGGTCGGACCTACCAATTGGCCATCGGCAGGACCCCAGGCGCAGACGGCGGTGCCGGAGACCCTCGTGTCTTCGGCTCGACGGTGAGCGAGAACGCTTATTATATCGATGGCATCGACACTACCGATCCGGTGACCCAGACCTTCGGAGCCAATTTCAATTTCGACGCGATCGCGGAGAGTTCGGTTCAGACTGCCGGCTTCGCCGCAGAATTCGGACGCGCGACGGGAGGAGTTGTCAATATCGTCACCAAGTCAGGCGGCAACCAGTTTTCCGGCACCCTCGACGCCCGCTACAACAACAACCAGTTCAATGAGAACGGAGCGCACTTCAATCGCGACGCGAACAAGACTGAGTTCCTGAAGCCGGCCGCCACTTTGGGCGGGCCGATCCTGCACGACAAGATTTGGTTCTTTGCCTCCTTTGAGTCGATCGACAGCAAATCAACGCCGTCTAGCTCGACCTTGACCTCGGATTTCAGGGGCACAGACTCTTTCATCAAGGTCAGCTTCCAGATTGACCCAAGCTGGCACGGGGTCGCCAAGTACTCCTCCGACCCGGCCCAGATCGACAACTTCAACGCCGGCCTGGGCGTCGAACCGGTAGCGGCAGCGCAGCAGCGGCAAGGAGGCTCAATCTACCAGGCGGAGGTGTCCGGGTCGCCAAGCTCGCAGCTTCTC
>DASQPA010000185.1:0-3876 GCA_035644215.1 Thermoanaerobaculia bacterium
CCATCGGCCGGCGAGGTAGAGCACCGTCAAGCCGCATTCGTCGGCGGTGTGCTTCTGGTACCACTCCCCGGCTTGCTTCGCGGCGAGGATCTCCCCGGGGGCAGGGGTGAAGTGGATTTGGACGATCGCGTCATGGATCGCTCGGCGGGTCCGTTCGGAGATCTCGGAAAGGTCGATCGCGGGCGGGATCGGGGGCGGGGTAGACTGCGGCAAGCTGCGCATGGGGTGGTCTCCTGTGCGTGGTCAGGCTCCGGCGAGTGGTGACACACCCGCCGGGGCCGTCTGAAGGGTCCGCTCCCTTTCGGGAGACGGAGATTGAACCCGGCGCCACAACGGCGCCGGTCGTCTTTTGGGGGAAGGTGGAACGAGAGGACGAAGCACGTGCACCAGTGGTCCCCGAGTGGTCCCCGAAGCGCAGAGCACCCCGGAGCCGTTTCCAGGCCCTGGCCGTAACTACCTGATTCTAGGAGATATAAATGGTGCGCCCTAGAGGATTCGAACCTCTGACCTACAGCTCCGGAGGCTGTCGCTCTATCCAGCTGAGCTAAGGGCGCAGGGTAGGGAAGGAAAGAACATGGCCTGCCTGGAGGGATTCGAACCCCCGACCCGCGGCTTAGAAGGCCGCCGCTCTATCCAACTGAGCTACAGGCAGCCGATCGCGCGCCACGTCCAAACTGCCAGTCGGTACGACCCCAGGTCGCCGTCGGTATCGGGGCGCCCAGATTTGAACTGGGGACCCCCTGCGCCCAAGGCAGGTGCGCTACCAGGCTGCGCTACGCCCCGACGGAAACGCGCAGGCCAGTCTAAGACAGGGTGTTCGGCAGTGTCAAACCGGACCGGGAGAGCGCCTCCCCTGCCGTGGTAGCCTTTCCCGCCTTGGCCGCCCCCGCTCTCTCCCGCGCCCTGCTCACGCCGGGGCCGCTGCCGCCGCTTTCGCACCTCGGGGTCACCCTGCTGCGGCACGCGGTGGGCACCGGTCTGCGCTATGCCCTCTACCAGCTGGGGCTGCCGCTCCCCGAGGCGCCGCCGGTGCGGATCGTCCGCCTGCGCCTCTATCTGGACGACGGCAAGCTCGCCCTCCTCCTGGCGGACGCCCCCGGGGGCGCCGAGGTGGTCGCCGCCCTCTCGGACCCCGGCGGCGCCGGAACCCTCCCCCCGGGCGCCCGCGCCCTCGCCACCGCCGCGGCCCTCCACCGCGCCCGCCTCCACCTCTTCTCCGCCCTCCCGGCCGGCCGGCCGGTCGACACCACGGGCTCCCCGGCGGAGCTGCTGGCCCGGTTCCGCGACGAGCTGAGCCGGGGGCTGCCGCGGACCAGCGATGCCCTTTTGGCCGACCTCCTCTCCGCTCTCGCCCGGCGCGCCCGGCGGGCGAAGGGCCAGGAGATCCCCCCGGCGCTCAGCCGGTCGGCCCACCGGCTTCTCACCGGCCGCACGGTCGATCTCCACCGTTTCGGCCCCCCGGACCTCTTCCTCCCCTCCTGGGCCGCCACCCCCGAACGGGCCGAGGCTGCCCGCCGGGAGGCGCCGGCTGCTTCCCCCATGCTTCCCCATGATCCCCTGCGCGGCCGCTTCCGGGAGGCCTACCGTGTCCTCCTCGATCGTCTCGCCCCCCTCTATCGCGCCGTGGCGGCGACCGCCACCGCTCGCGGTCTCCTCGACACGCCCGAGGACGCCTTCTTCCTCCCCTTGGACCTGGCGGGCGACCTCACCCAGGAGTGCAAGCCCTCCTGGCTGGAATCCGGGGTCCGCGCCAACCGGGCGGAGTACGAAAGCGCCCGGAAGACGACGGCGCCGCCCGAACGGATCACGGGGCCGGAGGAAGGGGTGACGGTCCTGCTCGCGGAGCCGAGGGACTGGGAGCTGGGACCGGTGCTGCCGCTGCCATAGCGTCCGGATAGCGTCCGGTTGGGTCCATGCGCTTTGGCCCAGCGTAAGCAGATACGGCTCAGCTCCCGAGACTTTGGGCCAGGGGAGACGGAAGCGGCGATAGACGCGGTGCAACGACCTGTCGTCCCTGTACAACGTCACGTTGCCACGGTGCAACGACCCGTTGTCCAGGGTCCATCGTTACCCTCACTGGCTCCATCCTGGAGCCACCCGACCCGCAAATGGCTCCATCGTGGAGCCACTTCCGACCCCAAGCGGTCCCGGCTCACCGGGCAACATCGATGGCACAGCCCCCTGCACTGCCGGAGGGGATTGTTGCTTGTTGCATCCCTTACGAAACGCAGGACAAAAAGGAGACTTCGATGAAGAAGCAGCCTGTCAAGAAGATGAATCTTAGCCGCGAGACTCTGTACCAGCTCGAGTCGAAAGAGCTGCAACCGGTTGCCGGAGGTATCAGCAACCTCCTTTCCGGCTGCTGCGATGACACTCGCCAGCGCACGTGCAAGTGCCCGTAGACAGAAGCTCCGTGCCCCGCTGAGTCTCGGCCGCGCCCGTCCCGTCCATCTTTCCGAGCGCGCGTCGTCACCAGGTGTGCGGGTGCCGGGGGGCGGCCCCGCACCCGTTCTGGCCCTCCCGCGACAACGCCTACAGGACGCGGCCCTCCAGGGCGCAGAGCGCGTACTCGCGCAATTCCGGATGCAACCTCACCTGGCCGGCCAGGAACTCCGAGATGAGGGTCTGGCAGCGGTCAGGATAGTACCAGCGCCAATGCCCGAGGCCGTGCAGGGCGCTTTGCTGACAGGCGAGGGAGGGCAGCGAGAGCGTCGTCTCCATCACCCACAGGCAGGCGTTGTCGATCTCTCGGCGGAGGGGGTTCTCCGGTTGACCGTAGAGCGGGAACACGTCCCACCACATGTAACAGACGGGGTTCAGAGCGCCGCCTTTGCCGCCGAGTTGGGGAGCGCACCGCGGTACGAAACAGGTCTCGAACAGTTTCGCGATGGAAAAGATACAGTGCAGCCGCTCGGCGAGCGGGACCGTGGTCTCGCCCAGGGCGTAGAGCGGAGATCCGCCTTCCTCGATCAGGAAGGAGAGCCCCTGGTTCACCTGGGCATCCGTATACGGGGCGAGATGCTCCCCCGCCTCCCGGAAGAGCCGCGCCGCATGCGCCACGACCTGCCCCACGGCATCGTCCCAGTGCCAGGCAGGCTCGGTCACCGGGTGATCGAAGAGATACCGCACCCACTCTTCGAACGGCAGATCGGTCAGCATGCGGCCCATCGGACTCGCGGCGACGCTCAGTTGTAGCCGAGCGACTTGAGGCGCTGGGCGTCCTCGTCGCTCAGGCTCTTCGACTGCGGCACCGGCCCCTTGCCGCGATCGGCGAGCCAGCGGCGCAGAAGCTCGTCGAGCCGGCGTTCTTCGGGAAGGCCCTGGCCCACCCGGTTGACCGACTCGGCCGGATCGGCCCGCTCGTCGAAGAGGTAGGGGCCGTCGGGGAAGAAGCGGGCATTGCCCGAGGACAGCATGTAGCGATGGGTCAGGGTGCGGACCGAGACCCCCATCTTCTCCGCGTGCTCCGAGAAGACCACCCGCCGCCCACCCTGGGAGCCCTGCGGATCGTGCTGGAGGTCGAGGCCGTCCGAAGGCGGCGCTTTCAACCCTGCTCCCGCGAGGAGGGTGGGGAAGAGGTCGATCGTCTCGACCAGCCCGTTGATCCTGCGGCCTTGCCGCTTGCCGGGCCAGCGGATGAGGAGCGGCACGTGGGTGGTGGTGTCGAAGAGCCCCACGTGGCGGTAGGAGATACCGTGCTCGCCCAGGTTCTCGCCGTGGTCGGCGACCACCACCACGATCGTGTCCTCCCCCAGGCCGCGGCTGTCGAGGAAGTCGAGGAGGCGGCCGACCTGGCGGTCGGTGTAGGCCACCTCGCCGTAGTAGAGGTCGGTATTGGCGCCGAGAACCGCCTCGGTGAAGGAGCGCGGCCCCACC
>DASQPA010000186.1:0-6157 GCA_035644215.1 Thermoanaerobaculia bacterium
CGGCCCGACAGGTGGTCGCCCCGTTCGAGCGCGGCCGGATGGTCGGGCGTGCCGTTGCGCCCCAGGATCTCCGTGCGGTCACCGGTCCAGGTGGTCGGCCCCCAGCCCGCCTCGCCGCCGATCGCACCGAACGCGGCGAAGGCGATCCGCTCGCCGAGCTCGGCGTTCCAGGCGTTCCTCGCCAGCATCGCTTCCGTCCCTCCCCAGCCGCCGTCCATCTCGGTGACCACGAAGGGCGCCGCGGCGCCGCGCGAGCTGCCCAGGACCCACTCGACGTAGGCGGTCACCGCCAGGCGCCGGGGGCGGCTCTCGTCGTTCCGGATCGTCAACCGGGAGATCTTGACCGGGTCGACCCGCGGCACGTACTGCAGGAGCTCCAGGGTGATGCCGTGCGCGGTGTGCGCGAAGCGGCTGTAGCCCTGGCCGTGGCGGGCGACGTAGGGCCACGCCTCCTCGCGGATGGGCAGGACCGTCGGTCCCCAGAGGAGGCCGCTCTCCTCGTCCCGGACGTAGAAGGTCTCCCCCGGCGGATCGCTCACCGGGTCGTTCGACCATGGGGTGAGCTGGTTCTCCCGGCTGTTGACCGCCCAGGTGTAGCCGGCGCCCGACTCGGAGACCTGGAAGCCGAAACCGGGATTGGCGATGACGTTGACCCAGGGCGCTGGCGTCCACTGCCCCTCGCCCAGGATCGTCACGTACTCCCGGCCGTCCTCGGCGAACCCGCCGAGGCCGTTCCACAGCTCCAGCGGCGGCCGCGGGTTGGGCACGGCGGCGGGAGGAGCGGTCGCCTCGCGCGGCACCGCCCGGCGCGGAGCGGTCCGCCGCTCCCGGCGGACGATCTGCTCGGCGAGCGAGCCGCCGCGCGCCACCAGCACCGCCCGCGCCGCAGCGAGGAGGACGCCGCGGACCTCGGGCGCCATGAGGTCGGCGCGCAGGATGAAGATGCTGCCGCCGCTCTTGTCGTGCGGCTGGTAGATGCGCACCACCGCTTCGAGCGCGCTCTGCAGGTCCTGGACGTAGGAAGGCGCCTTCTCGTTCAAGATCACCAGGTCGACCGCCAGCCGCCGGGCGCGGAAGTAGGCGTGGGCTTTGAGAAGCTGGCGGACGATCCCGATGTCCTCGACCTCGTCGATGCGCACGACGACCAGGGGCAGGTCGCCCGAGATGCCATTGGCCCACAGGGCGCTGGGCCCGCGGGTGTTGCGCTGCACCTCGACGGTCGGGCGCAGCCCCGGGTCCGAATAGAGGATGCGGTTGGCCAGGCGCTGGAAGAGGATGGCCTCGTCGGGCAGGATGCCCAGATGGCGCAGCTCGACCTGCGCCTGGGTCCAGGCCATGGCCGAGGCGCGCTCGAAGGCCGCCGGGTCGCGGTACTTGTCGGCGAGGACGAGCGCCGCCTCGCGCGAGGTGGCGATCAAGGTGGTGAAGGTCAGGCGGGCGGTGGTGCCGGGGGCGAGGCGCACCCTCCGCCGCAGGCTGAAGATCGGGTCGAGCACCGCGCCGGCAGTGTTCGACAGGGCCAGGCCGTCGATCACCGACATCGGCGTGCGCACCCCGCGCCCGCGGCCCAGGAAGCGCGCCCGGTCGGTTTCGAACTGCAGCTCGCTCAAAGGTTCGCCGTCGTCCCCCGGGGCCGGCGTGACGGCGACGACGTGCGCCGCCCAGAACCGCGGCTCGGTAGCCGAGCGCGGCCGTCGCGAGGCAAGGACGGCTCCCAGGTTGGCGATCCACTCGGTCTCGACGAAGAGGTTCGAGAAGGCGGGGTGGGCGAGATCGGCGGCCGGCGGCGCGAGCACCACCTCGGCATAGGAGGTGACCTCGATCTCCCGGTCGCGCGAGCCGTGGTTGGTCAACGACACCCGGCGGACCTCGGCGTCGTCCTCGACGGCCACCACCACCTCCAACCGGCTGCCGATCCCCCGGTCGCGGCGGACGATCTCGGCGCGGTCCTCGGAGAAGACGGCCTCGTAGATGTCCGGCTCGGCGCCGCTCGGCTGATAGCCCGCCGACCACACCTCGCCGCTCGCCGCGTCGCGGAAGAAGAGGAAGCTCCCCCAGGGGTCGCGGGTGACGTCCTCGCGGAACCGGGTGACGGCGAGGTCGAGGCAGCGGCTGTAGCCGGAGCCGGCGGTGGTCAGCATCACCGTGTAGCGGCCGTTGCCCAGGAGATGACTGGTGGGGACCGCGTGGTGGGGCGAGTGGTAGCGGCGGACCGCTGGCGGGATCAGGCTGCCGATCTGCGCCGCGGCCTCGACCTCCTCGGCCCGCGGCCGCGCCACCGCCACGTCGCGCGGCGTCCGCTCCTGGAGCAGCAGCTCGGTCGCCTGGACCAGCGGCGCTTCGTGGAAGCGGGCCGGCATGGCGCCGTCGTCCCGCACGTCGAGCACGTTGGCGAGAGAGAGGAGCGCCATCCCCTGGTGGTGCGCCATGTAGGCGCAGACGACGGCGCGGTCCTTCCCCTCCGGCAGCCGGCTGGCGGTGTAGTCGATCGCCTCGTAGAAGCCGTAGCGGCCGCGGGCGCCGGCGCGCTCCAGGCGGAGGAAGTTGCGGCACGCCGCCCGCGGCTCGAACATCGCCGCGAGCGCCGTGGCGTAGGGGGCGATCACGATGTCCTCCGAGAGCCCGCGCTTCAAGCCCAGGCCCGGCACGCCGAAGTTCGAATACTGGTAGGTCAGCTCCAGGTCTCTGGCGTTGAAGGCCGACTCCGAGACCCCCCAGGGCACCCGGCGCTCGAAGCCGTACTGGATCTGGCGCCGCACCACCAGGCGGCAGGTCTGGTCGAGCAGGCTGTAGGCCGGAGAGCGCATGACGAGTGCCGGCATCAGGTATTCGAACATCGAGCCCGACCAGGAGAGGAGGGCGGCGCCGCGGTCGACCGGCGTCAGCGGGCGGCCGAGGTGGAACCAGTGGGCCACCGGGGCGTCGCCCTTGGCGATGGCGACGAAACTCGCCAGGCGGGCCTCGGAGGCGAGCAGGTCGTAGTAGCTGGGGTCGAGCTCTCCCTCGGCCACCCGGTAGCCGATCGAGAAGAGCTGGCGCGCCGGGTCGTAGAGGAAACCGAACTCCATCTCGGCGAAGAGGCCGGTGGCGAGCCGCGAAAGCTCCGCCAGCCGGCCGGCGAGTTGCGGGGAGGCGTGGAGGCTGCCCGAAGAGCCCGCCGGCGCCGTGTCCGGGGCGAGATCGGAGAGGTCCCGCTGGTGGCTGAGGACGCAGGCGGCGGCCAGCTCGGCCCAGGCGAGCGCCTCGCCCCAGGCCGCGGCGTCGGCGCTCTCCTTCTGCTCGCCGACCAGCGCCCGCGCCACGTCGACCACGCCGTGGAGGCCGGCCTCCAGGTCTGCGAGCCGCGCCGTCCACTCGGCCCGGGTCGAGGGCGATGCCGACGAGGCGGCGGCGAGCGCCGGCTCCAGAGTGGCGAGCGCCTCGTCCAACTGGCGGCGGGTGACGGTCTGGGTCCGCCTTCCGGCGGAGGCCGGCGCCGCGGCGCGGACGAGCGCCACGGCGTCGGCGATGCCGTGGAGCGTCTGCGGGCCGAAGAGCGGTTCCTGGGCGAGCTGCCGGCAGGCCTCGACGAGCGTCAGGAGGTGCCCGGCGAGGTTGCCGCTGTCGACCGTCGAGACGTAGCGCGGTTCCAGCGGGCGGACCTCGCGCGTGCCGTACCAGTTGTAGAAGTGGCCGCGGAAGCGGTCGAGCCCCTGCATCGTCCCCAGGGTCGCCTCCAGCCGCGCCACGGCGTCCACCGTGCCCAGCCAGCCGAAGTCGCGGGCGGCGACGACGGCGAGGAGGTAGAGCCCGAGGTTGGTGGGCGAGGTGCGATGGGCCACCACCGGCCTGGGGTCCTCCTGGAAGTTGTCGGGCGGCAGCGCATGGTCAAGGGCGACGACGAACGTCTCGAAGAAGCGCCAGGTGCGGCGGGCGAGCTGCCGCAGCATCGCCTCCTCCTCCGCGCGGAGAGGCACCAGCGGCTCGGGGGCGACCGGCAGCGGCGGCAGGCTGATCCAGCGCGCCACCGCCGGCGCCAACGCCCAGAGGGCCAGGAGCGGCGCCGCCCAGAGCCACGGGCTGGGCGACACGGCGGACCGCGTCACGGCGACGATCGCCACCAGGCAGGCGGCGACGGCGGCGAAGGTCGTGCCGCCGGACATCCGGCGGTAGAAGAGCCCGAGGTCCAAGTCGAGGCCGGCTCGGGCCTGCGCCGCGGTCACCCATTCGAGCAGGCCGCGGCGGGTGACGAAGAGCCGCGCCAGGGTGCGCAGAATGGCATCGGCCATCAGCCAGGCGCGGTAGGCGAGGAAGGTGACCGCGAGGCCCACCTGGTCGACCGCGAGGGCGAAATCGGCGGCGACGGCGAGGAGATGGCTGCGCTTCGAGATCCCCCGCCGGTGCGGCACGACCCCGGAGAGGAAGTGGCGAGCCGGCGGCAGGGCGATCGTCCCGAGGACGAATCCCGTCCATACCGCGGGCGAGGCGGCGGGTACAGTCCAGCCGGCGAGCAGGGTCGCGAAAGCGGCCGGCGCCGACAGGGTCCGCCGTAGGTTGTCGAGCATCTTGAAGCGGCCGATGACGGGGATGCGGGCCCGCGGCCGGCCGGCGGTGGGGCCGCGGCCGAAGATCCACGGCAGCAGCTGCCAGTCGCCGCGCGCCCAGCGGTGGTCGCGGGCGGCGGCGGCCTCGAAGTGGGCGGGGAACTCCTCGAACAGCTCGACGTCGGTCACCAGGCCGGCACGGGCGAAAATCCCCTCGAACAGGTCGTGGGAGAGCATCCGGTTCTCCGGCACCCGGCCGTCGAGCGCGGCGGTGAAGGCGTCGACGTCGTAGATCCCCTTGCCGGTGTAGGAGCCCTCGCCGAAGAGGTCCTGGTAGACGTCGGAGACCGCCGCGGCATAGGGGTCGATGCCGGCCGGCCCCGAATAGATGCGCTGGAAGAGCGAGCCTTCCTTGCCCGTCGGCAGGGTCGGGGTGATGCGCGGCTGGAGGATGCCGTAGCCCGCCGTCACCCGGCCGAGCTGCAGGTCGTAGTGCGGCCGGTTGAGCGGGTGGGCCAGGGTGCCGATGAGCCGCCGCACGGACTCCCGCGGCAGCCGGGTGTCGGCGTCCAGGGTGAGGACGAAGCGGATGGCCTCCGGATTGGCAACCTGCGGGGTGAGAAAGGTGGTGTCCGTGGCACCCCGGAGCAGCCGGTTGAGCTCGGCCAGCTTGCCGCGTTTCCGCTCCCAGCCGAGCCAGCAGCGCTCGCCCGCGTTCCATACCCGCCGCCGGTGGAGGAGGAGGAAACGGGTATCGCCGTCGGGCGTCGGTCCGTGCTCGGCGTTCAGTCGCGCGATCCCGGCCGTGGCGGCGGCGAGCAACGCCGCGTCGTCCGGCATGGTTTCGGCGGGCGCGTCCGGCCAGTCGGAGAGGAGGGCGAAGCGCAGCTCGTCCTCGGGGTTGGACAGGTAGTGGACCTCCAGCCGGCCGATCTGCTCCTCGAGCTCTTCCATACAGGTCAGCAGAATGGGCACCGCGACCAGGGTAGAGAGAGCCCTGGGCACCCCGTCGCGCAGCTCCAGCCGGGGCAGGCTCTTCGGCCCCAGCCGCCGCGTCACCCAGGAGTTGACCAGCTGGAGGGCAAGGTCGGAAGCCGGAAAGAACGCCAGCAGGCCTAAAAGCACGAGAGCGGGCGTGCCGATGCTGCCGAGCTCGAAGCCGACCGGCACGGCGAGGAGGAGCAGGGTGACGAGGACGATCGTCCCCAGGTAGCCCGGCGTCGCCCAGGCGTGGAAGGCGCGCTCGAAGACGCGGCCGGGGGGGAGGCGGGCGCCGATCTCGCGCTCGAATGCGGGGCGCGCGCTGCCGATCAGGAAGTCGCCGGGGTCGGCCGGTCGATCGCCCCGCTCTCCGGGATCGCCGGGACCGCCGACCGGTTCCGCGGCGGCGCGCCGCACGGCGCGGTGGGCGACCTCGACCTCGGGGAGCTTCGCGTCGCGCGCCAGCTCCTCGACCGCGTGGCGGTACTGGTCGCGGGTCCCGAAGTCCATGGCCTTGTAGCCGGGATGTTCCGCCAGCGCCGCCTCGACCCGGCTGACGCTCTCGAAGAACCCTGCCCAGTCGAAGGTCGAGATCAGCCGCATGCTGGTGATCACGTTGCGCACCGTGGCGTTCATCGACGTCTGGCGCCGGT
>DASQPA010000187.1:0-24232 GCA_035644215.1 Thermoanaerobaculia bacterium
GAGTTCTGGTGGCCGGTGACGCCCACGGCCTGGTTGAGCTCGCTGCCCCCCAGAAGGTAGAGGGTCTCCCGGTTCAGACTTAGCTTCGTAATCTTCTTTTTCACGACTCGCTCCTTTCTTGAGAGCCTGCAAACACGCCACCTGGGGGAGGCCGGGGTCTGCCCGAAGCGGGTTTGCCCAAGCTGGCTCTTAACTGCTATCTCTATTATATGGAAAGTGGGAAGGTTGCAACCACTTCGACATGGAGGACCGCCGAGGGCATAGGCGCTAACTTTGGCTCCGAGCGGTCCGGGCGGTGGGTCCCTCCCCCCTGGGAGGGCGGCGGTTGGATCAGGGGGAAGGCCAGGAGGGGGGCCTTCCGTCGACCCGAGAGCTTCTGTGGCGCAGCCCCCTCAGCAACTCTGGCCCAGCGTAAGCAGATACGGCCCGTCTCCAGGGACTCTGGCTCAGCGTAAGCAGATACGGCCCGTCTCCAGGGACTCTGGCTCAGCGTAAGCAGATACAGCCCGTCTCCAGGGACTCTGGCCCAGCGTAAGCAGATACAGCCCGTCTCCAGAGATGACGGCCTGTCGAACAAGCGCAAGCTCGTTGTCACCAAAGTGTGCCCCAGAGTGGGCTATCCCCCCTTATGCGCGACCGCCAGCGGGACCCGCGACTCCTCCTCTGCTTGCGGGCACAACCTGCTCGACAGCCTAGCCAAAGTGAGGCGGCGGCTCCGACCCCGGCTCCTCGACCCGGCTGGAGGAAGAAAGGAAGGGCAACCAAGCGCGTGTCGCCCCCCTCCTGGCCTCCCCCCTGATCCAACCGCCGCCCTCCCAGGGGGGAGGGACCCACCTCCCGCCCCCTCCGAGCCAAAGTTAGCGCCTATAGCTCTGGAGGGTACGGCTCAATCATGCCATGATGCGGCACGAGGAGGGTGCCGTGATCATCCAGGCAGGGGACTTCATCCCGGACAGCGAGCGGTGGCTCCACGCTCCCGAAATCAAGGCGAAAATCGAAGAGTCCCTCGAATGGATGCGACAGAACCCGCCGTGCGAGACCGATCTGAACGAGCTTGAGGAGAGGTTGGCCGGTGCCCCCCGCAAACGTTCGGATTCGGCTCGATCTAAATAGCCCTGCCTGCCAGCAGCAGCTCTTCGCCCTTCCAAGAAGGAGATCAGAGCACCGTCATCCGCTCCAGCTCCCGCAGGCCGTTCTGCACCTCCACCTCGGCCGGGACGCCGAAGAAGAGGGCCTGGGTTTCGACGACGGTGTCCTCCAGCGCGTCGCGCTTTCCCATCTTCCGGTAGAGGCCGGCCAGGTCACGCGAAGCGGCGACCACCTCGGGCGCCAGGTCCCGCTCGATGAAGCCGCGGCGGGCGGAGCGCAGGGCCGTTTCCGCCGCTTCCAGGTGTCCGAGCCCGGAGAGGGCCTGTCCCTCGGCCCAGGAGATGCGGAGCATCAAGGCCGAGCGCAGGTTCCCGCGTCCGGCACGCCGCAGCGCGCGGAACGACGACAGCGCCCAGTCGGGGCGATCGATCGAGACATAGGCCAGCGCCCGGTTACCGCTGGCGACGAGGAACAGGTCGGGATCCTCGACCGGATCGAGGAGGGAGACCGCGCGATCGATGACCTGGATCGCCAGCTCCGGTTCGCCGCCGTACTGGAGAGTGATCGCCTTCTGCAGGAGCGAGCTGGCGAGGCAGTGCCTCTCCCCAATCTCCGCGTAGATCGCCTGCGCCTCTTCAAGCAGCTCCCCAGCGCTCTCGAACGCCTTCTGGTTGATGTACAGGGAGGCCATCTGCTCATAGATCCGGGCGCGCAGCGTCAGGTCTCCGGTGCCCGCCGCCAGTTGCTCCCGGGCTGCCGCCAGCATCTCTCCGGCCTCGCGGAAGCGGCCGCAGACCCGGAGAGCATTCCCGAATTGGCCCCACGCTCGAACTTGGAGGTCGGCGAGACGCGGCTTCCCACCCACCGCCTGGGCCGGACAGGAGTCCGCCGCCAGACGCGCCATGAGGCCCCAGTGCAGCATCTCCTTCGGATTGCCGTAGCGCACGGCATGGCTGCGGGCGATCAGCCACTTGGCCAGGGTAGGAATCGACCGGCGCAGATCGCGGCTGGGCAGGTCCAGCTCTTCGAGGACCGAACCGGGGACCAGCTCGGCGAGCAGGACCCCAGGGGGCTCCTCGACCGGTCGTCCCTCCGCGAAGAACAGCGAAAACGTCTGCTCGGCTCGGGCGAGGACGTCATCATAGTCGACCTCCCCGCGCTGCGGGCCATGGCCCAGGAGCCCCCGCACCACCCGTCGACGGAGCCGCGGATCGCGCCGGCCAGGGCCGGCGAGCAGGGCTCGCAGATCTTCGTTGCTGGAACGATCGGCCATAGACGCCATGGGTGGTGATCTCCTCAGATGTACATTATATCTGACGTGACGGAAATACCTGCGGGGGGAGGTGGGGTAGACTCCTCTCGCCAGACGAGGAGGGAGCATGGCAGAGACCCCAGCAGCGGCGATCGACCTGCGCAGCCCGGCCGCGGCGGCCGTGCGGCGGCGCATGCTGAACCCCTTCCTGATGCGGGGGTTCTTCCTCGCCAAGCTGCCGCTCGCCCTGTTCGCGGGGTTGAAGGTCCGCGAGCTCGACGAGGACCACTGCGTAACCAGCGTCCCCTACGGCTGGCGAACCACCAATCCCTTTCGCTCGACCTACTTCGCTGCCTTGAGCATGGCGGCCGAGCTGTCGACCGGAGGCCTGGCCCTCCTCGCCACCGAGCTGGCCGGGGCGCCGGTCGCCCTGCTCATCGTCAACTTGACGGCGAGCTTCGGCAAGAAGGCGACCGCCCTTGCCACCTTCACCTGCGAGGATGGGGCGAAGGCCTTCGCCGCCGTCGCGTCGGCCGTGGCCACGGGAGAGCCGGCGACCGCGGTCCTGGAGACGGTGGGCCGCCTGCCGGACGGGGTCGAGGTCGCCCGCTTCACCTTCACCTGGTCGTTCAAGAAACGGACGCGGACCTGATCCCATGCGCATCGCCCTCGCCCAACTCGCCGCCAGCCCCGACCGCACCGCCAACCTCGACCGGGTGACCGCGGCCATGCAGGAGGCCAAGCAGGCCGGCGCCGACCTCGTCGCCTTTCCCGAGGTGGTCCTCGACCGCTTCTTCCCGGTGCGCCCGAACGATCGGGCGGCCCTGGCCCTCGCCGAGCCGATCCCCGGCCCGGTGACCGACCGCATCGCCGCCCTGGCGCGGGAGCTCGGGATCGTCACCGTCTTCAACCTCTACGAGGTCGACTCCGCGGGGCGCCGGTTCGACAGCTCGCCGGTCTTCGATGCCGACGGCCGGCTCCTGGGCGTCACCCGCATGCTCCACATCACCGACTATGAGGGGTTCCACGAGCAGAGCTACTACCATCCCGGTGATCTATCGGGAGAAGCGGGCCTCCCCGTCTACGACACCCGGGTGGGCCGGATCGGCGTCGCCATCTGCTACGACCGCCACTACCCGGAGGTGATGCGCTCGCTGGGGGTCCAGGGGGCGGAGCTGGTCGTCATCCCCCAGGCCGGAACGGTGGGGGAGTGGCCGGAGGGGATGTACGAGGCTGAGGTGCGGACGGCCGGCTTCCAGAACGGCTACTTCACCGCGCTCTGCAACCGGGTGGGGAACGAGGGAGCCCTGACCTTCGCGGGCGAGTCCTTCTTGGCCGATCCGGAGGGCCGGATCCTGGCGCGGGGCGGGAGCCTGCGGGAAGACCTCGTGGTCTGCGACGTCGACCTCGGTCAGTGCGCCCAATCGACCGCGCGCCGGCTCTTCTTCCGGCACCGGCGGCCGGATCTCTACCGCCACTGGCTGGGCTGACCGGCGCTCTCTCTCCTAGAGAGAGCGCTACTGCATCGGCTCGTACTGCAGGCGCTGGAGCTGGGCGGCCACGCTGCGCAACAGGGCCGCGGTCGCGCGCTCCGCCACCACCGCCTCCTGGAGCATCAGCAGCGCCGCGATCGCCTCGCGGTGGATGCCGAACGCCTGGAAGGTGCCGACCATCTCCTCGACCAGATCGCGCAGCTCGGCCGTCCGCCCCTGGCTCAGCCAGACCGCGGCGAGGTCGAGCGAGGCGACCGCCAGGTGGTACGGCATTTCGTGAGCGCGGAAGCCGTCACGAATTTCCTGGAAGGCGGCCTCGGCCCGGGAGAGGTTCCCCAGACCGGCGTTGATCTTGCCCTCCACCCAGCGCAGCTTGAGGAAGTTGAGCTCGTCGGCGTACTCGTAGTAGAGGCGGCGGCTGGCCCGCAGGAGGTGCTGGGCCTCCTCGAAACGTTCCAGTCGCACCGTGATGTCGATGATCCCGTGTACGGCAGCCAGGATCAGTGCGGGGTCCCGGCGCCGATCCACGAGATCGAGCCCGGAGACGATCAGCCGCAGGGCCGCCTCGGGATCGTTGTTGAGCAGGAGATAGTTGCCCTTGCTGATCAGCGCCCGGCCGGCAAGATGGCGCTCGCCGTGCTGCCAGTAGATCTGGTGGACGAGGTCGAGCAGTTGGAACGCCGTCTCGAACCGTCGCTGGTCACTGTGGAGCGATGCCGCGAGGTCGAGGAGCCGGGCGAGGAGGAGAGGCTCGCCAGAGCCCTCTTCGGCGCACGCCAGCGACCGCTCCAGTGCGGCCTCGGCGCCCAGCAGGTCGTTCGCAACGCGCCGAGCATTACCCAATTCGCCCCAGGCCCGAGCCCGGAGGTCGGCGATTTCGGCCGGCCCCGCCGGCGAGGAGACGCGCGGGTCGAGCCTCTCCGCCACCCCCACGGCCAGAGCGGCGAGGAAGACCATGCCCTCGGGATCCTGATGACGCAGCTCGCGGCTGGCCGCGAGCAGAGCCTCGCAACCCTCCAGGCTCCGCAAGCCGGAGAGGATGTGCGGGGCGACGCCGACCGGCTCTTCCTGGGGCCGGGGGAGAGACCTGGACGGGAGCTCGGCCTCGGTGCGCTCCAGCTCGGTCTGCCGGCGGGCCTGGTTGATGGCGCGGAAGATGGGGAAGTCGTACACCGCCCCATTTCCGTCCGCCTCGACACGACCGGGAAAGAAAAGGACCTGGGCCAGTGGCTCCATGGCTTTCCGACATTGAGAGCACCCGCCGAGCAGGTGGGTGATGACGAGCTTGGTCTCGCCAATCGACAAGGCTCCACGCAGGAAGGCCTCCAGGGCGGAAGGGGTCGGATGGTCCACCACGTCATCTCCTCCGTTTAGGGCAACAGAATCAAGTATCCATTTTCGCACACAATGAGTCAGGTTGTCTCCCCCCTTCAAGTTCCGGGCGGGTCCAGGCGGCGCACCCCCCCCGGGTCCCCGGTTCTCGAAGCTCTCCTACTAACTGACAGTGCGCGGATCGGTGGCGCTCGAGCCGTTGCTGGTTCCGATGGGGCTCCAGAGGCCGTTGGGATCGATGATGCTCCCCACCCGCGCCCACACGCTCACCAGGTGGTTCCAGGCCTGGGCGACCAGGTCGGCGGCCGGGTGCGCCGGGGGGGTGGCGGTGGGGGAATGCGGATGGCGAGCGGTGCCGGCCCAGCTGGACTGCGGAGCCAGCGACAACACGGCACCCAGGACCAGCACGAGGCTGATGCGGATAAGGATCGTCCGAGACATCGAAATCCCTCCAGGATCCCCGTGAGCCGCGAGGGCCTCCATGGCCCGGCGCTCGCGAGGGGATAGATTACCCTTAAAGGTGCTTTGAGGCGAGAAAAAAGGGTCCCATTTTGAGGTCGGGCGCCGAGCGCGCTACCGTCTGCCCCGTGCCCCCCCTCGCCCTGGCTCTCCTGCTCGCCGCCGCGGTGCTTCATGCCAGTTGGAATCTCCTCGTCCGCGGGGCGGAGGATCGTCTGGTTTTTACCTGGTGGGCGCAGGTCATGATCGCCCCTCTCGCCATCCCCGTTCTCCTCGCCGGCCCCCCGCTCCGCGGGGTCTGGCCCTACGTGCTGGCCAGCGCCCTCCTCGAAGCGGGGTACTTCGCCACCCTGGCCGTGGCCTACGGCCGGGGGGACTTCTCGCTCGTCTACCCCCTGGCGCGCGGCGCCGCGCCGCTCCTCCTCGCCGCCGGGGCCGCCCTCGTCCTGCACGAGCGGCCGAGCCCCGGGGGCCTGGTCGGCCTGGCGGTCCTCGCCGCCGGCCTCGCCGTGGTGGGGGGCGCCCCCCTCTGGAGACGACAGCACCACGGAGAGAGCGGCAGCCGCGGCGCCGGCTGGGCGCTCGGGGTCGCCCTCTTCATTGCCCTCTATTCCCTGGTCGACGGCGCGGCGGTCCGCCGCTTTCCGCCGGCTTCCTATACGCTCCTCGTCTTCGGCCTGAGCGCCGTCCTCGCCGGGCCGCCGCTCCTCCTCCTGCGTGGCGGCCGAGCCTTCGGCACCGAGTGGAGCCGGAGCTGGCGAAAGATTCCGCTCGTCGGAGCGTTTTCTCTATTCTCTTACATACTAGTGCTTCAGGCGTTCAAAATCGCGCCGGTCGCCTACGTGGGGGCTGTGCGCGAGGTGAGCATCGTGCTCGCGGCCCTCGCCGGCTGGCGCCTCCTGGGAGAGAATTTCGGCCCCACCCGCACGGTGGGGGCGCTCCTCGTCGTCACGGGGATCGCGCTCATCGCCCTCTTCGGGACGTGATCGGAAGGTATCGCGCGGGCGGCCCTACCAGGGGATGAGCCGGCGGTCGCGGAAGAAGCCGCCGGTGGGGCCGCCGTCGGGGAGGGTGGCGAGCCAGACGGCGGTGTCGGCCCCCTTCTCGACCGGCACGGTGGCGTTCGGTCCCCCCATCTCGGTCTTCACCCAGCCCGGGCACATGGCGTTGACCAGGATGTTGGTGCCGCGCAGCTCGTCGGCGAAAATGCGGGTCAGGGCGTTCAAGGCCCCCTTCGACACCCGGTAGGCGGAGTAGCCGCCGGCCATCTCCGACATCGCCCCCAGGCCGGAAGAGACGTTGACGATGCGGCCGTAGGCATGCTGGCGCATCTGCGGGACCAAGACCTGGGAAAGGCGCCAGGCGCCCAGGAGGTTGGTCTCCAGGGTGTCGCGGACGACCTGCATCGGCACGTCCAAGCCGCCCCGCTTGTGGTCCCGGAAGACGCCGGCGTTGTTGACCAGGATGTCCGCCCCGCGCAACTCGTCCTTTAGATAGGCCGCCAGGCGCCGCACGCTCTCGTCGTCGTTGACGTCGAGCGGATGGAAGAGCACCTCCAACCCCTGCTCGACCAGCGCTTCGGTCGCCGCCCGGCCCTTGGCCTCATCGCGCGCGGTGAGCACGACGCGGGCTCCCTTGCGCGCCAGCTGGCGGCAGATCTCCATCCCGATCCCGCGGTTTCCGCCCGTGACGACGGCGATCCGCTTGTACGCCATGCGAACGTCCCCCTTGTCCTAGACCCTATTGTAGGAGAAAGGGGCGACGCATGGGGATCAGTCGTCGAGCAGACCCTTGTCGCGCATCCACTTCTCGTTGAGCTTCGAGAGGTAGCGCTCGCCGGAATCGGGGAAGAGAGTGACGACCAGAGCCTCGGATGGCAGGGCCGCGGCGATCCGGCGGGCGCCGGCCGCGGCGGCGCCGCCCGAGGAGCCGGTGAAGATCGACTCCTTCCGGGCGAGCTCCATGGTGGCGCTGTAGGCGCTCTTGTCGTCGACCTTGACGATCTCGTCGATGTAGTCCCAGGAGACCGTCGCCGGCATGAAGTCCTCGCCAATACCGTCGATCAGGTACTGGTGGATCTGGTCGGCCGGCGGCAGCTCGCGGTGCTCGATGTAGTAGCCGTAGATGCTGCCGACGGTGTCGACGCCGATCACCTGGACCGCCGGGTTCTGCTCCTTCAGGTAGCGGGCGACGCCGCTGATCGTGCCGCCGGTGCCGACCCCGGCCACCCAGTGGGTGACCTTGCCGTCGGTCTGGCGCCAGATCTCGGGGCCGGTCGTCCGGTAGTGGGCCTCGGGGTTCGCCGGGTTGTAGTACTGATAGGGAAGGTACGCCCCCTCCTCGTCGCGGATGCGCTCGGACACCTTGTAGTAGGAACGCGGGTCGCTGGCCTCGACCCCGGTGGGGCAGGTGACGACCCGGGCGCCGTAGGCTTCGAGGAGGGCGATCTTCTCCTGCGGGATCTTGTCGGGCGCGACGCAGATCAGCTTGTAGCCCCTGAGGTTCGCCACCAGGGCGAGGCCGACGCCGGTGTTGCCGGAGGTCGGCTCGACGATGGTGCCGCCCGGTTTCAGCAGGCCGGCCTTCTCCCCCGCCTCGACCATGGCGATGCCGATCCGGTCCTTGACCGAGGCGCCGGGATTCTGAGACTCGATCTTGGCCGCGAGCGTCGCCCCCTTGGGGGAGAAGCGGCCGAGCTTCACCAGGGGCGTGTTGCCCAGGGTTTCGAGGATGTTCTCGTAGATCTCCATCTGTGCTCCCAATCCAGCTCACAGGGTGTGCTGCAGGACAGCGGTCCGCGCCGAGGCGCGGAGGATAGCACAGCGCCTATCCTCCTAAGGCTCCGCGCCCCTAAGGCTCCGCGGGGGCCTGGTGCGGCGGCGCGAGCGGCGGCCGGTCGGGGATGGACGGGCCAGTCTCGGCGAAGATCGAGTTGAGCAGACCGGCCAGCCGGACGCCGGCCTGGAGCAGCCGGCGCTTGACCAGCGGCACGTTCACGTACTGATAGGCGTAGCTCAGCTTGCCGTCGCCGATGTCGTAGACCCGCGCCCGGACCGCGATCGACTCCTTCGCCCAGTCGACGACGCCGGCGCTCTGCCAGGCCTGGATCTCGCCGTCCGTCGGGTGATCGAGGAAGAGGGCGAGCTCTGAAAAGGAGAGCTTCTCCGCTTCGAGGATCTTCTCGTCCCATACCGCGTGGAGGTTGGTGTTCTCGCCGAACCAGTTGACCCGGACGCTGTTGCCGCCGCGGTCGTCCCGCCGGCCGACATGGAGCGGCTGGTGGACGTCGCCCACGAAGTGGACCAGGAAGCGGAGCGCCTCGGCCCTGTCCGCCCGCGCCGCCGCGGGATCGCGCAGGACCTTCGAGAAGCGGCCGATCGCCTCGACCACGTCGCCCTGCGGGTCCCTGGCCGTGGTCTCGTAGGTCTCGCCGTCGTCGACGCTCAGGAAGTGCCACGGCTTGGCGCGGTCCCAGGCGGGATCGGAGCGGATCTCGTCGGGCCAGGTGGCGACCTGGGCGAGGCTCTCGGGACCCAGGATGCCGGCGACGCCGCGGGCGGCGGCTTCGGACAGGTGGTGCTCGGCGATCCGCCCCACGACCCGATGTCCCGTCGCCCCCCAGGGGAAGGCGGGCCGGGCGAGGAGCAGGAGGGCGGCGGTGGTCAGCGAGACGTGGCGAAGGTTCACGGGTCTCCTCCAGACGAAAGAAAAGGGATCTGGCGCGGAATCGGGAGGAGATCGTAGCAGACACTGTAGCCCTCACCCCCCTACCCCCCTCTCCCGGCCCGCCCCCCCTGGCCCCCGGGAGAGGGGGAAGAAGAAAAACCGAGGAGATAGGTGGCGGAAGTGGCCTCCTTTCCCCCATGGGACGTAGGCCTCGAAGGCGCCCTATCACCACGCTTCTTCTTTATCCCCCTCTCCCGGAGGAAGGGGGGGCGGGCCGGGAGAGGGGGGTAGGGGGGTGAGGGGCCGTGGTAAGGTTCGGGACCTCTGGAGAGGGATCGCCCATGGACCTGCAGAAAAACGTCGACGGCTGGTTGAGCCCCATCCTCGGACAGCCGATGCCCATCGTGTCCTATGGACACTGGGGGCATCCGCTGCTCCTCTTCCCCACCGCCGCGGCGGACTTCCTGGAGAACGAGCGCTTCGGGCTGATCGAGGCGGTGAGCGGGGCGATCGCGGCCGGCCGGGTGCGGATCTTTTCGATCAACAGCATCAACAACCAGGCCTGGATGGACAGCCACCTGTCGGTCGCCGAGCAGGCCCGGCGGCAGAACCTCTACTCCCTCTACGTCGAGCAGGAGGTCGTCCCCTACATCCGCCACGTCTGCCAGAGCCCGGACATCCGGATCGCCACCACGGGGGCGAGCTTCGGCGCCTTCCACGCCGCCAACACCCTGTTCCGCCGTCCCGACCTCTTCGATGCCGTCATCGCCATGAGCGGCTTTTATGACCTGGGGCCGGACTACCTGCGCGGCTACTCGGACGACAACGCCTTCTTCAACAACCCGGCCTGGTACCTGCCGAACCTCGAAGGGCCCTTCCTCCAGCTCCTGCAGACCGCCACCCAGATCCACATCGTGACCGGCCAGGGGTCCTACGAGGCGCCGGACGCCTCCCGCCGCCTGGCGGACCTCCTGACGCAGAAGGGGATCCCCCACTTCCTGGACCTCTGGGGGCACGACATCCCGCACGACTGGCCGTCGTGGCGCAAGATGCTGCCCTACGCCGTCGACCGCATGGGTTGGTAGGCGCTCCGGCCGTAATCTGACACGTAATGTAGGACTGTGAAAATTAGCACATCCTGAGCCTGAAGCTTTTGGCCCGCACTGCCTCTCGGCACCGCGGGCCTTTTTTTTGCCTCCGCCCCCCAACGATCAGTGCGTGCCCAGCAGATCGTAGGCCGGCAGGGTGAGGAAGGGGACGAGCTCCCGAGACAGCACCAGCTCGTCGAGCAGGGTCGCGGCCTCGGCCAGGCGCCGCACCTCGACGCCCCCCAGCCGGGCGACCTCCTCCGCGCGCAGCTCGCGGTAGAGCGCGGCGTCGAAGCGGCGACCGTCTTCGAGCGTCGCCCGGTGCCAGAGCCACTGCCAGAGCTGGGTGCGGGAGATCTCCGCGGTGGCGGTATCTTCCATCAGGTCGTAGAGGGCGACCGCCCCGAACCCCTGGAGCCAGGCGTCCATGTACTGGAGGGCAATGCTGACGTTGGTGCGCACCCCCTCCTCGGTCACCCGGCCGCCCGCGATCGTGAAGTCGAGGAGCCGTGCCGCGTCGGCGGTGACGTCCGGGCGGAGGACCGCCTTCTGGTGCGGCCGGTCGCCCAGGACCCGGTCGAACGACTCCCGGGCCACCGGCACGAGGTCCGGATGGGCCACCCAGGTGCCGTCGAAGCCGGCCTTCGCCTCGCGCTCCTTGTCCTCGCGCACCTTGGCGAGCGCCCGCTCGTTGACCGCCGGGTCGCGGCGGCTGGGGATGAAGGCGGCCATGCCGCCGATGGCATGGGCGCCGCGGCGGTGGCAGGTCTGGACCAGGAGGTCGGTATAGGCGCGCAGGAAGGGGACCGCCATGGTGATCTGCCCGCGGTCGGGCAGGAGGAGGTCGGCGGTCCGGAACTTGCGGATGATGCTGAAGATGTAGTCCCAGCGCCCGGCGTTCAGACCCGCCGCGTGGTCGCGCAGGGCGAAGAGGATCTCCTCCATCTCGAAGGCGGCGAGAATCGTCTCGACGAGGACGGTGGCGCGGATCGAGCCGCGCGGCAGCCCGAGAGTGTCCTGGGCGGCGTTGAAGACGTCGTTCCACAGCTCCGCCTCGGCGTGGCCCTCGAGCTTGGGCAGGTAGAAGTAGGGGCCGCTGCCGCGGTCCAGGAGCTCCGCCGCGTTATGGAAGAAGTAAAGGCCGAAGTCGAAGAGGCTGGCCGAGACCGGCTGGCCCTCGACCTGGAAGTGTTTTTCTTCGAGGTGCCAGCCACGCGGGCGGACGAGGAGGGTCGCGGTCGTCTCGTTCAGCCGGTACTCCTTGCCCTCGGGGCTCCGGTAGGAGAGGTTCCGCCGCACCGCGTCCATCAGGTTCGCCTGTCCGGCGAGGACGTTCTCCCAGGTCGGGGAGAGGGCGTCCTCGAAGTCAGCCATGAAGACGCTCGCCCCGGAGTTCAAAGCCTTGATCATCATCTTGGCCTCGACCGGCCCGGTGATCTCGACCCGGCGGTCGGCGAGGTCGCGGGGCGCGGGAGCGACCTGCCAGGCCCCCTCGCGCACCTCGCGGGTCGAGGGATCGAAATCCGGCAGGAGCCCCTTGTCGAAGTCGGCCAGGCGCCGCTCGCGGCGGCGCAGGAGATCCTGGCGCACCGGCTCGAAGCGCTGCTGGAGCCCCGCCACGAAGTCCTGGGCCTCCGGGGTGAGAACCCGCCGCTCCTGGGCCGTGGCCGGCCCGGTGATCCGGATCTTGGCGCTCATGAGACCGTCCTCCTCCCGAAGGAGTCTAGCCTGCTCCACTCCTGAAGCCGACGTTTTCGCCGCTTCGCTCGAAATGGAGGCGATCTGCTCTAAACTGCCCAGGAGCTCACTCGATCGCCCAAGACCGCCCAAGGAGGTCGCGATGCACCCTCACTCCCTGCGCTCTGCCTTCCTCGTCGCCGCCCTGTTCGCCGCGGGGGCCTCTGCGCTCGCCGCCCAGGCGGCACCCCCAATGCCGCCGGCCGCGCCGGCAGTGCCGGCCGCGCTCCCCTCTGCCCAGGTCTTCTCCGAGCAGGTCGAGGTGAACGTCGTCAACGTCGACGTCTACGTCGCCGACGCCCAGGGGCACCCGATCACCGACCTTAAGCGCGAAGACTTCCAGCTCTTCGAGGACGGCAAGCCGGTCCAGGTCACCAATTTCTACGCCACCGCGGCTGCCACGGCGAGCAGCGGTACTGCAAATGCCGCGCCGGTCCCCGCCGCCGCCGCCGCCGATACCCGGCCCGAGGAGCAGCGGCTCAACCTGGTGGTCTTCGTCGACGACGCGAACACCGGGATGCTCAGCCGGAACCGGGTCCTCGGCCAGCTGCGGGACTTCCTGGCGCACGAGATCCAGCCGGGCGACCGGGTGATGCTGATCCGCTACCAGAGCTCGATCGACGTGCGGCGGCCGTTCACCACCGACGTCGGCCAGATCCAGCAGGACATCGCCGCCCTGGAGAAGCTCTCCGCCCATGGCGCCGAGGAGGCCAGCTTCCGGGAGGCGAACCAGGACATCATCGCGGACGCCGCGGAGGCCTTCGGCAGCGGTTGCGACCAGGCCCTGGAGCAGGCGGTCAAGGCCTATGCCGATTCCCAGAACCATCTCCTCGACTCGACCCTGCGCGCCTTGGACTCGGTGGTCTCCGCCGTCGCCTCGGCGCCGGGACGCAAGGCCGTCCTCTACGTTGGCGATGGCGTGCCGGCGAATCCCGGCTTCGAGGCGTTCCAGCGCATGGGCGGGTCGTGCATGGCGAAGAGCGCGATAACCGGCTTCCTCTCCGCCCAGACCTACGATTCGCGCACCAAGTTCAACGACGTGACCGGCCATGCCAGCCGCAACCGGGTGGCCTTCTACACCCTGGAGACGACGGCCAACGAGGCCGGCGTCCTCTCCGAGCGCGACCGGGTGGAGAACCGCCAGGAGTCGATGCGCCGGCTGGCCCAGGGGACGGGCGGCCGGGCGATGCTCGACGTGTCGGATGCCCGCCGCGCCCTGGCGCTGATGGCCGACGACCTCGGCAACTACTACTCGCTGGGCTACCGGCCGCCGCGCAGTGCCGGCGGCGGCGACGGCATCGACCACAAGATCGAGGTCAAGGTGGTGCGCAAGGGAGCGATCGCCCGCTACCGCCAGTGGTATCGCGACAAGCCGCAGATCGAGCTGGTCGCCGAACGCACCGCCGCCGCCATGCTCTACGGCTTCGAGGACAACCCGCTGGCGGTGCGCGTCGAGCTCGGCCGCCAGGTGCCGCAGGGGGACGTCTACGTGGTACCGGTGCGGCTGCACGTCCCGCTGTCGAAGCTCACCCTCCTCCCGCAGGAGGGCGCCCGGGTCGGGCACGTACGTTTCTTCGTCGTGGCGAGCGGCAACGGCGAGATCACCCCGGTGCGCAGCTCCGAGGCGGACATCCGCATCCCCGACAACCGGGCCGCCGCCGCCCTCCGCCAGGACTACGTGCACGAGGTGCGGATCAAGCTCAAGCGCGGCCAGTACGTCCTGGGCGTCGGCCTGCGCGACGACCTCGCCGCCCAGGCCTCCTACCTGAAGGGGAGCGTCGAGGCGGGGGCCGGGTTCCCCGCCCCTCCGGCGGCGACCGCGGCCCCGGCCGCCCCGGGCAAGGAGAAGGCGAAACCCGGGAGCGCGGCGTCGGGCCGGTAAGCGGGGCGTTGCCGGCCCCGCCTCTCGCCTACCTGCGCGCCTACTGCGCCTCGAAGTCCTCCAGCGGGGTCCAGTTGTCGTCCGGGTTTCCCGGGTCGCAGCTGCCGTCTTTCTTGCTGCAGACGAAGAACCCGGTGATGGGGTGGATCTCCCAGAGGGCGAAGCGCTTGGGCTGGCCGCCCAGGACGTGGTTGGGGTCGGCGTTGACGAAGTGGAGGTTGTCGTAGAAGAGCCCCCCTTCGACCAGCACCCGCAGCTTCTGCTTCTGGGCGTCCAGGAGCTTCTTGAGCGGCCACCCCTCCGGGCGGCCCCAGGGGACCATCTCGACGACCGTGCCGGCGAGCTCGGTATCGGTCGGTTTGGGGGCGATGTTGATGTGGTAGTCGTTGTTCGCCGCCTGGGTGAACTTGCAGTTGACCGACTCCCCGGTGTTCGGGTGCGGCTTCGCCCCGGTGGAGATGAAGCCGCTCAGCTGGACGAGGCTCCCCTCGGCCACCGTGCCGTCGGTCACCGCCAGGTTGGCGAGCTTGGCCCGCCCCTCCGCGTCGAGCTCGACGTGCTGCCCGACGAGGTTGTTGGCTTGGTCCTGCAAGGCCTTCATGTCCGTAAAGGAGAGGAACGTGGCCTCGGTTTCGGTGGGCAGCCGGCGCTTGGCCTGATTGACCAGGGCCTGGGTCGACCCTTCCTTGCCGCAGCCGATCGGGGTGCACAGGTCGAAGCTCGCGACGCAGGCCTGGGCGGCCTGGGCTTCGAACATCTCCGGCGGGGCGGGACCCAGCTGGACGTTCTTGGCGACGGTCCAGCCCTGCCGGCCGTCCTTGGTGATCACGTGGTAGAAGCCCGATCGCGGGGTGGGCTCGAGCAGCTGGAGCTCGGTCGAGACCGGCAGGAGCGCCAGCGGCGCGTGCCGGGTGGACGGGTCGCGCCGCAGGTTGACGTTGTGCTGCACGACGGCGGACCGGACGATCGAGATCTCGTCCGAATCCTGGGCGAGGAGAGCGATGGAGCTGCCGGCGAGAAGCAGCACGAGGGGAGCGAGGGTCGAGAGGCGTCGCATGGGGATACCTCCAACGGGTTGACCGGGGTTGGGATCGACCCTCATCATGTCGCGCGGTTGCGGTCTCGTCAATACGGAAGGAACTTGACCCGAGTCGTCGGCCTTGATCGGCGCCGGCAAAGTCAGGCAGCGATGCCGGCAGTAATGACCCCTTCAGCCGGAGAGGGATCCTCTCCTCCATCGCTATCTTCCCCAGAGCGTCATCCTGAGCGGAGCGAAGGATCTGGGCGGGGGGAGTTGCGTCAAACCCTGAAGCCACTGCTGGCGATGACCGCCGGACTGCTGGCGATGACCGCCGGACTGCCGGCGATGACCGCCTGCCGAGGGTTTTCGTCGGCTGGCGCCCCCCTCCTAACCTCCCCCCTGACCCAACCCTCCCCCTCCCAGGGGGGAGGGACCCACCTCCCACCCCCTCCGAGCCAAAGTTAGCGCCTATGCCCTCCAGAACTCTGCTGCCTGGAGCTTCCTACTCCCGGTCCAGGTGCCCCGTCTCCGCGTCCCCCATCTCCACCTTGCCCCCCGGAAAGTACTCCCGCCAACGCCGGGTGACCGTCGCGGCGGTCGCCTCGTCGGCGTGGAGCTCGCCGGGAAAGCCGGGCTTCAGGCGGGCGTCGATCAAGATTGGCGGCTGGTAGGAGATCTGGTTGCGGACCACATCTTTGCCCGCGGCGTGGAGATCGGCGGCGGGCTCGAAGCGGGTGAAGGTGGTCCAGAGAAAGTTGATCGCCGAGGCGGCGGCCCGACGGGGCTCGTCGGTCAGGACGAGGAGAGGCCAGCCGGCGAAGGCGGGATGGGCGGCGAAGCGGGCGGCGGCGCCGGGGTCCTGGGTGAAGGGCGGGCCGCCCAGGACCAGGCAGCCGGGAGAGAAGACCCGGACCTCGGTGAGGCCCTGGGGCAGCTCGGCCGCCTGAAACTCTCCCGGCAGGTCGCGCACCGGGTCGCCCAGACCGAGCCAGACCCCCTTCGAGCCCTCGTTCACCCGCGGACCGGTATAGTCCAGGGTGTCCATGGCGAGGTTGCCGAAGACGTAGAGGTCGGTCTCGGGATGGGTGCGGGCGAGGAGGTGGGTCAGGGTGGCCCGGAAGTCTTTCAAGTCCACCGGTCGATCGGTCACCAGGAGGAACTTGGTGAGCGAGAGCTGCCCCTCCCCCAAAATGCGGAAGGCCGAGGCCATGGCCTCCCGCCGGTAGCGCTCGGCCACCACCGCGGCGGCGAGAGAGTGGTAGCCGGTCTCGCCGTAGGACCACAGGGCCTTCACCCCCGGCATGACCAGGGGGAAGAGGGGGGAGAGCAGCTCCTGGAGGAGGTCGCCGATGTAGAAGTCCTCCTGCCGCGGCTTGCCCACCACGGTCGCCGGGTAGATCGCGTCCCGCCGGTGGGCGATGCGCTCGATCTCGAAGACCGGGTAGTCGTGGGCGAGCGAGTAGTAGCCGTAGTGGTCGCCGAACGGCCCTTCCAGGCGGCGGACCCGGGGCGGGACTTTACCGATCAGGGCAAACTCGGCGGCGGCGACGAGCGGATGGGGCGAGAGCCCGGCCCGCGGCGCCACGAGCGGCAGGCGGCCGCCGGCGAGGAGCGAGGCGAGGAGCAGCTCCGGGACGTTCTCGGGCAGCGGGGCCACCGCCGCCAGGGTGAGGGCAGGCGGTCCGCCCAGGAAGACGGTGACCGGCAGGGCCTCCCCGCGCGCCTCGGCCGCGGCGTAATGGAAACCACCTCCCTTGCCGATCTGCCAGTGCATCCCCGTCGTCCGCGGCCCATGGACCTGGAGCCGGTACATCCCCAGGTTGTGCCCCTTGCCCTCAGGTGACTCGGTATAGACCAGAGGCAGGGTGACGAAGGGACCGCCGTCCTCCGGCCAGGTGGTGAGGACGGGCAGGCGGTCGAGCCGCACGTCGCCGCTCACCACCTCGGTCACCGGTCCGGAGCGCCGGCGCGCGGTGCCGATCTTGAGCGCCTCCCGAGCCAGGTCGCGAGCTCCCCACAGCTTGGCCGGGGTGGGCGGCAGGAGGATCTGGGCGAGCTCGACCAGCCGGCGGACGAGGCGGAGAGGGCGAGTGCCGAAGGCCAGCTCCGCCCGCCGGGCGGTGCCGAAGAGGTTGGTGGCCAGGGGGAAATCGGCGCCCGCCACCCGGTTGAACAGGAGGGCCGGGCCGCCGGCGGCGATCACCCGGCGGTGGATCTCGGCCACCTCCAGGCGCGCGTCGACCGGGGCGTCGACCCGCACGAGGTCGCCGTCCTCTTCCAGGCGGGCGAGGAAGGCCCGGAGGTCGGGGAAGGTGGGATCGGTCACGGGGGGGAGTGTATCCCGGCCCGCCCAGCCGCCTGCCTCGCTCACGGAAACGCCGTCGTGTCCGCCACGCTCGCCAGGTTGCCCTAGCTCGCGGTGACTGCGAAGCGCCCGCCGTTCAGGCAGAGCCGGCTCGGTCCGGCAACGCAGGGCGTGGCGACCGCGGTGCTCGACAGCGCGGGGCTGCCGTCGCCGCGCGACCCCGAGGAGGGCGCCGGCCCGAAGGTCAGAAGGGCCGCGGCGTTGGCTCCCAAGGGTCCGAAGGCCGTCGTGTCCGCCACGCTCGCCAGGTTGCCGGGCGGGTTGGTGTAGCGGCGGGTGGCGCCGGTCACGGTGTCGGTGACCGTGAGGTCGTAGTCGACGTCCGAGAGCGCTCCGTAGAAAACCCAGAAGTGCTGGTTGACGCTCCGCCCGTCCAACACCTTGAGGATGACCTCGACGTTGGCCGGATCGAAGAACCAGAAGTAGCCGGTGTCCGGGGTGAGCGCGACCGCCTGCCCGGGTCCGTTGCCGGTCAGGGTCCGCCAGTGGGCCTCGACCCGGAAGCGGCCGCCGGCCAGGCAGAGCGCCGTCGCCGAGGGCTGGCAGGAAGGCTCGTCCAACGGATAGCTCCACAGCTCGTCACCGGTGATCCCGTCGTCGGCGCGGAAGAAGAGCCGGTTGCCGGCGACCGTCAGAGCCTCCGGATCGGAGGGAGGAGAGCCGGGGTTGATGTCGTCGACCAGCCGGGTGCCGGCCGCCGTCCCGTCGGTCTGCCAGAGCTCGGCGCCGCGCTCGCCGTCGTCGGCATTGAAGAAGAGAAGGTTCGAGGTCGCGGTGAGCGAGCCGGGGTGCGACGAGCCGGTTCCCGGCGCGAGGTCGGCGACCAGGGCCGTGCCGGTCTTGCTGCCGTCGGCCTTCCAGAGCTCGACTCCGTGCGCTCCGTCGTCGGCGGTGAAGAAGAGGTGGCCGAAGGCCTCGACCACGGCCGGCCCGTCGAGCGGGTGGGCCAGGCTCAAGGTCTTCAAACGCACCGTCCCGGCGGCCGTGCCGTCCGTGCGGTAGAGGCCCTCCTGCCTCTCGGGCCTCTGCTCGCCAAAGAAGAAGAGGAACCCCCCGGCCACTGTGAGGTCCGAGATCGATTCGAGCGGCGGGTTTCCCACGCCGTTCGTCGTGAGGATCTGCACGGTCCCCTGAGGCGTGCCGTCGGTCCGCCAGAGCCCCAGCGGGGAGTCGAAATAGTCACTCCCCTGGTAGGAGACGACCGGCGGGTTCGGGCCGGCACCGATGTCCAAGTCCGCCAGGCGGTGGGTGCCGGCCGTGGTGCCGTCGCTCACCCAAAGTCCGCTCGGGCCTTCGCTCCCCGGCGGGTCGGCCGAGAAGTAGAAGCGCGGCCCGAGCACCTGGACCGAGCCGTGGATCGCCAGCGGCTCGGGCAGGGTGAAGAGCTCGACCGTCCCAGCGCTCGTGCCGTCGTTGGTGAAGAAATGGTCCTGGCCGGCCCCGTCCGTGACCGTGGCGAGGAGCCGGCCGCCGAACGCCGCAAGGGAGTCCAGCTGGAACCCGGACGGCAGGGTCAGCTCGGAGGTGCCGGCGGGCGTACCGTCCGTGCGCCAGAGGGTGCGGAGCTTGCCGATATAGAAGACCCGGCCGTCCACCGGTAAGGACGGGTTGAAGACGCCGAAGTCGCTGGCTCGGCAGCTGTCGATTGCGGTCGTGGCCGGCCGCGTCGTCGCCGCGGTACCGCCGCTCGTCCAGAGCTGGAGGACGTCGTCGTTGCAGGCGCTGAAGATGACCCCATTGCTGAAGGGCACGAGGCCGAACGGGAAGGAGCCGACCCCATCCTCGTTGAAGGTGGTGAGCGCCCGGGTCATCGCGCCGGTGCTCGACCAGAGTTGGAAGCCGAAGCCGGCGTCGTTCAGGAAATAGATCCGGTCGCTCGCCGCCGCGGCCTCGAAGGGGAATTCGAAAAGATCCAGGTTCCGGGAGCCGCCGGCGATCCGCACGGTGCCGGAGGGCGTCCCGTCGGTCCGCCACACCGCGCCGGAGGCGTCCCGGAAGTAGGCCTTCCCCGCGAACCCCACCAAGCCCGCGGGCTTGCCCCCGAGCTTGCGAGTGCCGGGGCCCGTGCCGTCGGTCACCCAGAGGCTGCCGTCGCGGTGGTCGTAATCGGCGTAGCCGACGAAGAGCGTCCGTGCGCCGAGGGCGAGGAAGGAGCTCCCGTAGATCGGACAGGTCGAGACGCAGCCGGCGAGGAGCACGGTGGTCTCGGGGGTCCCCCCGCTCACGTAGAGGCCCTGGGACCGAAGCTGGGTGTTGAAAAGGAGCTTCCTGCCGACCGTCCCGAACCCGGAAACCTGCTCCCCGCCGCCGTCGGCGAACCGGGTGACCTCGCGGGTGCCGGCCGGCGTGCCGTCGCTCGTCCAGACCTGGAAGCCGTGCACGCCGTCGTCGGCGACGAGGAGGAGCCGGTCGGTGGGAAGCGGCGAATTCGCGACCTGAGCGGTGGGCTTGACCGCGACGAACGCGGCGAGCTTGCGGGTCCCCCCACTGGTGCCGTCGCTCACCCAGAGGGCGATGTTGGCGGTCGCAGGAGCAGCGGCATCGGCGGGAGCGCCGGTTACGAAGAAGAGCTTCCCGGCCGCGGAGACCATGGAGGAGATGGACGCGGCCGGGAAGGTCGCGAGCTTCCGGGTGCCCGCGACCGTGCCGTCCGAGGTCCAGAGCTCCTCCTCTGCCGCGTCTACCCGGTAGAAGATCGACCGTCCCACCGCGATCATGTCGAAGACCTGGAAGGCCTGGACGCCGCTCCGGAGGAGCACCGTCCCCTTCGCCGTGCCGTCGCTCTTCCACAGGCCGCAGCTCGCCCCCTGGCAGCTGAGGAAGAACAGGGCGTCGGAGGTGAGGGCGTAGCGGCTCTGTCCGCCCGGCTGGCTCAGGGTCGCGGCGAGCTTCAGCGTTCCGGCCGAGGTTCCGTCGGAGGCCCAGAGGTCGGTCGTAAAACCGAACCCGCACTTGAGGAAGAGCGCCCGGCTCGTGGTGCCGAGCACCTCCGAGCACTCCTGGGTGTCGAGCGGTTGGCTCCCGCCAGGGGTGCCGTCGTTGCTCCAGAGCTGGCCCAGGACGAAGAACAGGGCACGATTGCCCACCGCATGGAGGTCGTGCGGGGAGTAGATCGGGTCGCCCGGCGAGTACCCCGGCCGGGGATCGATGTCCGCCACGAGCGATGCCGTCCCCGCCCAGGCCGGCAGGGCGAGGACGAAGAGGAGGAGCCAAAGAACGGCCCGCGGCCGAAGGCCGGCCGGGCCGACGAGAAACGGGAACGAAATCCGGGATCGCTGCAAGTCTAGCCTCCTCGTACGCAGTTCCGCCCACGGCGGGAAGGCCGCCGGGCTCACACCTTCAGGTGGCGGCGGAAGGGAAAGCATTTCACGCCGGCCCCGCAGGGGCCATCCGCGGCACTTCTGCGTATAGAGCCCTGTCTCGTGAGAAGATCCGGGACCGCTATCCAGGAGGAGCCCATGCCGCTTACCGCGCCCGCCGTCCCGGAGTCGATCGCCCCCGCCCCCCGCCCGCGCCGGGTCCTGCGGCGGATCGGCCTTGTGCTCGTCGTCCTCGTCGTCGTCGCCCTCCTGGTCGGGGGCCTCTGGCTGCGCAGCCGCATGCAGGCGAGCCTGCCGCAGGTGGAGGGGACCCGCGCCCTGCCTGGTCTCGCCGCGGCGGTGACGATCGAGCGGGACGCCCTGGGCGTTCCCACGGTCCGCGGCGCCAACCGCCTCGACGTGGCCCGGGGCCTGGGCTTCCTCCATGCCCAGGAGCGCTTCTTCCAGATGGACCTCCTGCGGCATCGGGCGGCGGGGGAGCTCGCCGAGATCCTCGGGCCGCGGGCCCTCCAGGTCGACCGGCGCACCCGGTTGCACCGCTTCCGCGCCGTGGCCGAGGCGGTCTACCACCACGCCGTGCCGGCCGACCGGGCGGTGCTCGACGCCTATGCGGAGGGGGTCAACGCCGGGCTCGCCGCCCTCGGGGCGCCTCCCTTCGAGTATGCCCTCCTGCGCGTCCGGCCGGTGGCCTGGCGGCCGGAGGACTCGATCCTCGCCGTCCACGCCATGTTCCTCGACCTCCAGGAGGTGAGCATCTACCGGGAGTCGAGCCTGGGGGTGATGCACGACGTGCTGCCGGAGCCGCTCTTCGCCTTCCTCGCCCCCGAGGGCACCGAGTGGGACGCGCCGCTCGTCGGTGGGCTCCTGCCGCCGCCGCCGCTCCCCGGTCCCGAGGTCGTCGACCTGCGCCGCCAGCCGCCGGACAAGGCGGCAGCCAAGATGCCAGCCGCATGGGAGGCGCTCGCGGCCGGCGCGGACGAGGTCCCCGGCAGCAACAACTGGGCGCTCGCCGCCAGCCGCACCGCCGACGGCCACGCCCTGGTCGCCAACGACATGCACCTGGGCCTGCGGGTCCCCAACACCTGGTACCGGGCCTCGCTCGTCTGGCCGGCCGACCCCGCCGAGGGACCGGGCGGGGAGCGGCGGATGACCGGCGTGACCCTCCCGGGAACGCCGGCGGTGGTCGCCGGCAGCAACGGCCACGTCGCCTGGGGCTTCACCAACAGCCAGGGCGACTGGGCCGACCTGATCGTCCTCGAAACCGACCCGTCGCACCCCGACTCCTACCGGACGCCTGAGGGTTTCCGCCGCTTCACGCACACCGCGGAGACCCTCCGGGTCAAGGGTGCGAAGCCGCAGACCCTGGACGTGGTTTCGACGATCTGGGGGCCGGTCTTCGACCGCGACCACCTCGGACGGCCGCGGGCGCTCGCCTGGACCGCCCACCGCGAGGAGGCGGTCAACCTGAAGATGCTCGACCTGGAGCGGGCGAAGACGATCGACGAGGCGATCGCGGTCGCCCAGGCGAGCGGTCCGCCGGCCCAGAACTTCATGGTCGCCGACGACAGCGGGCGGATCGGCTGGACGATCATCGGCCGCATCCCGCACCGGGTCGGCTTCGACGGCCAGCTCCCCACCTCCTGGGCGGACGGCACCCGCCGCTGGGACGGCTGGCTCGCCCCCGGGGAGGCGCCGCGGGTCGTCGATCCGCCCGCCGGCCAGCTGTGGACCGCCAACGCCCGCACGATGGGCGGCGAGCCGCTGCAGGTCCTGGGTGACAGCGGCTACGCCCTGGGCGCCCGCGCCCGCCAGATCCGGGACGACCTCACGGCCCTCGCCAAGGCGACGCCGAAAGACCTCCTGGCGATCCAGCTCGACGACCGCGCCGTCTTCCTCACCCGCTGGCGGGACCTGCTCTTGAAAACGCTCTCGCCGGAGGCCGTGGCCGGCCATCCGCGCCGGGCCGAGCTGCGGCGGCTGGTCGAGACCACCTGGGACGGCCACGCCGGGACCGGCTCGCCGGCCTACCGGATCGTCCACGACTTCCACTTCCTCCTCCGGCAACAGGTGATGGGCGCGCTGACCCGGGCCTGCCTCAAGGCCGACCCGGAGTTCGCCTTCCAGCTCGTCGGTCAGTCCGAGGAGCCGCTCTGGCGCCTGGTCACCGAGCGGCCGCCGCACCTCCTCGCCTCCCGGTTCCACACCTGGGACGAGCAGCTCCTGGCGGCGGTGGACGCGACAGTGAAAGAGCTGTCGGAGACCGGCCCGGACCTCTCCCGGCGCACCTGGGGGGAGGAGAACGTGGTCGCCATCCGCCACCCCCTGAGCGCCGCGGTCCCCGGCCTCTCCCGCTTCCTCGACATGCCCGCCCAGCCGCTCCCCGGCGACGTCGACATGCCGCGCGTCCAGCGTCCCGCCTTCGGCGCCTCGGAGCGCTTCGTGGTCTCCCCCGGGCACGAGGAGCAGGGCTTCTTCCACATGCCGGCCGGGCAGAGCGGCAACCCGCTCTCGCCCCACTACGGCGACTCGAACCCGGCCTGGGCCAAGGGGGAGCCGACCCCCTTCCTGCCGGGGCCGACGGTGCACCGGTTGACGCTGGTGCCGAGGTAGGGAAGAGGGCGCCCCCGCCCGCCCCCTTCCTGGGGACGGGCGGAGGCCGGTGTGTCCTGGGCAGGATCAGCCTTCGACCGGGATGCGCATCTTGTAGAACGAGCGCCAGACGAAGAAGCAGGGGCCAGCGTAAGCAGATATGGCCAACGGCCCGGCTCCCGAGACAATGGGCCAGCGTAAGCAGATATGGCCCAGCTCCCGAGACAATGGGCCAGCGTAAGCAGATACGGCCCGGCTCCCGGGACAATGGGCCAGCGTAAGCAGATACGGCCCAGCTCCCGAGACAACGGGCCAGCGTAAGCAGATACGAGCCGGCGTCCCGATGCGCATGACGCATGCGATAGGCTCCGGTCGTCATGTCCGCCGACCCATCCTGCCTCGTCCGTCCGGCCCTTCCCGAGGAAGCGCCCACCCTGATCGACTTCCAACTCCGCCTGGCCCGCGAGAGCGAGGGCCTGGAGCTCGCCCCGGAGGTCCTTGCCAGCGGCGTCCATGCCGTCTTCGCCGATCCTGCGAAGGGTCGCTACTGGGTGGCCCTGACGGCGGGGAATGCCGGCCGGATCGCCGGCGGCCTTCTGACGACCTACGAGTGGAGCGATTGGAGGAATGGCACGATCCTCTGGGTTCAATCGGTCTACGTCCTCCCCGAAGAGCGGGGGCGCGGCGTCTACCGGAGCCTGTACGAGATCCTGAAGCGCACGGTCGAAGGCTCCCCCGAGCTCGCCGGGATCCGGCTCTACGTCGACCGCAGGAACGAGGCCGCTCAGCGGACCTACGAGCGACTGGGGATGACCCGCGAACACTACCATCTCTACGAGTGGCTGAAAGCCTGAAGGGACGGACTCTTCCTGGGAGTACAGATCGCACTCCGGGCTTCGAGTGCGTATAGTTAGGCGTATGGCCCGAATGCAGGTCTAC
>DASQPA010000188.1:0-3012 GCA_035644215.1 Thermoanaerobaculia bacterium
GGTCTACCGCACCGGCGACCTCGCCCGCTGCCGTCCGGACGGGACGATCGAGTTCCTCGGCCGCGCCGACGCCCAGGTCAAGATCCGCGGCTTTCGCATCGAGCCCGCGGAGGTCGAGGTGGCGCTCGCCAGCCATCCGGCGGTCGCGGAGTGTGCGGTCGTCGCACGGCAGCTGAGCCCAAGGGAGCCGGGGGAGCCCCGCGAGCTCGCCCTGGTGGCCTACGTCACCCCCCGCCGGGGAGAGAGCCTGGCGCCCCGCGAGCTGCGGGACTTCCTGGCCGGCAAGCTTCCGGACTACATGGTGCCGGCGACCTTCGTCGAGATGGCCGGTCTGCCGCGGACTCCCAACGGCAAGGTCGACCGCGGCGCCCTGCCCGAGCCGGCGGTCGCCCCCCTTGCCACCGGCTACCTGGCCCCCCGCACCCCGGTCGAGGAGGTGCTGGCGGGGATCTGGGCCTGGGTGCTGCGCCTCGAGCCGGGGAGCCGGATCGGGGTGCACGACAACTTCTTCGACCTCGGCGGCCACTCTCTGACCGCCACCATCGCGACCTCCCAGGCGCGCCAGACCTTCCAGGTGGAGCTCCCCACCCGCGCCCTCTTCGAGTTGCCGACCCTGGGGGAGCTGGCCCAGCAGATCGAGCAGCTCCTCCTCGCCGAGCAGGGGCTCCTACTGCCGCCCATCGTCGCCCTCCCGCGCTCGCCGGAGGACCCTGAGCCGCCCCTCTCCTTCGCCCAGCAGCGGCTCTGGTTCCTCGACGAGCTGTCCGGAGGGATAAGCCCCTTCTACAACATCTCGGCCACCCTGGCGCTCAACGGCCGGCTCGACGTCGCCGCCCTGGGTCGGGCTCTGGGCGAGATCGTGCGCCGGCACGAGGTGCTGCGGACGACCTTCCGGGTGGGGCCGGACGGCAGCCCGCGCCAGGTGATCCATCCACCTTCCGCCTTCTCCCCCAGCCTGACCGACCTCTCCGCCCTCCCGCCGGAACGGGCCGAGGCGGAGGCCCGCCTCCTTGCCCCACGGCAGGCCCTCCGTCCCTTCTCTCTCACCCGCGGTCCCCTGCTGCGGGCCGACCTGCTACGGCTGCCGACCGCGGGGAGGCACCTCCTCACTCTCACCCTGCACCACGTCGTGGCCGACGGCTGGTCGCTGGAGATCCTGGTCGGCGAGCTGTCGGCCCTCTATGCGGGAGCGTCCGCCCTCCCCGCGCTGCCGATCCAGTATGCCGACTTCGCCCTCTGGCAGCGCCGCTGGCTCGCCGGTCCGGTTCTGGACACCCAGCTCGACTACTGGCGCCGCCAGCTGGCCGGCGCCCCCTTGGTCCTCGAGCTCCCCGCCGACCGCCCGCGGCCCGCGGTCCAGACCTACCGCGGCGCCGCCCTCCCCGTGCCGCTCCCCGCCGCTCTGGCCGACCGCCTGGACGGCCTCGCCCGCGAGCGCCGGGCGACCCTGTTCATGGCCCTCTTCGCCGCCTTCGCGAGCCTGCTCGGCCGGGTGACGGAGCAGGAGGACCTCCTCCTGGGCTCGCCCATCGCCGGCCGCACCCATCGCGAGATCCAGGAGCTGATCGGCTTCTTCGTCAACATGCTCCTCCTGCGCGCCGATCTCGCCGATTGGCCGAGCTTCCATCAGCTCCTCGACCGGGTGCGGGAGACCGCCCTGGGCGCCTACACCCACCAGGACCTGCCGTTCGAGCGGCTGGTCGAGGAGCTGCAGCCGGCGCGCGACCCTTCGCGCAATCCCCTCTTCCAGGTCTCTTTCGCCCTCGCGAGCACCCCCTGGCATGCCCTCACCCTGCCGGGCCTGGAGATGGAGCACCTGACGGTCGACGGCGAGACCGAGCTCTTCGATCTCTCCCTGGACCTCACCCGCACCCCTGAGGGATTGCAGGGCCGGCTTTCCTACAACCGCGACCTCTTCGACGCGACCACCCTCGGCCGCCTGGCCGGGCAACTGGGGATTCTCCTGACCGGGATCGCCGGGATCGCCGGCGAGCCCGACCGGCCGCTGGCGGCCCTGCCGCTCCTCTCCGCCGCCGAGCACCATCAGCTCGTCGCTGCGGAAGGAGAAGCGAGCGCGCGGGTGGAAAGCGCGAGCGTCGTCTCGCTCTTCGCCCGGCGGGTCGCCGAGCAGCCCACCGCTCCCGCCCTCGCCTGGGCCGGAGGGGCGGAGGTCTCCTACGAGGAGCTCGATCGGCGGACGAACCGGCTGGCCCGCCGCCTGCGGGCGCTGGGAGTGGGGCCGGAGGGGGTGGTCGGCCTCCGGCTCGCCGAGCCGGCGGACTTTGCCCTCGCCGCCCTCGCCGTCTGGAAGGCGGGGGGTGCCTACCTGCCGCTCGTCCCCGAGCTGCCGGAAGAGCGCCAGGCTCTCCTCCTGGCCGACAGCGGCGCCCGGATCGTGGTGACCCGAGGGGGTCCGACTCTCGGGACGATCGGGACACTCGGGACGGTTGGAACGGTCACCCTGGACCTCGATGCCGACCGCCTCGCCCTGGCTCGCGAGAGCCCTGAGCCGCTGCCCGGGGAACCGCTGCCGGAGAGCGCCGCCTACGTCCTCTACACCTCGGGCTCGACCGGCGTCCCCAAGGGGGTGGTGGTCGCCCACCGAGCGCTCGCCGGCCACGCGCGGGACTTCGCCGCCGCTCTCGGTCTCACTCCGGCGGACCGCGTCCTCCTCTTCACCTCCTTCGCTTTCGACGTCTCGCTCGACGAGCTGGTGCCGACCCTCCTGGCCGGCGCCGCGCTCCTCCCCTGGCGGCCGCGGGGGGTCGAGCCCACGGAGCTGGCGCGGGTGCTCGGCGAGACGGGAGCCACGGTGGTCAACCTGCCCACCGCCCTCTGGCACCTGGCGACGCGCACCTGGTCGGCCGCGGGCGCCCCGGGGATCACGCCACCGCCCGCCCTGCGCCAGGTGCTGGTGGGGGGCGAGGCCATGCCGCCGGGAGCCCTGGAGATCTGGCAGCGCTCGCCCTTCGCCGCGGTCCCGCTCCTCCACGGTTACGGCACCACCGAGAC
>DASQPA010000189.1:0-2134 GCA_035644215.1 Thermoanaerobaculia bacterium
CCGTTTCACACCTTCGCCGGAGCGCGCCGCTTCCGCCGCCTGCCGCGCGAGCTGGGGGAGGCGCTGCCGCGGCTCGCCCGGCAGCTCGACGCCACTCCCTTCATGCTCCTCCTCGCCTTCTGGCAGGTGCTCCTCCTGCCCCACACGGGAGAGGAGGACCTGGTCGTCGGCACGCCGGTCGCCAACCGGACACACCGCGAGAGCGAAGAGCTCATCGGCTTCTTCGTCAACACCCTGGCCCTGCGCACCGACCTTTCCGGCAACCCCGCCTTCGCCGAGGCGGTGCGGCGGGTGCGGGAGACCGCGCTCGGCGCCTACACCCACCAGGACCTCCCCTTCGAGAAGCTGGTCGAGGAGCTGCAGCCGGAGCGCAGCCTGCGCCACACCCCGCTCTTCCAGGTGATGCTGATCGCCGAGCCGGCCCCCGCCGCCGCGGAACCCACCGCCGGAGCGGGCGGCCTCCAGCTCGACGTCCTGGCGGTCGACAACGGCACGGCGAAGCTCGACCTGACCCTCATCGTCCAGGAAGGTACGCCGGAGAATGCTCGTTTCGAGCTGGGCTTCGGCTACAACACCGACCTTTTCTTCCCGACCACGATCGAGCGCCTGCTGACTCACGGCGAGACCCTGCTCGCCGCCGCTCTGGCCGATCCGGCGCAGCCGGTGGGCGACCTCCCCCTGCTCGCCGCGGCCGAGCGCCGGCAGCTCCTCGCCGAGTGGAACGACACCGCCGGAGCGGCGTCGGATCTCTGCCTCCACGAGCTGTTCGCGGCCCAGGTGGGGGAGCGGCCGGACGCTCCGGCGGTCCTCTGGGAGTCGGAGGTGCTGAGCTACGGCGAGCTCGACCGCCAGGCCCGCCGGCTGGCGAGCCGCCTGCGCGCGCGGGGCGTCGGACCCGAGTCGCGGGTGGGAATCCTCCTGCCGCGCTCGCCCGCGGCCGTGGTGGCGATCCTCGGCGTGCTCCAGGCCGGCGGCGCCTACCTGCCGCTCGATCCCTCCCATCCTGCGGAGCGGATCGCCTTCCAGCTGGCCGACTCCGGCGCCGCGCTCGTCCTCACGGCGGAGTCGCTCTCTCTTCCAGCGGAGGCGGCGGGACCGGAGGGAATCACCGTCGCCCGTTCGACCCCCGAACACCTCGTCTACGTGATTTACACCTCGGGCTCGACCGGAACCCCCTCCGGCGTCCTGATGTCCCATCGCGGCGCGGTCCACATCGTCCTCCAGGCGCGCGACCGGCTGCGCCTGGGACCCGACAACCGCATGCTGCAGCTGGCGACCCTGGGCTTCGACGTCTCGGTCGTCGAGATCTTCGCCCCGCTCACCGGCGGCGCCACGATCTGCATCGTCGGCGACGAGGACCGCCGCTCCCCCGCGGCGCTCGCCGAGCGCCTGGTCCGGCTGGGGGTCGACCGCGCCGCGGTAACTCCCGCCTTCTTCGCCGCCCACTCCTCCCGCGCCCTGCCCGGCCTCACCTCCCTCTTCACCGGCGGCGAGGCCCTCTCGGCCGAGTTGGCGGCGCGCTGGGCGCCGGGGCGGCGGCTGTTCAACAACTACGGGCCGACCGAGGCGGCGGTCTACGCCACCAGTCACTTCGTGCGGCCGGACGGTGGGGAGCCGACGATCGGCCGGCCGATCGAGAACGTCCGCGCCCACCTGCTCGACCCCCGGCTCCAACCGGTGCCGATCGGAGTGGCGGGGGAGATCTGCCTCGCCGGCCCCGCCCTCGCCCGCGGCTACGCCGGCCGGCCCGAAAAGACCGCGGAGCGCTTCGTCCCGAACCCCGCCGCCGCCGCTCCCGGCGAGCGGCTCTACCGCACCGGCGACCTCGCCCGGCTCCTGCCTGCTGGCGAGATCGACTTCCTGGGGCGGATCGACAGCCAGGTCAAGGTGCGGGGCTACCGCATCGAGCCGGGGGAGATCGAAACCGCCCTCCTGCGCCACCCGGCGGTCGCCCAGGCGGCGGTGGTGGTGCGCGGCGAGGGCGCGGCCGAGCGCCACCTCGTCGCCTACGTGGGTAGTAGCGCCGCAGACCCGGCCGAGCTGCGCCGCTTCCTCGCCGGTTCGCTCCCCGAGTACATGGTCCCCGCGGTGATCGTCGTCCTCCCCGCCCTGCCGGTCACCGCCAACGGCAAGG
>DASQPA010000190.1:0-5238 GCA_035644215.1 Thermoanaerobaculia bacterium
CAGTTCTACCGCCCGGACGTGGTGGCCGAGTATCTGAAGGACGGAGACATCCAACTGGCGCTCACCCGCGCCAACGCCCATCGTGGGCCGGGCGCCGAGCCGGCGACGGCAGTCGCCTCGATTGAGGCCATCCTGCCGCCCCTGGTGTACGTGGCGGCGCCACGGCCGGACGGCATGGTGGTCGAAACGGAGACCCTCCCCGTGCTGGCGGCAGCGCTGTCGAACAACCTGCCCATCACCGACCTGCGGGTGACGGTCAACGGCACCCCGGTGTCGGGGCTGCCGGAGGGGCGAGCGAAGGGAGAGCCGCTCCAGCGGGAGGTCGAGGTCGAAGTGACCCTCCGTCCCGGAGACAACATCCTCACCTTTCAGGCGGCGCACGCCAAAGCTCGTTCCCAGCCCGTGACGCGTCATGTTACCTATCGGCCGCCTGCAGGAACGCATACGGCGACGCCCGCCAAGCCGAACCTCATTCTCCTCGCCGTCGGGATTTCGGACTATTCGGACCCGCTCCTGCACCTTTCCTGGGCGGCGGAGGACGCCCGGCAGGTCTATGACTCCTTCAAGCGACAGGAGGGGAAGCTCTTCGACCATGTCGAGGCCCGCCTGCTGCCCGACGGCAAGGGGCGGGTAGGCCGACAAGAGATTTTCGAGGCGCTCAACTGGTTCGCAGGGCACGGGGACAAGGGCGACGTCCGGGTCCTTTTCCTTTCCGGCCACGGGACTCTGGACCGGTACCGCAACTTCTATTTCCTTTCCCAGGACCAGCCCGTCGACGGCGACCCGGAGCTCGAAGGTATCCCCTGGAACCGCTTCCTCGACAGCCTCACGTCGGGCGCCGTGCTTCCCATCCTGATGATCGACACCTGCCACGCGGCCGCGGTCAAGGGGCCGCCGCGGGCGAGTGCCGACCTGACGGTGGTCATCAAGACCCTCAACGGCCAATACCCCGGCATCGTCACCTTCGCCGCCTCCTCCGGCGTGGAACCATCGGTGGAGCGGGATGAATGGCGTCATGGCGCCTTCACCGCGGCGTTGCTCGAAGGGCTCGCCGGCAAGGCGGACGGCATCGTCGGAGGGAAGAAGGACGAGCAGGTCGATACCTTGGAGCTCTCCACCTGGCTGATCCGGCGGGTGGCCGAGCTGACGGGGGACCAGCAGCACGCCAACTTCGAGTCTGGTGGGGAGCCGCCCTTCCCGCTGTTTCAGGTGGAGCCGTGAAGAGGATCGCGATCGCTCTGGCGCTGGTAGCGCTGCTCGCCCCTTCCGGTGCTAGAGGGGTGAGTGCGACGTCCACAGAAGCTTTGGGGGCTGACCGTGGCGCCCCCCTCCTAACCTCCCCCCTGATCCAATCGCCCCCCTCCCAGGGGGGAGGGACCCCCATAGGCGCTAACTTTGGGACCGCAAGGGGTGTTCGTAGAGACGCCCAGCCGCTACCACGAACCCTTCCTCCACCACCGTCGCCAGGGCGTCTCCGCAGGTCGCAGACGCCTCCGATCCTGCGGCGCTGGAGACGCCCTGGCGTTCGGCGTCAAGGAAAGGCCTGGGGTAACGGCTGGGCGTCTCTACCCGCTCTACCCGCGGCGAGACGACCCCTCGCGGCGACAAAGTTAGCGTCTATGGGAGGGACCCCCCTCCCGGTCTCCTCGGCGGTAAACCTAGCGCCTCTGGCAACCCCCGATCCGCCCATACTGGTGATCGACTCCGGCGGTCCAACCGCCCGGGTCAGTCAGATCCTTTTCACCCACGACGGCCGCTACCTGGTCTCCGCCGGGGACGACAAGGTCGTGCGGGTGTGGAGCGTCGAGACGGGGGAGACCATGCGCACGCTGCGTGGCCAGATCCAGTCGGGGGGCGAAGGGAAGATCTTCGCCATGGCGCTCTCGCCGGAGGACCGCTATCTGGCGATCGGCGGTTCTCTCACTCCCCAGGGCGACGTCCGGCTGCTCGATTTCAAGACCGGGGACGTGGTGGGCATCTTCCACGGGCATGAGAACGTCGTCCACACCCTGGCCTTCTCGCCGGACGGCCACCGGTTGGCTTCCGGCGGCGCCGACCGGACGGTCCGCCTTTGGGACGTTGCCAGCCGCAAGCCTCTGCGCGTCCTCCCGCGCCAGGACGGGAGCGTTTCGGCGGTCGCCTTCTCGCCCGACGGCGCCCGCCTGGTGGCGGGGAGCTTCGACCACACCCTGCGCCTCTGGAATGCGCGGACCGGCGCGCTGATTCGGGAGATGGTGGGGCATACGGACCGGGTACGGTCCGCCGCCTTCTCGCCGGACGGCCGCTTCATCGCCTCGGGGAGCGCCGACGCGAGCATCCGACTGTGGAACGGCGTCTCCGGAGCCTTCGTCGACGTCCTCGGCCACAACGACGATCCGGTCCTCAACCTGGCGTTCACGCCCGACGGGCGGCTGCTGGCGGGGAACGTTCAGGGCTTCAACTCCGGCACTCTCCTCTCGGTCCCCGAGGGGGGAACGGTCGTCCGTTTCGCCCAGCACGACAACAACGTCACCGCCGTGGCGGTGTCTCCGGACGGCCGGATCGCGGCGACGGCCGGCGGTCATGCCCAGGAGATCTACCTCTGGGCCACCGCGACGGGCTCGGTGATCCGCAAGCTGGTCGGGCAGGGGCGGCCGATCTGGAGCGTCGGCTTTGCGCCGGACGGCCGCTCGATCGCCTTCGGCACGACCGCCGTTCCTCGCGGGCTCAACGACCGCGGCCCGCTGGAGCAGATCCTGCTCCTCGACCGCGGCGCGGAGCTGGGGGTCGCCCTGGGCGGCAAGGTGGCGCGAGCGGCCACTTTTCTGCGCGCCGTGGAACAGTGGGGGAGCGATCAACTGAAGACCCCCTCGGGGGGGAAGGATGCGGTCCTCCAGGTTCTCCACGACGGCAAAGTGTTGCAGAAGGTCGCACGCGATTCGACCTCCGGCTACGACCACCGCTGCTTCACCTGGACCCCGGACGGTCAACAGTTCGTCAGCGGCGGGGCCGGCGGCGTCCTCATTCTCTATGACCGCGCGACCGGCCGGAAGGTCCGCTCCCTGGTCGGCCACACCAGCGACGTCTGGGCGGTCGCGGCGAGCCCGGACGGGAGATGGCTGGTCTCCGGCTCCTACGACCAGACCCTCCGCCTGTGGGACCGGGCCACGGGGGAAAACCTCCTCACGGTCTTCGTGGCGGTGGACGGCGAGTGGGTGGCCTGGACGCCCGAGGGGTATTACACGTCGAGCCTGCACGGCGACCGCTTCATCGGCTGGCACGTGAACCAGGGCGCCGCGCACGCCGCCGCCTACTATGGGGCCGCCCAGTTCGAGCGCCAGTTCTACCGCCCGGACGTGGTGGCCGAGTATCTGAAGGACGGCGACATCGGAAAGGCGCTCGCCCGGGCCAACGCCCGCCGGGGGCCGGGTGTGGCCCCGGCCCCCGCGGTTGCCTCGATCGCGGCGATCCTGCCTCCCCGGGTCGACGTCACGGAGCCGCTGCCGGACGGCATGGTGGTCGCTACGGACGCCCTGCGGATCAAGGCCATGGCGCGGTCGGACAACCTGCCGATCACCGACCTGCGGGTGACGGTCAACGGCACCCAGGTGGCGGGGCTGCCGGTGGGGAACGCCAAGGGGATGCCGCTCCAACGCGAGGTGGAGGCGGAGGTGACCCTCCACCCCGGAGACAACGAGATCCGCTTCGAGGCCGCGCACGCCAAGGCCCGTTCCGAGCCGCTCACGCGGCACGTGATCTACCAGCCGCCACCGGGCGTGCAACCGGCCGCGCCGGCCAAGCCGAACCTCATCCTCCTCGCCATCGGGATCTCGGGCTACCAGGACCCTCGCCTCAAGCTCTCCTGGGCGGCCGAGGACGCGCAGAAGGTCTTCGAGCTGTTTGAGCGGCAGGAGGGGAAGCTCTTCGGTAAGGTCGAGGCCCGGCTGCTCTCCGTGGGCGAAGGGCGCGCCACCCAGGCCGAGATCCTCGCCGCGCTCTACTGGTTCGAGGAACAGGGCGCCGCGGACGACCTGCGCATCCTCTTCCTTTCCGGCCACGGGGCGCTCGACGGGCACCGCAACTTCTACTTCGTGCCCCAGGAGCAGGCGGCGACCGCGGACCCCGGGCTCGCCGGCATCGGCTGGAGCCGCATCCTCGACAGCCTGACGGCGGGGGCCGGGCATCCGCTCCTGCTGGTCGACGCCTGCCACGCGGCGGCCGCGTCGCAGGGGCCGGCGCGGGCGCGGGCCGACCTGACGGAGGTCGTCAAGAGCTACCGCAGCGCCTACCGGGACGTCGTCGCCTTCACCGCCTCCTCGGCGGCGGAGCTGTCGTACGAGCGCGACGATTGGGAGGGCGGCCATGGCGCCTTCACCGCGGCGCTCCTCGAAGGGCTCGCCGGCCAGGCGGACGGGATCATCGGCGGCAAGAAAGACGGCCGGGTCGACACCCTGGAGCTCTCCGCCTGGCTCGCCGTGCGGGTGGCCGAGCTGACCGGAGACACCCAGCACCCCACCTCCGACATCGGCGGCTTGCGACTCTTTCTGGCCCAGGTGGAGCCATGAACGCTACCGATGCACCTACGATAGGAATACCGATGAGCTCGACACCCATCCTCCTCGTCCTCCTGCTCCTGGCGCAGAGCCCCCCCACTCAGCAGTCACAGAGGCCCAAAGAGAGCTTCTGGCAGAGGGTCCTCCGCCTCACCGGGATCAGCGCCATGCCGAGCACCAAGGGGCTGCCCGGGGAGGCCGCGGGCGGCGACCTCTGGGTGGCGACGGCGGACGGGGCGAGCCGCCTGCGTCTCACCCGGGACGGCGGCTACCAGAGTCCCATCTTCGACGCCGACGGCGGCGCGGTGCTCGCCCTGCGCGAGGGCAAGCTGGTGCGGGTGTCGACCGCCGGCTTCCTCGATCCCGAGCCACTCTTCGCCGTGCCGGGGGTGGTCCGGCTGGTCGGGGTCGACCGCGAGGCGCCGGGGCAGGTCGTCGTGCTGACCCGCACGGCGGAAGGCGCGACCGACGTCGGGCTCCTCGACTTGGCCGACCGGCAGGTTCACTCCCTGGGAACCGGGGCGAAGCCGGCCGAGGTCGACGAGTTCGACGAGGTCAAGGACGCCGTGGCGAAGCTCGCGCACTGGGACCGGACCTGGCAGGTCGGCGAGCCGCCCCGGGGCGTGAGCCTCGCGGTGCGCGCGGCGGGGCGCGGCTCCGACGTCCTCTGCCAGGAAGGCGGCGCGGCGGCGGTCGACGTCAGCCG
>DASQPA010000191.1:0-2990 GCA_035644215.1 Thermoanaerobaculia bacterium
CAAACTGGCCCAGCATGAGGCGTTTTCGCACGCGCGCCGGGATGGCCCTGGCCAGTTGTTCCGCGGTCAGCTCGGGAATGTCGTCACTCATCGACTCTCGTCCAGGTAGGAGTGGTAGAGATTTTGCTCGTGTGGAGTAGCCCAACGCGCGCTGATGATGCGGAGTGTATCCTCATCGCGTTCGGTCCAAACGACAAGGACGATGCCGCGAGAGATCGGGCCGACCGCGATGAAACGGTCCTCGAGCTCGGAATGGGCGTCGTCGAAAATCTCAAGGTAGTCGTTGCCGGCCACGAATAACTCCTTCGCCTCTTCGAAGGAGACACCGTGTTTTCGCTGGTTCGCGAGGTTCTTGGCTTCATCCCATGAAACCTCCACCAGAGTAGTGTAAGCGGACAGGGGACTAAGTCAATGGCTTATCCGTAGGGCGCGGACCGGGTCGAGACGGCCGGCGCGGACGGCAGGAAGGGCGCCGGCCGCCAGCGCCGCGGCGGCAAGGGTGAGGGCGGCGATACCGGCGGCCGCTGGAACGGAGCCGGCGCCTTCGACCGCGGCGAGCCGGCTGGCGAGGAGCCGGGCGACGGCGAAGGCCCCGGGCAGCCCGGCGGCGAGGCCGGCCAGGGTCAGGAGGAGGCCGCGGCCGAGGACGAGGCCGATCAGGTCGCCGGGGCGGGCGCCCAGGGCCAGGCGGATCCCCATCTCGTGGATCTGTTCCGCCACCCGGTAGGCCAGCACGCCGTAGAGCCCGAGGGAGGCCAAGAGGAGAGCGAGGGCCGAGAAGGTGCCGAGGAGGACGGTGTCGAAGCGCGAGCGTCCGAAGGCGAGGCCGGCGCGCTGGCGCTCCTCGAGGGTCAGCAGGTTCGCCGCCGGGAGGCCGCCGTCGAGCGCGCGCAGGGTGTCGAGAACCGGCCGGGCGAGGGAACGCGGGTCGCCCGCGACGTGCACGACGAGCGACAGGGACCGCAGGAGGTCGGCAGGCACCGGCGTCTGGGCGGCCGCCACGTAGAAGATCGGCGCGGGCTCCGCCTGCCCCGGGCTCCAGAGGTTGCCGACCACCCCGACGACAGTGAACCAGCGGCCGTTGAACCGCACCCGCCGGCCGAGCGGTTCCCGGCCGGGGAAAAGGCGGCGGGCGGCGCCGGCGGAGAGCACCGCGGCGAGCGGGCTCCCGGCGCGGTCCCCGGCGTCGAGCGGACGGCCGCGGAGAACCGGGCTGCCGAGGGCCGCGAAGTAGCGCCCCTCGACCACCTCCCAGCCGAGAGACAGCTTGTGGACCGATGGCTCGCCTTCCACCGCCGGGCTGAACCCCCAGGGCTCCGCCGGCGGGATCTCCTTGGCGGCGCCCACCGCCCGCACGCCGGGAAGGCGCGCCAGGCGGAGGACGAGCTCGTGATAGAAGGCCGCGGCCTGCCGCGCTTCGGGGTAGCGCGTGGCGGGGAGGGCGACGTCGAAGGTCAGGCGCCCGCGGCTGTCGAATCCCGGGTCACGGGCGACGAGACGGGTGAAGCTGCGCACCAGGAGGCCGGCGCCGATCAGGAGGACGAAGGAGAGGGCGACGCCGGTCACCGCCAGCGCCTCCTGGAGCCGCCGCCGTCCGGGGCTCGTCCGGCCGCCCCGCAGGACCAGCTGGAGCGGTGCCCGGTCGGTCTTCCAGAGCGCCGGCAGGGCGGTGGCGAGAGCCGCGAGCAGACAGAGCAGGAAGCCGTAGCCCAGCACGCGGAGGTCGAGGCGCACCCCGAGGCTCCGCGGCAGATAGATCCCGCGGGCATCGGGGAGGAGCCGGAGGGCGAGAGCGGCGAGCGGCAGGCCGAGCACCCCGCCGGCCAGGGCCAGGAGGCCGCTCTCGGCGAGCCGCGGGCGGAGGAGCTGGAGCCGGCCGGCCCCCAGGGCGCGGCGGATGGCGGTTTCCTGGGCTTGTGCAGAGGCCCGCACCAGCTGCAGGTTGGCGACGTCGGCGCAGGCGATGAGGAAGACCAGGCCGACGGCGCCCAGGAGCAGCCAGAGGGCCTGGCGGGCGGGACCGACGAACGACTCGGCGAGCGGCACGAGACTGGCGCCCAGGCCGCCCATGATCTCCGGATGTTCCCGGGTCAGGCGGCGGCAGAGGAGGTCGAGCTCGGCCTCCGCCCGCTCCCGGGAGACCCCGGGCGCCAGCCGGCCGATGGCGCCCAGGTAGGCGGCCTTGCGGTCGGCTGGGGCGCCCGCCCCGAAAACGAGGGGGACGAGGAGGTCCGGATCGCCGCCGGGGAGGCGGAAGCCGGCCGGCAGGACGCCGACCACCGTGTAGACCTCGCCCGAAAGGGTGAGCGGCCGGCCGACCGCGGCGGGATCGGCGCCGAAGCGGGTGAGCCAGAGCCGGTGGCTCAAGAGCACCGCGCGCCGGCCCTCCGGCCGGTACTCGTCGGCAGCGAACCACCGGCCGCGTTCCGGCTCCACCTGGAGAGCTGAGAGCAGCCCCGCTGAGACGAGGTGACGCGACAGCTGGACCGGATCGCCGGCGCCGGTCCAGTCGAGGCTGCCGAACGGCACATAGGCGCCGAGCTCCCGGAAGGCCTGGCTCTGCGAGCGCCAGGCGAGGAAGTCGGCCGGGGTGATCGCCACCCGTTCCCCCGGCGCGCCGGCATGTCCCGGGTGGGTCGCCAGGACATTGATGAGCCGGTCGGGAGCGGGGTAGGAGAGAGGCGCCAGCACGGCGGCGCTGAAAAGACTGAAGAGCGCCGTGTTGGCGCCGATCCCCAGGGCGAGGAGGAGGACCGAGACGGCCGCATAGCCGGGCTGCCGGAGGAAAGTCCGCCCGGCGTGGCGCAGCTCCGCGATCAGGAGGTCCATGGCGGTTTCGGGGCTCCGCAGACGCTCGGCAGTATAGCGTGGCGGAGAGGGCGCGAAAAAAAGGCGCCATCCCGTTGCCGGAGTGGCGCCATACCTGAAGACCCGCGGACGCCTCAGAGGAGCTTGACGACGCGCTCCGTCAGGCCGCCCTCGCCCAGGAT
>DASQPA010000192.1:0-6329 GCA_035644215.1 Thermoanaerobaculia bacterium
CAGCTCATCGAGCGCTTTTCGGACGGCCGCTGCGCGATGGGCACGGCGGAAGAGGCGGCCGACCGCCTGGTGACCTTCCTGGCGGCGGGCCTCTGCGCTCCGGCGCCGGGGCAGAGTGGGGCCGGCCGGCCCCCTGGATCCGCCGGCCACTAAAAGGAGAGACCGCTTTGAAGACCCGCTTTTCGATCCCCCGGGGGGGGCTGCTGCTGCTCGCGCTGGCCGGCCTGCCGGCCCGTGGTCAGGAGGCGCCGCCGGCAGTGCCGCCGGTATCGCCGGCACCACTGGCCGCCGCACCGTCCGCGGCGGGTGCCGCCGCCACCCCGGTGACCCTGACGTTGAATGCCGCCCTGCGGCGCGCCGTGGACGCCAATCCCGCTCTCGGGCGGGCGCGGTCCCAGGTCGCCATCGCCCAGGCGCAGACCGACCTCGCCTTCTCGTCGATCCTGCCCAAGATCAGCCTCACCGGCAGCCTGATCCGCAACAGCCTGGAGGCCGGCTTCGGCTCCGGCAAGGACCGCGTCATCATCCTCGCCCGGAACGACTGGAACTACCGCGTCAACCTCACCCAGCCGATCTACGCCGGCAACCGCGAGCGGCGCGCCCTGGAACAGTCCCGGCTCGCCGTCACCAGCGCCCAGGAGAGCACCCTCTCGGCCGAGCAGAACCTCCTCCTCGCGGTGATCGCCGACTTCCTGGGCGTCGCCCAAGGGGAGGCCCTGATCGAGGTCGAGCAGAAGAACATCGCCCTGGCGAAAGAGCGGCGCGAGCAGGCGCAGAACCTCTTTGACGCCGGGGAGTCGACCCGCGTCGACGTGCTGCGCGCCGAGGCCGACACCAAAGCCGTCCAGCGCCGGCTCGCCGAGGCGCAGCGGGAGCGCGACCAGAGCGAGAGCCGCCTGCGGGTCGACCTCGCCCTCGACCAGCCGATCCGCATCGCGTCGCCGAGCGCCGTCTTCCCCCCGCTGCCGCCCGAGCCCGCCCTGCTCGTCGAAGCGGAGCAGCAGCGGCCGGAGGTGGCGGCGGCCCGGCTGGCGGTCGACACTGCCGCGCTGGAGATCCGCAAGCAGCGCGGTGCCCTGCTGCCGGTCGTTTCGGCGACCGGCGCCTACATCGACCAGAAGTCCCCCTTCCCGGCCGACCGCTACGGCCAGTTCGCGCTCAACCTCTCGGTGCCGATCTTCGACAGCGGCGAGGTGAAGGCGCGGGTGGCGGTGGCCCGCGAGCAGGAGCACCAGGCCGAATTGCAGCTGGCCGAGACCCGCCAGGGGGTGCGCGAGGACGTGCGGCGCGCCCTGGTCGACCTTGCCGCCGCCGAGGCGAGCCTGGGATTCGCCCGGGATCAGCTGACCGCGAGCGAAGCCGAGCATGCCCAGGCGAGCGACCTCTACCGGGCCCAGGAGACCACCGCGCTCGACCTCGCCACCGCCGAGGCCTCGCTCGCCGATGCCCGCCGCGCCGTCGTCACCAGCCAACTCGACCGCGACCTCGCCGAGCTGCGCGTCTGGGCGGCCGCGGGCCTGCTCAAGAAGACCGTTTTCGAGGAGAGTGCCCGATGAAGCGCCCTAGCCTGCCGTCTGTTCTTGCCCCTATCCTGCTCCTGGCCGGGCTGTCCGGCCTGACCATTCTCGCCGGCTGCGCGCGTTCCAAGCCTCCGGCGACCCAGGCTGCCGCTGCGCCGGCCGGCACCGAATCGGCGCCGCCGCTACCTTCCGACGTCGGAGCGGTCTCGGGGATCGCCAAGGCCGATCCGCCGGCTCCGGCCGAGAAGACCGATCCTCCCGCCGCTTCTCCGCCTCCCACTCCCGACGACTCCCGCCGGGTGGCGGCGACCGGCGAATTCGTCTCGCCGGTCCGCTCCGAGCTCGCCATGCGCCTCCCCGGGCGGGTGGGCAAGGTGCTGGTCGACGAGGGCGCCCGGGTCCGCCGCGGCCAGCCGCTCCTGGAGCTGGAGACCGAGTACCTGAAGCTCGACCTTGAGCGCACCGACGCCGACCTCGCCCGTGCCCACGCCGCCACCCAGGACGCCGAGCGCGACCTCTCGCGCAAGAAGGAGCTGATCGCCAAGAACTCGGTGTCGCAGGCGGCCTACGATCGCTCCAGCTCGGCCTCGGATTCGGCCCGCGCCGCCGAGCAGTCGGCCCTGGCGGCCCGCGATCTCGCCCGCCAGCGCCTGGCGGACGCCGTTTTGCGCTCGCCGATCGACGGTGTCGTCGCCGAGCGGCGGACCGACGTGGGCCAGCGCCTGGCCGACAACTCGGTGGCGTTCGTCGTCGCCCAGACCGCGCCCTTGAAGCTCCGTTTCAAGCTCCCCGAGCGCTACCTCGCGGCGGTCCGCCGCGGCCAGGCGGTCACCGCCGCGGTCGATCCCTACCCGCAGGAGACCTTCCGCGGGCGGGTCACCCTGGTTGGCGGCGTCGTCGACCCGGCCACCCGTTCGTTCAACGTCGAGACCGAGTTCGACAATCGCGACGGCCGTCTCTACCCCGGCCTCTTCGCCCGGGTCGAGATTGAAGTGGCTCCTGGACAGTCCACTGCGAAAGGAGGCAGCCGGTGAAACAGCTGGCCGAGCTCTGCATCCGGCGGCCGGTCTTCGCGACCGTTCTCATCCTCTCCCTCGTGGTCGTCGGCCTCTTCGCCTACGTCAAGCTGGGCGTCGACCGCTTCCCCAAGGTCGACCTGCCGACCATCACCATCACCACCCGTCTCGTCGGCGCCTCCCCGGAGGAGATGGAGACCGAGGTCACCGACAAGATCGAAGAGGCGGTCAACACCATCAGCGGCATGGACCAGCTGATCTCGACCTCGTCGGAGGGAACCTCCGTCGTCGTCGCCTCCTTCGAGCTCGAAAAGGACGGCGACGTCGCGTCCCAGGAGGTCCGCGACCGGGTCAACTCGGTCCTCGCCCAGCTGCCCAAGGAGGCCGATCCGCCGATCATCGAGAAGATCGACCCCGACGCCCAGCCGGTCCTTTTGATCGCCCTCTCCGGGCCGGCGCCGATCCGCGAGATCACCGAGTTCGCCGACAAGACGCTCAAGCGGCAGATCGAATCGATCAACGGCGTTGGCCAGGCGAAGCTGGTGGGCGGCCGGCCGCGGCAGATCAACGTCGTCGCCGACACCACCAAGCTCGCCGGCGTGGGATTGACCGTCGCCGACCTGGTGCGGGCGCTCCAGAGTCAGAACGTGCAGATCCCCGGCGGCCAGGTCGAGCAGGGCATCCGCGACCTGACGCTCCGCACCTACGGCCGCGTCACAAAGCCGGCCGAGTTCGGCCAGATTCCCATCGCGGCGAAAAACGGCTACCCGGTGAAGGTCGCCGACGTGGCACGGGTCGAGGACTCGCAGGCCGATGCCGAGACGCTCGCGAGCGTCGACGGCAAGCCGGCGGTCATCCTGCAGATCCGCAAGCAGTCGGGCACCAACACGATCGAAGTGATCCACCGCCTGAAGGAACGGATCGCGCAGCTCCGGTCGCAGCTCCCCAAGGGCTGGAAGATGGACATCGCGAGAGACCAGTCGGAATACATCGTCGCCGCGGTCGACGCGGTCAAGGAGCACCTCCTCCTGGGCTCGCTCCTGGCCGCCGCCACGGTGCTCCTCTTTCTGCGCCGCTTCCGGCTGACGGTGATCGCCGCGGTCGCCATCCCCACCTCGCTCATCGCGACCTTCGGGGCGATGCAGTACATGGGCTTCACCTTGAACGTCATCACCCTCCTGGCGCTCGCCCTGGTGGTCGGGATCGTCATCGACGACGCGGTGGTCGTACTGGAGAACATCTTCCGTTTCCTCGAAGAGAAGAAGCTCTCCCCGCGCGAGGCGGCGGGCCAGGGCGCCGGGGAGATCGCGCTCGCGGTCCTCGCCACCTCGCTCTCGCTCATTGCCGTCTTCCTCCCCGTCGCCTTCATGGGCGGCATCGTCGGCCGCTTCATGAACTCCTTCGGCGTCACCATGGCCTTCGCCATCGCGGTGTCGCTCCTCGTCTCCTTCACCCTGACCCCCATGATGTGCTCGCGCTGGCTGAAGCCGCAGGACGCCGGGGACGCTGGGGGGCACACGGCGGGGACGCGCCAGAAAGGTTTCTATGCCGCGATCGAGCGCGGCTACCTCTGGCTCCTCGATCGCGCCATGGCCCACCGCTGGGTGGTCGTCGTGGCGCTCGTCGCCGTCTTCGTCTCGACGATTCCGCTCTTCGTCAAGGTGAACAAGAACTTCCTGCCGCAGGACGACGAATCGCAGTTCGAGGTCACCGTGCGGGCGCCCGAGGGTTCGAGCTTGGAGGCGACGCAGACGGTCGCCGAATCGATCGGCAAGCGCATCCACCAGTTCCCGGAGGTCGAGGCGATCGTCATCACCGTCGCCAACGACCAGCAGCGGACCCAGAACCTGGCCTCGGTCTACGTCAAGCTGGTACCGGTCGGCAAGCGCAAGGTCGATCAGTTCACGGTCATGGACCGCATCCGCCAGCAGGTCCTGCCCGCCTACGCGCGATTGAACCTACGCTCCCAGGTGGCGCCGGTCTCGGCGATCGGCGGCGGCAACCAGGCCGAGATCCAGTTCTGGATCGGCGGTCCGGATCTGGAGCAGCTCGCCCGCTACTCGAATCAGCTGCTGCCGCAGCTCAAGGCGGTGCCCGGGGTGGTCGACGCCGATTCGAACCTGATCGTCGGTCAGCCGGAGCTCGGAGTGCGCATCGACCGCGCCAAGGCGGCCGATCTTGGAGTCCACGTGCAGGACGTGGCCTCGACGCTCAACGTCCTGGTCGGCGGCCAGGAGATCACCTCCTACATGGAAGGGGGCGAGCAGTACGAGGTGCACGTGCGCGCCGACGAGCGTTATCGTCGCGACCCGCAGGGGATCGCGCAGGCCGAGGTCCCGGCCACCACCCGCGCCGCGGTGCCGCTCCGCGACGTGGTGGACCTGAAGCCAGGCACCGGGCCTTCGCTCATCAACCGCATCGCCCGGCAGCGGCAGGTCCTGCTTTACGCCAACATGCTCCCCGGCTATTCCTCCCAGGTGGTGCTCGACAAGCTGAGCCAGGCGGCGAAGGACCTCCACATGCCGGCCTCCTACGCCTCGGGTTTCACCGGCCGTTCGCGCGAGCAGGGGAAGGCGGCGAAGAACTTCGGCCTCGCCTTCCTGCTCTCGATCGTCTTCATGTACCTGATCCTCGCGGCGCAGTTCGAGAGCTGGCTCCACCCCGCGACCATCCTGCTCGCCCTGCCGATGACAGTGCCGTTCGCGCTCTTCTCGCTGATCGCCTTGAACCAGTCGCTCAACATCTTCTCGGCGCTCGGCATCCTCGTGCTCTTCGGCATCGTCAAGAAGAACAGCATCCTGCAGATCGATCACACCATTCACCTGCGCTCCGAAGGTCTGCCGCGGGCGGAGGCGATCCGCGAGGCCAATCGCGACCGGTTGCGGCCCATCCTCATGACCACGATGGCGTTCGTCGCCGGCATGATCCCGCTCGTCGCTTCGAGCGGTACCGGCGCCGCCACCAACCGGGCCATCGGCTCGGTCATCATCGGCGGCCAGACGCTCGCCCTGCTCCTGACCCTGATCGGCACTCCGGTCGCCTACAGCCTGTTCGACGACGTCGTCGAGTCGCGGATCTTCGGCCGCATCGGCGACCGGCTGTTCCGCCGGGCGCCGCGGCCCCGCGCCGCGCTGGAAGCGGAGCCTTATCCCCAACCCGAGGCCTGAGGAGAGAGAACCATGGTGCAGCACATCGCGGGTGAGGCCCATCTCCAACGACCGGTCGAGTCAGATTCGGCTATCCGAGCCCCATGGCCTGTAGGGAGTCGGCGACGAGGACCTGTTTGGCCAGTTCCTTGAGCCGCTTCGCCGAAGAAATCGCCTCCACCTGCTGGCGTTACCCGCCGCGGCAGCGTGCCGAAGCGCTGCCTCAGCAGTTGCAGGAGGAGCTGTCGCATGCCCTCGACCTGGCCGGCTTGACGGCCTTCCACTTGACCAGCTCGGCGGCCTTCCTCTCTTCCTTCCTGCAACCATTCTCTCAAAGTCTCTTCGAGCATGGGGATGTCCTCCAACATCAGCGTCTCGGGGATTATAGCGCCCGGGTGAAGGCGCCTTACGAGGTGAGCGACCCAGGTGCCGAAGTCCCGCCGGAGGTCCGACTCGTCGCTGGGCGGCAGGAACACGGCGAGCTCGGCCGCCAGGGAGAAGAGATCCGTGGCAGTCGAGGTCTCGAGCTGGAAGAGGGCGGCGACGGGGCTGCCGGGCCGGGCCAGCTCTTCGGGGCGCAGCCGCTTTTCGTCGATGAGGAGATAGGAGAGCTGCGGCTGGTAGATCTCGGCGCCTGGCGGTACGGC
>DASQPA010000193.1:0-11804 GCA_035644215.1 Thermoanaerobaculia bacterium
GGTCAGGCTGTCGCCGCGCGACGCCTGGACCTCCAGGAAGAGCGCGGGCTCCTCGGTCAGGATCGCGACCTGCCCGTCTCCCACCGAGACGCTGACGTTGGCGCGGTCGGGAGAGGCGAGAACCGGCAAGGCGGCCGGAGCGGGAGCCGCGGGAGACGACAGCGGGTGGGCGAAGGAGACCAGGAGCGCAGCGAGCAGGAGGATCGCGAGCCGGAGCCCGCCGCGATCCCCAGGAGGACCGCCGGGACCGGAGCCGGGAGGACGGCCGCTCGGTCTCAGGGGGAGGCCTCCGCGCCAGTCGCGCCCATGGCGCCAACAAAACGGGGCGCCACCTGCCAGCCGACTTCGCGCTCGAAGGCGCGGGCGACGCGGAACATCGTCGCCTCGTCAAAGGCCCGGGCGGTGAGCTGGAGCGACAGCGGCAGCCCTGCGTCGTCGGCGCCCGAGGGGACGGCGATGGCGGGCAGGCCGGTCAGGCTCGCCGGGGTGGTGTAGACGTCTGAAAGATACATGGCGAGCGGGTCGTCGGCCTTCTCGCCGAGCCGGAAGGCGGCCCCCGGGGTGGTCGGAGTCGCGATCACGTCGACGTCTCCTAGAGCCCGTTCGAGCTCCCGCCGCATGCGGTCGAGAACGGCTTTGGCGCGGCCGTAGTAGGCGTCGTAGTAGCCGGAGGAGAGGGCGAAGGTGCCGAGCATGATGCGGCGCTTGACCTCGGGGCCGAAGCCCTCGCTCCGGCTGTCGAGGTAGAGGTCGGCGAGGCTCTCCGCCTCCTGGGAGCGCCGGCCGTAGCGCACGCCGTCGAAGCGCGCCAGGTTGGCGCTCGCCTCCGAGGTGGCGATCACGTAGTAGACGGCGACCGCCGCGTCGACCGTGGGGACCGACACCGGAACGATTTCGGCCCCGGCGGCGACCAGGCGGTCGAGCGACTCCCGGAAGGAGCGCCGCGCCGCCTCCGGCAGGCCGGAGTCGTCGATCTCTTGGATCACCCCGATTTTCAGGCCCGCGATGCCCGCCTCGATCCCTTCCAGGTAGTCGTCGACCGGGAGGAGCGAGCTGGTGGCGTCGTTGGGATCGGCGCCGGCCAAGACCCGAAGGGTGAGCGCCGCGTCGCGCACGGTGCGGGCGAGCGGCCCGATCTGGTCGGTCGAGGAGGCAAAGGCGACGAGCCCGTAGCGCGACACCCGGCTCCAGGTGGGTTTCACCCCCACCACCCCGCAGAGGGCGGCGGGCTGGCGGATGGAGCCGCCGGTGTCGGAGCCCAGGGCGAGGGCGACGCTCCCCGCCGCCACCGCCGCGGCCGGCCCGCCGGAGGAGCCGCCCGGCACGGCCCGCAGGTCCCAGGGGTTCCGGGTCTTCTGGAAGGCCGAGTTCTCACACGAGGAGCCCATGGCGAACTCGTCCATGTTGGCCCGCCCGAGGATCACGGCGCCGGCGGCCAGGAGGCGCGCCACGGCGGTCGCGGTGTAGGGAGCGACGTAGCCTTGCAGGATCTTCGAGCCGCAGGTGACAGGAAAGCCTTGGACGTTCAGGTTGTCCTTGAGCGCCACCGGCACCCCGGCGAGCGGCCCGGGGTCCTCCCCCGCCGCCACCCGGGCGTCGATCTCCGCCGCCCGCGCTCGCGCCGCGTCGGGATAGAGGGCGAGATAGGCTGCAAGGAGCGGCTCGACCCGCGCCGTCCGCGCCAGGGCCGCCTCGGTCACCGCGACCGCCGACCGCTCCCCCGCCCGGACCTGCCGCGCCACCTCCTCGGCGGGGAGCTCCCAGAGCTCATTCGGCTCATTCCCCATGGTGGTCGCTCCCCTTGATCTCGGGGACCAGAAGGAATCCGTCGAGGGCGGCCGGGGCGTTGGCGAGGAACTCGGCGCGTGGCAGGCAGGGGCGGATCTCGTCTATTGCCTCGTGCGCCTCGTGCTCGCCGGCCAGGAAGGGGCTGCCCGCCTCCCCCTCCTCGATCTCGTATTTCTGCAGCTGATCGATATAGTCGACGATCTTGCCCAACTGATCCGCGAAGAGCCGCTCCTCCTCCGGGCTGAGACGGAGGCGGGCGAGGGTGGCGATCTTCCTTACGTCGTCGGTAGTTAGGGCCATGTTCTTGAAGTGGTAGTTTAGTGTCGATCGGAGCGGAAAGCAATTCTCGGGCCGGGGGATGGCGGCGCATCCGCTCAGGTTTAGAAGGGTCGGCGGTAACAACGACGGGAGGCGCGGCGCCCAAGACCAAGAATGGATCTCGGCCCAGACAGGAGGACCCCATGAAATACAGATACCCGGATGCCTTCGCCCTCGCTCGCGCTCAGGAGCTCGGCCGATTGGTCCAATCGGCGTACGACCAGCTCGACAAGGGAGCGGCGTGGACCCCGCCCGCCGGGTATGCCGTCCTCGCCCGACTCTCGGTCCGGGAGATCTGGAAGCTCAAACCTTTCTCCGAAGTGCTGGAGCATCTGCTCCAGCCGGTGCCTTTCGGTTTCGTCGCCATCAAAGGGAACGACGTCTACGTGGTCCTCCGCGGGACCCGGACGCCGCTCGAATGGTTCGACGATTTCACCGCCCAGCCGGTGGACTTCCAGCCCGGCGGCCAGCCCTGGGGCCACACCACCCTCGGCTTCAAGCTGCTCTACGACGAGCTCGGTCCGCCGATCCAGCAGGCGATCGCGGCCCATGGCGGCGGCGCGGCGCAGTCGATCTTCGTCACCGGGCACAGCCTGGGGGCGGCGGTGGCGCACATGGCCGCGGCCGGGATCGCGGCGCAGTTCGGCGCCCGACCGATCTCCTACACCTTCTGCGGCCCGCGCACCGGCGATGCGCCGTTCGCGGCGAAATTCGACGCGACCCCGCTGACGACCTGGCGGATCTTCAACACCGAAGACCTCGTGCCCACGGTGCCGCCGGCCGCCGTCAAGCTGTTGGAACCGAACGTGAACCTGCAGGGTCTGGCCGTCCTCACCCAGTCACTGTCCAAGTCGCTGTCCACGTTCGTGCACCTGAGCCCGGTGGGCTACCAGCACATCGGCTATCCGATCGCGGTGACGTTCCATCGCGACACGATCGCCGGGAATCACGATCTCGGCAGCCTGTGTACGGAGATCGCTCAGCCGTAAGCCACGGCGAGGGTTCTCAGGACGCAGCCTCCTTCGGAAGAGCGGGATGGGACGGCAGCGCCACGGCGGCCCAGAGGGTGCCGAGGGCGCCCAGGGCCGCCGCGACGAAGAAAGTCAGGCTGGGGCGGATCGTCCACAGGGCGCCGCCGATCGTCGCGGCGCCGGCCACCGCGAAGCCGCGGATCGCATAGTAGAGGCCGACCGTCCGCCCCGGATCGTCGACGGCGAGGTCGACGATGAGCGATTTTCGCGCCGGCTCGCCGATCTCCCGCAAGCCCCCGATCACGAAGGCCGCCGCCAGGGCGACGAAGGAGTGCGCCAGCACCACGGCCAGAGGGAAAAGGGTGAAGAAGAGGTAGGTGAGGACCACCCAGGGCTTCTTCTCCGCCCGTTCGGCGAGGAGGGCGGCCGGCAGGTAGGAGAGGATCGCCGTGATCATGAGCACCGAGGTGAGGAGTCCGAAGCGGGCCGCGGAGGTGTGCGCGACCTCCAGCGCCCAGACGACGAGGAAGACGTCCGGCAGCCCCTCGCAGAGACGGATCAGGCAGTCGGCGACGAGCAGCTGGCGCAGAGTCGGATGGAGACGCACCCGGCGGCGCGGGCTCCCGGCGGGATCGGCGGCCGTCCCGGCAGGCGGCGGGGGCGGCGTGCCGCGGAAGGCCCGGGAGAGGAGGGCGAGCATCGTGAGGCCAAGGAGGATCGAGGCGCCGAACCCCACCCGCATGCCGCGCACCATGCCCAGCCGGCCGATCAGGTAGCCGCCCAGGGGAGGCGCGAGGACGATGGGGAGGCGCTTGACCACCGACTGCACGGTGAAGGCGACCAACCGCCCCGAGCCGGCCAGCTCCTCGCGGATCAGGGTGAAGGTGGCGGGCAGGCCGAGCGACTGCCAGGCCATGACCAGGAGGAGCCCAAGGAAAACGATCGGCACCGAGGGGTGGACCAGGTAGAGGACGAAGCCGGCCACGGTGAGGACGCCGAAGAGGAGCAGGGCGCGGCGGCTGCCCAGGCGGTCGGTCAAGACCCCGCCGGGGTAGGCGTAGGCGGCGTCGAGCAGGTCTTTGGCGGTGCCGAAGGCCCCGACCAGGAAGGCCGAGGCGCCGAGCGTCCGCAGGTAGGCGGGGAGGAAACGGAACCAGAGCTCCTCGCCGAAGCCATAGACGAAGAGGCCCAGGGCGAGCGCGCCCACCCCTCCTTCGAGCCGCAGGCGGCGGCGCAGCCCCTTCGTCTCTGCCGGGGAGGTCACGTCTTCGAGCGGCGTTCCGGCTCGATGAACGCCACAGAGGTGCCCTTCGCAAGTTCCTTGTAAAACTTGCCTCGCTCCAACTTTTCGAAGTCGGAGCGCTTGTACTCTGCGCGCATCTCGTTTTCAACCTTCTTCATAGAGCCTCCATATATAGAGGAAGGTGCCCTGCTTGTCCACTGCGACACCGCCTCGTGCGGTAGTGTAGAAGCGGTCTACCGCGAGCCCCCATGTCCCACCGCCAGCCTCTCCCCGCCTTCCAGGTCCTCGCCCACCACCCGGCGGTCCAGGCTCTCCTCGCCGCCGCCGCGGCGGAGGGGGTGCCCTGCCATCTGGTGGGGGGCGCCCTGCGCGACCGGCTGCTCGGGCTCTCCTCCTACGACCTGGACGCCGTGGTCGCCGGGCACGGACGGGAGATCGCGGCGGCGGTGGCGGCGGCGGTGGCGGCCCGCTTCGTTGCCCTGGGCGGCAAGGAGTTCGCCGCCTACCGGCTGGTCGGCCGGGATTTCGTGCTCGACCTCTGGGACCGCGGAGAGATGAGCCTGTACGACGACCTGGCGCGGCGCGACTTCACGGTCAACTCTTTCGCCTACTCACCGCGCGAGGAGATGATCTCAGACCCCTTCTCCGGCCTCGCCGACCTCGGCCGGCGGGTGCTTCGCGCCACCACCGGGGCGAGCTTCACCGGCGATCCCCTGCGCGTCCTGCGCCTCCCCCGCCTCTCTCTCCAACTCCCCGGCTTCGCCGCCGGGCCGGCCACCCTCGCCCTGGCACGGGCGAGCGCGCCGGGGGTCGCCCTGGTGGCGGCCGAGCGGGTGCGCGACGAATTGGAGAGGATCTTCGCCCACGAGGAGGCCCACCGCGGCCTGGCCCTCCTCGCCACCCTCGACCTCTACCCCGGCCTCTGGCTCGGCCGCCCGGGAGAGCCGGGACCGGCAGGGGATGCCGGGGGGGACGGCACGCCGGGGGCGATCCGCGAGATCGAGGCCCTCCCCGGCTGCATCCGGGCGCTCCGCGAGCTCTCTGCGGAGGCGGCAGAGGCCGTGGACACCCGCGCGGCCCGCGACATCCGCTTCGCCAGCCTCTTCGCCCACCTGCCCGGCGAGCCCGGCCTCCTCCTCGAACGCTTCCGCGACGCCGGCTACCTCTCCCCCAAGACCGCCACCCGGGTGGCGGCGCTCCTCGCCACGCCGGACCTGCCGGGGATGCCGGGAAGCTCGGGGGACGGGCTCGACCGCCGCCGCTTCCTCCACCAGGCCGGCCCCGACTGGCCGGCCGCCGTCTGCCACCTGGGGGTCCGGGCGGTCGCGCGCGGGGAGGAGCCGGCCTGGCGGCAGGCCCTCGGGCCGCTCGTCCAGCTAGCCCTCGCCGAGGGCGCGGCGATCGTCGATCCACCCCGCCTCCTCTCCGGCGCCGAGGTCCAGGAGATCCTCGGGATCCCCCCGGGGCCGGAGGTGGGACGGGCCCTTGCCACCCTGCGCGCAGCGCAGGTCGACGGCACGGTGCGGACGCGGGAGCAGGCTATCGCTCGATTGAACCGTCACGCCACCGATCGATGAATTATAAGATCACCTTATTCAAGGTTGTCTAGATGTCCCATCCCCGGGCATCGGCATTTGCACTTTCCAGCGAGATCCGGCGCTAAAGAGCCATTCGTAAGGTGTCCGCGGTTGTATGGCTTCGATCTCTCCTGGCCGCTAAAGTAAGAAAGGTGATCCAAATTTGGTTCCGAAGGGCCTCGCCTGCTTTACAATGCTTCCCGTATCGAAGGTCCCGCTTCACTGTCCGTGAACTCAGGAGGAAATCGTATGCATGTGTCGAGAATTCGTCTGCGCCACCTAGCCCTGCTGGTCGGCATCCTCGCGCTCTTGGGGCTCCCCCTTGGCGCCTGGGCCAAAACGGCACCATCCGCGAAAACCCGCGAAAACCGCATGTCCGCCATGGGCCAACTCGCGTCCCGCGCCCGCGCCGCCATCGAATCGGCGACGGGCAACCACCTCGTCGTCAAGGGCGCCGCGGACGGCGGCTGCGGCAACGAGCCGGACTGCGAAGGCGAGGATGAGGACGGTCCGGCCGGTGGCCAGGCCGAGGTCTCGATCGCCGTCGACGCGACCGGCAACCACGTGGTGATCGGCTACAACGACACCCGCGGCTTCGCCCTCAATCCGCAGTCGGTCTCCGGCGTCATGTACTCGGACGACGGCGGCGTGACCTTCGTCGACGGCGGCCAGCTCCCTTCGCCGGGAACCGACCTGATCGGCGCCAACCGGTTCCCCCGCGTCTTCGGCGACCCCGAGGTCAAGTACATGGGGGCCTGCAACTTCGTCTATGCCTCGATCGAGGTCAAGAAGTTCTCCGCCACGACCGCCGCCCAGACCATGGGCATCCACCGCTCGACGGACTGCGGCCACACCTGGCAGGGTCCCTTCGAGGTGACGTCGGCCACCAACCCCAACGGCGCGGTGACCGGCACCGGCGCCCCGCGTGACGCGGCGGACAAGGAGTTCATGGACGTCGACCCCGACACCGGCCGGGTCCTCATGAGCTGGTCGAACTTCACTCCGTTCGCCGCCGGTGGGGTCGAGATCGCGACCACCTACTCCGACAACGTCCTGACCGCCACCCCGCCGACCTGGTCGACGCGGGCGATCGTCGCCGCCACCGCCGACGACGGCCAGGCCTCGATCCCGCGCTTTGCCGGCCACGGCTCGAACGAAGCCTACGTCGCCTGGCGCCGCTTCCCGTTCCCCGGGACCTTCTTCGGTAACGGCAACATCACCGGCTTCTCGCGCTCGACCGACAACGGCGCCACCTGGAGCGCCCCGGTCAACCTCTCGGCCGAGTTCTTCACCATGGACCAGGTCCTCGGCAACGACCGCATCAACACCTCTCCGGGGATGGCGGTCGACAACTCCAACGGACCACGCTCCGGCAACATCTACGTCGTCTACAGCAACAACAACAACCAGGACGGCGCCGACGTGGTCTTCCAGCGCTCGACCGACCACGGCGCGACCTTCTCCCTGCCGCTCCTCCTCGACAGCCGGCCCGGTGACGACCGCGCCCAGTGGTTCCCCTGGGTGACCGTCGACTCGAACACCGGCCGCATCTGGGTCTTCTACTACGACCAGGGACTGGACGCGAGCGGCGATCGCACGGAGACGACCGCCACCTTCTCCGACGACGGCGGTACCCACTGGAGCCCCCCCACTCCCCTGACCAGCCGCCCCTTCCAGGCCGGCTGGGGCAACGACACCGGCCAGCCGAACCTGGGCGACTACAGCCAGGCCGTGGCGCAGGGCGGCGAGCTGTTCTCCGCCTTCGCCGTCGCCTCGCGGCCGCCCCTGGGCTTCGCCGACGGGCAGCCCACCTCGGCCAACATGACGGTGCCCGACGTCCTCTTCCGGCGCGTGCCGGAGCAGGGCAACGGCGGGAGCGCCGTCAGCCAGGCGATCCCCAGCGCGCCGCTCAGCATTTCCAGCGTGGTGGCGACCGACAGCGGCCACAACGGCTTCGTCGATCCCGGCGAGACCGTCAACCTCAAGCTGACCCTGCGCAACTACGTCACCAACCCGCTCAACGCCGACAAGGTCAACGGTACGACCGCGATCCTGTCGACGACGACCGCGGGCGTGACCGTGACGCAGGACCAGTCGCCCTACCCGAACATGGAGCCCGGCGACACCTCGACCAACAAGAAGGACTTCGTCCTCCACGTCTCGCCGAGCTTCGTCGCCGGCACGCCGATCGAGCTCGTCTTGACCGTCCGCGCCAGCAAGCAGCGGGACGTGACGCTCCTCTACACCCTGTTCACCGGCTCGCCGGTGGTCAGCCCCCTCTTCGCCGAGAACTTCAACAGCGTCGCGCCGGGCCTCCTGCCGGCCGGCTGGACCACCGTGCACGCCGGCGGCTCCAACACGGTGCCCTGGACGACCAACTCGACCTTCTGCGGCACGACGTCGAACGCCGCCTTCCACCAGAACGCCAACGACGGTCCGACCAACACCCGCTTCGAGCGGCTGTTCAGCCCAGCATTCAACGTTCCGGCCACCACCGATTACGTCACCGTGGACTTCGACGTCTGCTACGACACCGAGGATGACCCGAATTTCAACATCCTGGCCTACGACGGCTTCCTCCTGCGGATCACCGACCTGACCCCGGGTCGGATCCTCCGTTCGGAGCAGCTCGAAGCCTTCCAGGACGCGTTCACCACCGGGAACGTCCTGGGCTCGCCGAAGCACTTCCCGCGCAACGGCAACGCCGCCTACTTCCAGGACATGTCGGCCTGGGCCGGCGACTCGCACGGGGTCCAGCACGTGCACCTGCGGCTGCCCGGCATGGCCGGCAGCACGGTCCAGCTCCGCTTCGAGTACACCCAGGACGCCGGTGGAATCTGCACCGACGTCCGGCCGGGTCATGCCTGCGGCGTGCAGGTCGACAACATCGTCGTCAACGGCGTGTCGCACTAGAAGCATCGCACGCTGATCTGAGTCTGATCGCAAGGGGGCTCCGCGGTACGCGGGCCCCTTTTTTCATCTTCGTCGCCCGATCTCCTTTTTCCCTGCGCCGTATTTTGATAGCGGGCCACGGCGCCCGCCTGCTAGCCTCGGCGAAGTCAGTATGGCTTGACCGAAAAGGAGACTCCATGCACGGTTCCATTCGTTATTTCGGCTTCACCCTGCTCTTCCTCGGTACGCTCGTCGTCGCGAGCCCCGATCGCGCTGCGGCCCAATGCAGCGGGACCCACTGCCAGAGCGCCGGCCACAACAACCTCTCCGCCAGCGCCTGGCCGTTTACCGAGGACATTTTCCAGACCGGGCCGACGCTTCCCCCGATCTCCCTGTCCGGGCCGTCGACGGCCTGGACCGTCATCGAGACCGGCTGCCAGGATCCGCCGCTCAGCGGGCAAAACCTGCGCGCCACCGGGAGCTTCAACGCGCTGCTCCGCGCCCAGGTCACGATCGGCAGCGCCACCGCCGCGGCGGGAGCCCGCTACGAAGTCCAGCTCCTCGTCGACGGATCGCCGGTGGCCTGGTACACGCGACGGCTGCGCGGTGTCTACCCGCAGGTCGACGTCTTCGCCTCGACGGCGCAGAATGTGGCGGCCGGCAACCACTCGTTCTCCGTCCAGGCACGCCTCGTCGATTCCGGTACCCTCTCGCTCGGCAACGTCTACATCACGGCTTCCGGGGTACCGACGACCTACCCCAGCCTCAAGACCACGAACGGGGGGACGCTGACGCTCGCCAACCTCTTCATGAAGCCGGTCACCGACACGCTGTCCTTCACCACCACCGAGTCGCTCGACCTCGTCGTGCAGGGCTATTTCCAGATCAACTCCGGGACGTCCCTGCAGCCGATCTCCGTCGCACCCTTCCTCGACGGCGTCCGCCAGCTGCCCGTCACCGTGGTCGCCGTGCCGCCGGTGCTCTACGACGCGGTCAACGTGCTCGCCGTCATTCCCGACGTCCCGGCGGGGAACCACACCTTGACCCTCGAGGTCATCACCGGGGGCAACTCGACGACGTTCCAGTTCCGCAACGTCGAGTTCGTCTCCTTCCCGGCCGGCTCTTACAAAGTCATGCAGACGTCGACGACCGCGGTGACCGTCGACAGCGCGACGACCGGGACCCAGCCGGACCCGGCAGCCCTGGACACGGCCTGCGGCAAGTGGACCAAGCTCCTCGAAGGGACCATCCCGCCCAACCCGACGTTCGGTTCCTACAGCCAGACCTATGAAGGGTACTTGAAGCTCACCGGAGTGAGCTCGGGGCCGACCTGGGCGCAACTCGCTTTCGAGACCGCCTTCTTTGCCACCTCCGCGTTTACGGACGGGGGCGGGCGCCAGCTCGCGGTGGCCCCCTACGCCGACGGGGCCTACATCTTCGGGAGCACGGCGACGTTCGCCGATCCGAACAACACCGAGACGATCCAGATGTGGGCGCGCAAGGTCAACCCTTCCTGCTATCCCCCCAACAACGGGATGCAGGGGAGCTTCGGCGTCGCGGACCGCTATTTCTGGGTCAAGCACGTCTCCCTGGGCGGGGCCTGCCTCTACCCGTAACGACCGGCCAAGCGCCGGAAGAGATGCCGGAAAACGAGAGCCCCGCTTCACGGCGGGGCTCTTTTTCGTTCTACGCTTCCGTCGTCAGCCGCAACCGGCGCTTGAGGGCAAACCAGCGGTCCCGGAGCTGCCAGAAGCGGCTGGCCCGCATCGCCGCGATCCGGGTCTCGAGCGCGCCGGCGCGCCGGCTCCACTCCTCTTTCTCGACCCGGGTGGTGGCGAGCTCGGCGAGACGCTCCTCGTGGTCTCGCGCCAGGCGCCCCTGCGCCTCGCGCAGGTCGAGGATCTCCCGCTCGAGGCTCAGGCCACGGAAGAGCGCGACCCGGGCCACGAGCGCCAGCACCGTCGTCTCCAGGAGACAGGACGAGAAGCCGTCCGCGCCGACTGCGACGAGGCGCAGGGCGGCGGTGTCGAAGCGGCGCGGCAGCGGGATTTCGAGGTGCCATCCCTGCCCACCCGCCGCGTCGCCGGGAAAGACGTCCGCGACCTCGGGCCGGTCGGAGAGCGTGGCGGAACGAACGGCAAGCCGGCCGTCGAGGTAGACCTGGATCTCCTGGACCGGCTGCCGGGTCGATCGATCGGTCACCCAGCCGCCGACCGCCAGGGTCCTCCCGGCGCTCAGGTGACAGCTCTCGACGAAACCGTCGGCGCCGCCGCGGAGGGGGGCCAGGTCGGGCACGGTGGCAGGCCGTCGCGGCGCTCCCCGGCTCACGACGTAGAGATCCTGATAGCTCGCGAGACCGCGCGGAATGCGCTCGACGGAGAGCCCGCCTTCCGGCGCGAGGGCGGCGAGGCTCGCCCGGACGAAGCCCTCCGTCGCCCAGGCCGAGCCGTACTCGGCGGTCGACAGGGAGCCGCTCTCGGAAAGCTCCCGGAAGACGAAAGGCGCCTCGCCGGCGTCGGGCAGGAGCTGGGTGTCATGGATGCTGAAGGCGAGCAGGCCGCCGTCCTCGACGAGCCCCAACAGCTTGGCGAGCCAGGCGCGGAAACGCGGCTCGGGCAGATGGGTGAAGAGCGAGGAGACGAGGATCGAGGAGAATTTCCGACCCGGCGAGAACGCCTCGGGATCGGCGGCCGAGAGCAGGCCGTGCACCCCGAACGTCGCCTCCTGGAAGCGCACCGCCCCGGCGTCGATCTCGGAGATCCAGACCCGTTCGGCGGGCAGGTCGTCGAGGAGGAAGCGGCTCACCCGGCCGTAGCCGGCGGCGAAATCGAGCAGGGAGCCGACCCGCGCGAGGTCCCCGAAATGCCACTCCAGCACCTGCCGGAAGGTCTTCCAAATCCGCTTGCCGGACTCCAGGTACATGTGCAGGGCGAGGTCGCGCGACTCGCCCCGGCCGTAATAGAAGACGTTGAACATCTCGTCCGCGGCGCTGACGCTGAGCGGCGTTCCCGCCGC